>NZ_JBHXTE010000069.1:8342-40440 GCF_042677545.1 Streptomyces sp. NPDC127108 | reverse complement strand
GGTCGGCGCGGCGCCACGCCGACCCATCGGACAGGCCCTAGTCGTGGTAGTCGTGGACGCGCCAGCCGACGCCGGGGAGTTCCTCGAAGAGCTCGGCCGCGACGAGTTCCTCGGCCTGGCGCCGCGGAGCCCGCGCGTCGACCACGAGCCTGAGTTCCCTCGACGTGATGACGCGGTCGGTGGGGTTCGCGGCCGACCAGCAGATCGCGGACACGTAGAGACGGAACGCCCCGTCGGACAGGAACCGCACCCTCCAGTTCCACGGGAACCGCTCATCGATGTGTGCCCACGTCATCGGCGCCTCTTTCGTCGGCGTTGACTGCTTCTCGGCCGTTCCCTTCTCGTATACAGGACGTCTACGAAAACGCACGCGGTTTTGCGGATTCGCCTCCCGGGCCCGCGAGGGGATGGCGCACCCACCACGGGTGGCGTAGGAAGGGGCAGGCCGACAAGCAGGCAGGATGAGCCTCATGGGCGAGCAGGACCGGACGGACTTCAACGACCTCGTGCGCGAGCGCAGGGCCGAGCTGGGCATCAGCCTCCGGGAGTTGGAGGCACGGTCCGTCGACCCGGAGACCGGTGAGCAGGCCCGGTTCGGGTGGATCTCCAAGGTGGAGAAGAGCCGGGGGATCGACGCCCCGCCCCCGGCGTTGCTGCGCGCCCTGGCGACGGGCCTCGCGCTGCCGCTGCGGGTGCTCCAGGAGGCCGCGGCGGCGCAGTTCCTCGGTTTGACCGCGTACGTATGGAGCGCGGACCGTACGACGCGGGTGCTCGCCGCGCACATCGAGGAGATGTCGGACGCCGAGCGCCGGCAACTGGCGGACATCGCGGAGACGTTCGCCCGCAGGCGGGCCCGCAGCGAGGGCGCGCCGGATTAGCGCCGGGCACCCGTACGTGGTGACTCGCTCTGGCCGCCGGGTGGTCGGTGTGGCACAGTCGGTGACCCGCTGTCCAGGGGCGCAGCCGGATCCCACCGTTCACGGTCTCTGTCGTGCGGCGGTGACGAGTGTGGCCGTGAAGGGCTGAGATGGCAGACGACAAGGCGCAGCGATGCGACGAGGCGGGCGAGCCGGGTGAGCCGCGCGCGGAATTCGACATGGAGTTCGTCGACTGGCTGCCGGGCGGCAGGGCCGTGGTTCCGGTGGAGAGCCAGGGACGGTTCACCTGGCTCGTGGTGCGCGGCCACATGACGGAGCAGGCGCGCCGCGAGTTCGTGCGGGAGCTCCAGCACATCGTGGGACGTGGCCTCTGGCGGCAGAACTGGCCGTCCGAGGGGGCGGAATAGGTACTGCCGGATACTCCGGCGCCGACAGCCTCAGCGGCAGCAACGGCACCTGCTCCACCGATCCCGGTGACCCACCCCGACGCATGAGTGCTGCAATCCCGCGTGAGGACGCCGGGGCGGGCTCAGTCCGCCGTCGGAGTCGTGTCCAGCGTGGCGAACACATGGTCCGCCCAGATCAGACGGGACGCCTCCTCCGGGTAGGGAGCCGTGTGCGGTTCCGCGCAGAAGACACGGGTAAGGCGCTCCTCGACCCGGTACGGGGCCCAGCCCGGGTCGCCGGTCGCGGCGAACGCCGTCCACGCGGCCCCCAACCGGTCCGAGAGCGAGACGGCCTCGTCGGACGGTGCGTCGCCCAGGAGCAGCGTGGCGATCCCGCCGTGCAGCGTGCCGAAGACGAGCGGTACGTCGAGCCCGTGGCAGGCGCCGAGGACGCCGCCCATCCCGGTCGCCTCCCAGGCGAGTTCGTACGCGTACGTCGAGCCGCCGCCCTCGGCGTGGGCCTGGGCCAGATGGAGGCTGGGCATGCGGAACAGCCAGTCCGACATCACCAGGTCCCGCAGCGTGGTCGGGTCGTCCGCCGCCTGCCCCGTCCGGTAGGCGCGCCGACCGGCGTCCCCGGGAGCGAACCAGGCCAGCGTCTCCTCGGCCTCCTCCCGTGTGACCAGGCCGAGTTGCCCCGACAGCGCGGTGAACAGCCTCGTCTCGTCCCGGGTGTGACCGGCCATCAGGGTCACATCCGCGCCCTGCCCCGCCCGGAGCGCCTCCCAGGGCGAGCGGGGCAGCACCTCGCCGTCGACCACAGGAGCGAACGGCATGCGCGCGCGTGCCGCCTGCCCCCACTGAGGCTCGTACTGGGCGATCTTGTGCAGTACCGCGTCGGCCGCGTCCCGCAGCGCCTCGGGGGTCGCCGCGGCCAAGGCGGCCGCCGTCGGGGCCGCCCCCAGCTCGGCCGCGACGGCGGTCCCGACGTCCGCGGCGAGGGCGGCGCTGTAGAAGGGGCCCGGCACGCTCTGTGCCACGGCTCGGTGGAAGAGCCCGTTCGCGCGGGGCATGGCAAGGAGCGCGGCGATCGCGCCCGCGCCCGCGGACTCCCCGAAGACCGTCACCCGGCCCGGGTCGCCGCCGAAGGCCGCGATGTTGTCCCGCACCCACTGGAGCGCGGCCACTTGGTCCAGCAGGGCGCGATTGGGCACCGCGCCCTCGTAGTGGCCGTAACCTTCCGCGCCCAGGCGGTAGTTGAAGGTGACGACCGCGGCGCCGCGCCGGGCGAGCTCCGTGCCGTCATAGGTCGGGCCGTCGGAGGTGCCGAACAGATACACCCCGCCGTAGATCCACACGAGCACGGGCAGCCCCGCCGCGCCCGGATCGGGTGTCCAGACGTTCACCGTCAGCCAGTCCCCGGATCCCGCCGCGCTCTCGGGCCCTCCCATGGGGCCGAAGGCCTGGGACTGCGGGGGAGACTCGCCGAAGGCGTCGGCGTGCCGCGTGCCCTCCCACGGCAGCGCGGGCGCGGGCGGCGCCAGCCGCAGGGGGCCGACCGGCGGCTGCGCGTACGGGATGCCCCGGAAGACGGCCACCCCGCCTTCCCACCGCCCGCGGACCGTCCCGCTCTCCGTACGGACGTCGGACACACGCTCAGAACCAGAATCAGTCACGCCGGTCTTCCTTCCCGCACGGAGCCGCCGCCGACACCTCGCGGGCCGTGATCCGGACGCCCCGGTCGGGGCGTCCGGGACGGAACGTCGGGTTCAGGACGTCCGGTTCAGGGCGTCTGGTTCGATGCCCACGTGGCCCGGCTCCCGGGCTCGGGCACCGTCGGCTAGGGGCGGTTGTCCACCAGGTCCTGGATCTGCGGATAGATCTTGTCCATGCGCGTGCCCACGTTGTGCGGGCAGGAGCCGCCCCAGTGCAGGGCGATCACCTTGTGCGAGGATCCGGCCACCACCGGGGAGCCGGAGTTGCCGCCCGAGGTGTCGCAGGAGTAGCCGACGTCCTCGGTGCCGAGCTGGGGGTTCCTGATGCCGCAGTAGGCGCCGCCGTCGCCCTCCTCGTAGAGGGATATGCGCTTCGGCTTGGTGTCGCCGTGACCGGCGATGTAGGCCCGCTCGCCCGAGACCGGCGCGCGGGTCTCGAGGAACAGCGTGCCGAACTTGGTGATCTGGTCGAAGTTGTCCACGCTGAACAGCGAGAAGTCGAGAGCCGCCGAGGTGCGGAGCAGGGCGTTCGCGCCCACCTTGGTGCCGGGGCGCGGATCGTTGCCGCCGCAGGTCGCGCAGTCGTAGTCGAACTGCACCTCGATGGTGTCGAGTTCGGCCTGTGTCTTGACGCAGTGGTTGTTGCTCATCATGTGGTTGCCCCGGCCCACGCGCCAGGCCGTGCACCAGCCGCCGCCGTTCTTCAGCATGCGGGCCACGCCGCGCGACGCGTTGTACTCCGTGGGGTGGCTGGTCTTGTAGCAGACCGCGTCACGGCGGCCGTCGGCGCCGCACACGCTGGGCGGGTTCTTGGCGGTGATCTCCGCCTTGTCGTAGCCGCGCCAGTAGCGGTCGATCGAGGCCTTCGAGCCTCGCGCGCCGCGGGTGTGCAGGGTGACCACGGCGGTGTCGCCGTCGACCGACATCGCGGCGAAGCCGGTGGCGCCGTGCCGCGTGAAGCCGGAGTCGCCGCGCGCGGCGGCCTTCAGCGTCGGATCGCCGTGGTACGTGTGCACCTCGCGTCCGGCAGGGTCCGCCACCGTCACATAGTCGCCGGGGGCCAGCGCGAGGCGGGCGAAGTGCACCTTCACGTACGCCGCTCCGCGGTGGCGGATCTCCTGCCGGGCGGGGTTCCCCGGGGACCCGAGTTCGAGATGGACCGCCTCCTCCTCGCCGACGGTGGGGATCGGAGCGGTCTGGGCGCGCGGCGGCGCGGTTTCGCCGGCCGCCGTCGGCGCGACGGGAACCAGGATGGTCGTGGCCACGAGTGCGGCGGCCACGACGATGCGTCTGAACACGGTTGCCTCCTTGGTGGGGGGTCGGCCCGAAGCGGACTGCTGCGCAGAACCGCTTCGACTCACCAAGGTAGGTGTGGACATGACAAGACGGGAGAGGCGTACCGGCCAGTGGTCGCCCGGCGGGTGCCCTTGGCTCCTGTGTGGCCCGACCCGCCGGGACGCCGCAGTCGCGAACTAGGCCGTGGGCTTGGTGCCTTGCGGCGGGTCGGCCCGCCACTCGGCGGCGATGCCGCGCATCAGGGGCGGGTAGACCAGCAAGTGCCGGAAGGGCGCGATCGCGGCCATGTAGGCCTTCCCGAACAGGCCGTTGGGCTTGACGAGCACGGCCATCTGACCGCGATAGCCGCCCTTGCCGTCCGGCACCCAGCCCATGTGCATCACCCCGTGCATGGTCCGGTTGCTCATCTCCGACGCCCACTCGTCGTCCGTGAGGAAGACCGACCGGAAGGGCAGACGGTCGAATTCCGGCCCGAAGGGGCCGTCGCGCAGATCGTCCGGCAGCCGGTCCCGCAGCGTCGCCACCCGGGCGCCGACCCCGGAGTCGGGCTTGTCCCAGCCGAACAGCTTCCCGAGCTTCCAGCGGATCGCGAACAGCGTGCGGGCGATCCAGGACGGGTTGTCGGACGTGTCGCCCCCGGTGGTCTGCCGCACCAGGTGCGGGAAGTCGTCGGGGCCTCCGGGCGTCGGCAGGGCCCACACGTCGTAGAGACGGAAGTCGGCCGTGATCTCGTGGATCCGCCAGGGGCGGGACGTGTGCGCGGTGTCGGGGAGCTTCATGCGTGGAACCTCCGTCTGCTCGGTTTTCAGTGACGACGAGGGGGCTAGTCCGATTCGGGCGAGGGCGAGGGCGAGGGGGATGGTGAGGGGGCGAGTCCGAGTACGCCCGCGACGGCCCGGGCCGCGAGCAGCTCGTCGTCCGGGGCCTGGCCGGCGAGGGCGATCACGGTGCCTTCGAGCGCGCCGACGAAGGCGAGCGCGAGGGTCCTGGTCGGCGGGCCGGGCGGAATCGTGCCCGCCGCGCGCCCGGCGTCGATGAGGCCGGCGCAGCGGGTGAGGAGCGTTTCGTAGTTCCGCTCGACCTCGCGCCCGACGGGATGGTCCTGTCCGCTGAACTCGAGGCGCAGCGCGATCGGGACGCGGGCCACGTCACGGCGGCAGAAGACGGCGTGGCCGCGGGCGAGGGTGAGCAGCGCCGCGACGGGCTCCGGTTCCTGCTCGACGAAGCGCGCCACCTCGTGCCAGTAGGTCTCGCGGAACCACGCGCACACGGCCAGGGCCAGATCCTGCTTGTCCTTGAACTGGTGATAGAGCGCGCCGCGCGTGTAACCGGCCTCGCGGGCCACCTGCTCCAGCTTGAGATGGCCGTAGCCGTGGCGGGACAGGCCCCGGGCGGCCGACTCCAGGAGCGCCGTGCGCGAGCGCGCGCTGCGATCGGCCTGGGTGGGGCGTCGGCCGGTGTCGTCGGGTGCGGCCGGACTCTCCCGCGCCTCGCCTCGCGCGTCCGGGGTCGGCATGACTGCTCCGCTCGGTCCGTCGAATCGGATGGTCGAAGTCCTGCTGCTGGTCGAAGTCCTGCTGCGCGGAGGCGGATGCCGTCCGCTGCCAACAATCATACATGCACGTGTGTATGTTTCTCGGCCGGGCGGACAGGCGCAGCAGCCCTTCGTGGTGGTGCGCGGAGCCGACGCGCATGCCCCCGCGCCCGACCGACTGCGCCTACCGCTGCACCCCTCGATAGGTCCTGCCCCCACGGCGCGGCAGCGCCGCCGGAGTGTCGGCGGGGGTGGCGATCGTCTCTGCGGCCAGGTGCAGCTCCGTCCTGATGGTCGCCGACGACAGCTCCAGGTCCAGGAGCTTGCCGCACTCCGCGAGCCAGGCCGTGAGGGTGGAGCGGTGCAGGCCCAGCTCGGCGGCCGCGGGCGCGGTCCGGCCCCGATGGCGCAGCCAGCACCGGAGCGTGATGCGGAAGCGGGTGTCCAGCGGTTCGAGCAGCCCGGACGCCCAGCGGGCCGCGTCCTGCGGGCCGAGCAGATCGGTGGGCAGCGGCGGGTCGGTGCGGAGGCGGGTCGGCGCGGTCGTCCGGAGCGGTGCGCCCGGGAGGACCGGAGCGGTCGCCGGGGCGGACGCGGCCTGCGCGGGTACGGGCAGGGGAGCGGCCGGCGCCCGCAGCGCGAGGAGCAACTGCGCCTGGACGGTCGGGTGGTCGAGATCGACGGCCAGGAGGCCCGCGGCGGTGCGCAGCCGTGCGCGTACCGTCCCCTCGGACACATCGAGGGCGGGCGCGGCCGTCAGTGCCGAGCCCGACCGCAGCCAGGCCTCCAGGGTCCGGCGCTGCTCCCGGTCCAGTGGCCGCAGGACGGCCGCGGACCAGGCGCCGAGGCGGTCGTCCGGCACGACCCGGAGCAGCCCGTCCGCGCCGAGGCCGCTCGCGGCGGCGAGGCGGCCCGCGGTGGCGCTGTGTCGGGCGGCCCCGGCCTCGGACCAGGCGGTGGCGAACATGTCCAGCGGCGCGGGTTCCGCCGCGCCCCCGGTCAGCTGGTGCCGTTCGGCGATGCGCGCGACGAGGGTGCGCGCCGACGTGTGATCGCCGTGCGCGCCGTGCCGGGCGACGGCCACCAGCTCCGTCCCGTCCAGACAGACCAGCATCCGGGGGCCGCCGAGGAACGCGCCGGGCTGCGCGGCCCGCCACAGGGCCTGGTAGGCGGCGTGCACGGTGCGCCCGGTGAGGCGGTACACGGTGGCGTGCGTCGCGGTGCCGTCGCCCAGGACGGAGGCGGCCAGGGCGTGTTGGCCGTGCAGCAGCAGGTTCAGTACGGCGGCGTGCAGCCGCTGCTCGGTGCCGCGCACGTCGTCCGCCCGCCGGGCCCGCACCCGCAGCAGGTCGGCGGTGGCCTGGGCGATCAGGGCGACGTGGGCGCAGGGCGCTCGCCCGGGGCCGACGACGAGGACGGAACCGGAGGCGTCGCCCACGTGCCGCACGGTGAGGTGCGGATGGGCCTGCGGGTGGGCGGCGGCGCGCTCGCCGTCGGGCCCCGCGGTACGGGGGGTGCTGTGGACGGCGCCGACCGAGGGGTCCACGAGCGCGGCCCAGCCGTCGGCGAGCGCGGCGGCCTCGGCGATCAGGACGGCGCCGGAGCGCGCCGCCGCCCGCGTCAGCCGCTGCACCCACTGGCTCGCCGGGTCCGGTGCGGCGGGAGTGGGCGCGGGCCCCGCGAGGTGCTGTGGACGTCCCGCGCCACCGGTCGTCATGAGATCCGGGCGACCCCGCCCCAGCCGGCCCGCTGCGTGAGCCGGCCGGTGGTGGCGTCGGGCCGCCAGTTGGGCCAGGAGACATAGCCGGGCTCGACGAGATCGAGGCCGTCGAAGAAGGCGATCGTCTGCTCCGGCTCCCGGAAGATGTAGGGGATCGCGCCGGAGTTGTTGTACTCCTCCTGGACCTCCCGGTGCCGCTCGTCGGCGGCGGTGGAGTGGCTCAGGGACACATAGCTGCCCGAGGGGAGGCGGGCCACGAGCCGGCGCACCAGCGACAGCGTCTCGTCCCAGTCCACGATGTGGCCGAGGACGTCATTGATCACTAAGGCGATGGGCCGGTCCATGTCGAGGGTCTTGGCGGCGCCCTCCAGGACGGCGTCGGTGTCCCGCATGTCCGCGAGTACGTAGTCCATCGCGCCCTCGGGCGTGCTCTTGCGCATCGCGTGGACGTGCAGCAGGACGAGCGGGTCGTGGTCGACGTACACCACCCGGGAGTCGGACGCGATGCGCTGGGCGACCTCATGGGTGTTGTTGGCCGTGGGAAGCCCGGCGCCGACGTCCAGGAACTGCCTGATCCCTGCCTCCCGCGCCAGCCAGGTGACGCTGCGTATGAGGAAGCCGCGGGACTCCTGGGCCATCGGCTCGATCATGGGGTACTTGTCGCGATAGGCGTCACCGGCGGCCTGGTCCGCGGGGAACCAGTCCTTGCCGCCCAGCCAGTAGTTCCACACCCGCGCGCTGTGGGCGACGGAGGTGTCGATCTGCAGCGGGTCCGTCGGCTCGGTCATGACAGTGCCTCTTTCGACTTGTCGGGATGGAGGGCGGTCGCGCAGGAGTAGTCAAGGAGCAGGCGGTAGTCGGTCACGGTGGTGGGCGCGTCCCAGATGTCGGCGGCGCCGACCGGGCCGCCCTCGCGGACCACCCGGTCGGGGATCTCCGGTGCCTCGACGCGGTAGACGGTGATGGCCGGTTTGCCCGTCAGGGCGTGCGGGGGGCCGTCGAGGGGATGGATCTGCAAGGTCACGTCCGCCCGCTCGGCGGCGGCCCGCAGCGCCGTCAGCTGCTCGGCCATGACCCCTTCGTCGCCGACGCGGGTGTGCAGGGCCACGGCCGACATCAGGGCCCAGATCCGGGTGTGCTGGGTGCGCAGCCGCTCCTGGCGCACCATGAGGAGTTCGGTGCGGGCCTCCTTGGCGGCGGCCGTGAGATCGGGCCGCAGGGCGTCGTCGACGGCGCGGGCGTAGGCCCGCGTGCGTAAGAGGGCGGGGACGAGTGCCGGTTCCCAGGTGCGGATGATGCTGGTCGCGGATTCCACGCTCATCAGGTCGAGTTGCCAGGGGTCCATGACGGAGCGCCAGGGATGCCACCAACCGGGCAGGTTGGCGGTCGCGAGCTTACCGAGGTACTCCTCGATCTCCGCGTCCGGTGCCCCGTACGCCCCGAGGAGCGAGCGGACCTGGCCCTCGTCCAGGGACGTCTGGGCCTGCTCGATCCGGCGGACGGTGACCGGGTGTGCGCCGAGGGCGTCGGCGGCCTGCTTGCGCGACAGTCCCGCCGCCTCGCGCAGGATCTTGAGCCGGGTGGCCAGAACCAGATGCGCGAGGGTCGGACCTGACCTTTCGCGGGCCACGAACCCTCCTTCCGGCACTCTCCGCAACTTGTGGACAGTGCACACCTTGTCGCTTGCAATCTGTGTGCGCAACCCTTTGAGTATGTCCATGGCGACAGCCGACGGGAATCCGGTCAAGTCGCCGTGCACTGCCTGAGCTTGCTTCGGCTGGAGTTGACGTGTCGGCGAGCCCGAGAGAGAGCGCGTCGGCACACCATGCGGCTGTGAGCCCCGTCGAGGGACATCACCAACTCCTCGGGCAGAAGGGGGAGATGACGTGCTGACGCTGGGCATGCTGGTCGGCAGGGCGGAGCTGGAGCTCGCCTTCGCCGGAGGTGTCGACACGGCCCGGTTCGAGGGCGTCGGCGTGGCCGGGCTGACGGCCCTGACCGTGTCGCAGCTGCTGGAGGGCGAGCCTCAGCGGCGCCTCGACGCCGGATGCCTCGTCCTGGTCACCGGGCTGCAGTTCCGCACCCGGGGCCGCGCGGAGGTCGCCCTGGAGACGCTCATGGAACAACTGGCCCTGGACAAGTGCGCCGGTCTCGTGGTGAGCCTGGCGCCCGGCGCGCACCAGCCGCTGCCCCAGGTGCTCCGCGACCTGTCCCACGCGCTCTCCGTCCCGGTGCTCGTCACCACCGCCCCGCTGCGGGAGTGGGCCAAGACGCGCAACCGCCTCCAGGAGAGCCGCCTCGCCGGGGCCGAGTGGCGCGCCAGCCAGCTCACCACGCTGGTGCAGCAGGTGCCGTCCGAACTCGCCGACCCGCGCGCGATGCAGCGCATCGCGGACTGGCTCGCGCGCGCCCTGCAGGTACAGGTCCTCGTGAGCGATCCGCACCGGGTGCTCGCCGCCTCGCCCGCCACGGCCGCCGAGGCCCTGGCCCCTGCGATCATCCACAGCTCCCTCGACGGCACGGCGTCCGGCCGGTCGTCGGGTCCGCACACCCGGCTCATCTCCCTCGGCCCGGCGCGCGGGGCGGGCACGGTCCTCGCCATCGCCCGCGGCACGGCCCCCTTCGACGACGCCGAGGTGCGCCTCCTCGGGCACGCCGCGAAACTCCTCGGCCTGCTCGACCAGGCACGCCGGGAGTACCGCGCGGCCGCCGAGACCTCCCGCGCGGCCCGCAGGGCGGCGGTCGAGCTGCTTCTCGACGGCGAGGTCGACAAGGCGCGGCGGGTGCTCGCCGCCCAGGCGCCCGGTCTCCTCGACGCCGACACGGTCCGGGTCTTCGTCGTCGAGGTCCCGTGCGCCCACCGGGACGTCGCGGTGCGCCGGTGCGAGGTCGTCACGGAGGGCCGCGCCCTGGTGATCGCCGACCCGCGCGCCGACCGCCGGATCCTGGTCGTCCAGCCGGTCCGCCCGGGCCGGGCCGACGACGGGGTGGGCGCCGACCTCACCCGGCTCGTCGCCGCCCTGGGCGCCGAGGCCTCCGTCGGCGGCAGCGGCGTCTACTCCATGTCCCTGCTCGCCGACGCGCTCCGGGAGGCGAGCGCCGCCCAGGGGTTCGCCCTGCTCCAGCCGGACTCGGTCGCGCTGTCCGCGCCGAACACGGATCTGATCGGCCTGCTCCCGCCGCGCGACGCGCAGCTGTGGGCGAGGAACCTGCTCGACCCGCTGATGCGTCACGACGCCCAGTGGGAGCAGATGCGCGAGACCCTGTCGATGGCCCTCGCCCACCCCTACACCGTCGCCGCGCGGCGGCTGAACCTGCACCGCAACACCGTGACCCGTCGCGTGGCCAGGGCCGCCGAGACGCTGCGCGTGGACTTCGCCTCCGTCGCCGACCGAATAGCCGTCGGCCTGGCCCTGGAGCTGGTCACCCACCGGGAGCCGCCGGCGCAGTCCATGACACCGGGCGCGTACGAGCCGACGCTGCAGTCGCTCCTCGCCTCGCCCCAGGTGACGGCGTGGGCGGACACCCTGCTGCGGTCGGCCCGCGGCGACCGCAGGGATCTGATCACGACGGCCACGGTGTGGCTCACCCACGAGGCGCACCTGGAGCCGGCCGCGCGGGCCCTCGGTCTGTCGGAGGCCACCGTGCGCTCCCATCTGCGCGCCCTTGAGGCGCACATGTCCCGGGACCTCGGGTCCCTCAGCGGCCTGCGCGACCTGCAGTTCGCCCTGCACGTCGCGACCGGGAAGGTCGAGATCGCGGAGAGCCGCGGCGTCCTGTGCCCGGCGACGTGAGCGACGGACCCACGGCACACAGGACGTACGGGGACCGAGGGACCTTGGCACGGGAGGCTCACGAAAAACAGAGGCATCGCACGCTCTGACTGAGTACGCTGTACGCTATTCATGCCGGACAGCTGTGCGAGCCGTACAAGGAGCCCCCGTGAAGGTCACCCCCGCCGACAGTCACACCCTGATCCAGGTCCGCGGAGCGCGGGAGAACAACCTCAAGGACGTCTCCCTCGACCTGCCCAAGCGGCGCCTCACCGTGTTCACCGGAGTCTCCGGCTCCGGCAAGTCCTCGCTCGTCTTCGCCACCATCGCGGCCGAGTCGCAGCGCCTGATCAACGAGACGTACACCGCCTTCGTCCAGTCGTTCATGCCGAGCGTGGGCCGCCCCGACGTCGACGAGCTGCGCAACCTCAGCGCGGCGATCGTCGTCGACCAGGAGCGCATGGGCGCCAACTCCCGCTCCACGGTCGGCACCGCCACCGACGCGTACACGATGCTGCGGATCATCTTCAGCCGCCTCGGCGTGCCGAACATCGGCACGTCCGGGGCCTTCAGCTTCAACCTGCCCGACGGCATGTGTCCCGAGTGCGAGGGCACCGGCGAGGTCTCGACCGTCGACGTGGACCAGCTCCTCGACCGCGAGAAGTCCCTCAACGAGGGCGCCCTGACCCTCCCGTACTACGCGGTGGACTCCTGGAGCTGGCAGATCATGGTCAACTCCGGCTTCTACGACCCCGACAGGAAGCTCAAGGACTTCACCGAGCAGGAGTGGGCGGACCTCCTGCACAAGGGCCCGGTCAAGGTGAAGGTCGGCTCCAACGGCTTCACGTACGAGGGCCTCGTCTCCAAGATGCAGCGCACCTGGCTCGCCAAGGACCGCGACGGACTCCAGCCGCACATCAGGGCCTTCGTCGACCGCGCCGTGGTGTTCCGGCAGTGCCCGCTCTGCGCGGGCGCCCGCCTCACCCAGGAGGCGCTGTCCTCGCGGATCGACGGCGTGAACATCGCGGAGTGCTCCGCGATGCAGATCAACGACCTCGCCGACTTCATCCGCTCCATCGAGGACACCGGCACCGCCCCGCTCCTCGCCAACCTGCTCGACCTCCTCGACTCGCTCACCGAGATCGGCCTCGGCTATCTCAGCCTGGACCGCCCCTCGGGCACTCTCTCCGGCGGCGAGGCGCAGCGCGTGAAGATGGTCCGCCACCTCGGCTCCAGCATCACCGACGTCACGTATGTCTTCGACGAGCCGACGATCGGCCTGCACCCGCACGACATCCAGCGCATGAACGACCTGCTCCTCCGGCTCCGCGACAAGGGCAACACCGTCCTCGTCGTCGAGCACAAGCCGGAGGTCGTCGCGATCGCCGACCATGTCGTGGACATCGGCCCGGGCGCGGGCACGGCGGGCGGCGAGATCTGCTACACCGGCGACGTGGCGGGCCTGCGCGCCTCGGGCACCCTCACCGGCCGCCACCTCGACCACCGCGCCAGGCTCCGCGACACCGTCCGCACCCCCAAGGGGCACCTGGCCATCGAGGGCGCCGACGCGCACAACCTCAAGGACGTCTCGGTGGACGTGCCGCTCGGCGTCCTGACCGTCGTCACCGGCGTGGCCGGGTCCGGAAAGAGTTCCCTGATCCACGGCTATCTGTCCGGGCAGGACGGTGTGGTCGTCGCCGACCAGTCCCCGATCCGTGGCTCGCGCCGCTCGAACCCGGCGACGTACACGAACCTGCTCACCCCGATCCGCAACGCCTTCGCCAAGGCCAACGGCGTCAAGGCGGCCCTGTTCAGCGCCAATTCGGAGGGTGCCTGCCCGAAGTGCAACGGCCTCGGGCTCGTCTACACCGACCTGGCCATGATGCAGGGCGTCGCCTCCGTGTGCGAGGAGTGTCAGGGCGAACGCTTCACGCCGGAGGTCCTCACCTACCGCCTCAACGGCAAGAACATCAGCGAGGTCCTCGGCATGTCGATCGCCGAGGCGTACGACTTCTTCCCGTCCGGCCAGCCGCACACCATCCTCGGCCGCCTCGCCGACGTCGGCCTCGGCTATCTGCGTCTCGGCCAGCCGCTGAACACCCTCTCCGGCGGCGAGCGCCAGCGTCTGAAGCTCGCCATCCACATGGCCGAGAAGTCCTCCACGTACATCCTCGACGAGCCGACCACCGGCCTCCACCTGGCCGACGTGGACAAGCTCCTCGCACTCCTCGACCGCCTCGTCGACGACGGCAACTCGGTCATCGTCATCGAGCACCACCAGGCCGTCATGGCCCACGCCGACTGGATCATCGACCTCGGTCCGGGCGGCGGCCACGACGGCGGCGAGGTCGTCTTCACCGGCACGCCCGCCGAACTCGTCATGGACGCGGACACTTTGACGGCCCGTCACCTCCGGGAGTACGTCGGGTCCTGATCGGCGCGGAGGCGGGCGGGCCGCCGACCGTGACCCGTCCGCCGCATCTCGTCGTGACCCAGGTCACATTCATGGATCGCTCACTTCTCGGCGGGCCGGTGGTCATACCTGCACTTCCCGCGCGGAGGTTCCGGCGGCCCGTGCCGTCGGAGTTCCGCTGGCTTCCGAGGTGAGGAGAGGCGTGGCCATGGGCACGAAGACGAACGCGGAGCGGATTCTCGGCTGGGTGGAGACGGAGCGGCTCGGCGTCGCCGACCTCCTGGAGGATCTCGACGACGCCGAATGGAAGGCGCCCTCGCTCTGCGAGGGGTGGGCGGTACGGGACGTCGCCGCCCATCTGACGCTGTCGACCCGCACGACGTGGCGCATGGTGCTCGGCGGCGCCCTGCGGGCCCGCGGCGACTGGAACCGCATGGAGGCCGAGTTCGCCGTGCGGCGGGCGGCCGCGTTCCCGCCCGCCGAACTGGTCGCCCAGATCCGGGAGACGGCGGGATCGCCGCGTCGGGCGCCCATGGCCGCCCCCGCTGATCCCCTGGTCGACTTCCTGGTCCACGGGCAGGACATCGCGCGCCCGCTCGGACGCACCCGGGCCATGCCCCCGGAGCCGACGACGACGGCTCTCGACCACGTCGTGGGCAGCCCGTTCTACGGCGCCCGCAAGCGCCTGCGCGGCCTGCGTCTGATCGCGACCGACGCGGACTGGTCGACGGGTGACGGGGCGGAGGAGGTCCGCGGCCCGGCGGGTGACCTGCTGCTCCTGGCGACCGGTCGCCCCGCCGGGCTCGCGGGCGTGTCCGGACCGGGCATCGAACGGCTGGCGGCAGGGCTCTAGGGCCTCGCGCGATCAGCGCTCGTGCGGCGCGTGAGGAAGGCCGTGGCGGGGGACCGGCGCGATCACGCCATTCATGTCAGCGACTGTCGCGAAAAGTTCCGGGAGAGCTGCGACCCCTGCGAGGTCATGGGGCGCGGCGGTCCCGGGAGAGCGTCACAAATCGGCCGCGATGCCGAACTCGGGGGCGTCCGGCGCGAAGTTGGCCGAACCGGGCATGTTCCAGATGCTTGCATGGGGCATGAAGTGAGGGTCGGGACACCGCACAACCCGTCCGAGCGCATTCGGAGGCCCCCATGGCGCAAGCCGCCCCCTTCCCCCAGGACCGAACCTGCCCCTATCACCCGCCCGCCGGATACACGCCGACCGCCACCCAGGGCCCGGTCAATCGCGTCACCCTCTACGACAACAGCGAGGCCTGGCTCGTCACCGGGCACGCCGAGGCCCAGGCCCTGCTCACCGACCGCCGCCTCTCCGCCGACCGGCAGCATCCCGCCTTCCCGATGATCGCCCCGCGCTTCGAGCTCTCCCGCCGGGAGCCGCTCGCCCTGCTCGGCGTCGACGACCCGCTGCACAACAAGCAACGCCGCATGCTCATCCCCACGTTCGGCGTGAAACGGGTGGCGGCGATGCGCCCCCGCATCCAGCACATCGTCGACGGGCTCCTCGACGCCGTCGTCGCCCAGGGGCCTCCCGTCGAGCTGGTCGCCGCGTTCGCCCTGCCCGTGCCGTCCATCGTGATCTGCGAACTCCTCGGTGTCCCGTACGCCGACCACGACTTCTTCGAAGGCGCCGCACACCGCATCCTGCGGGGCGCCACGGCCGAGGAGTCGGAGGCGGGACGCGTCGAACTCATCGACTACCTGGGCGACTTGGTCGACCGCAAGGCCAAGGCGGCCGACGCGGGCACAGGGCGGGCCGCCGCGGCCGACGCCACCCCCGAGGGCGTACTCGACGAGCTGGTACGGGAACGGCTGAGCAGCGGCAGCCTGGACCGCGACGAACTCGTCCGCATCGCCCTCATCCTGCTCATCGCCGGGCACGAGACCACCGCCAACATGATCTCGCTCGGCACCTTCACCCTGCTCGAACACCCCGACCAGCTCGCGGCCCTGCGCGCGGAGCCCGACCTGACCCGCGACGCCGTCGAGGAGCTGCTGCGCTTCCTGTCGATCGCGGACGGGCTGGTGCGCGTCGCCACCGAGGACATCGAGGTGGCCGGGCAGACCATCCGCGCCGACGACGGCGTGGTCCTCGCCGCCTCCACCATCAACCGTGACACCGCCGTCTACCCCGACCCCGACGACCTCGACGTGCGCCGCAGCGCCCGGCACCACCTCGCGTTCGGCTTCGGCATCCACCAGTGCCTCGGCCAGAACCTCGCCCGCGCCGAACTGGAGATCGCCCTGCAGTCCCTGCTCGCCCGCCTCCCCGACCTGCGGCTCGCCGTCCCCGCGGACGAGATCCGGATGAAGCCCGGCGACACGATCCAGGGCCTGGTCGACCTGCCCGTCACCTGGGGGCGCGGCTGATGCGCGTCACCATCGACACGGACGTGTGCATCGGCGCGGGCCAGTGCGTCCTGACGGCACCCAAGGTCTTCACGCAGGACGACGACGGCTTCAGCGAGCTGCTTCCCGGCTGCGAGGAGGAGGTGGACGACCCCATGCTGCGGGAGGCCGCACGGGCCTGCCCGGTGCAAGCGATCACTTTGCACACGGAGACATTTGACTGAGGGCTGAGGGCTGAGGGCTGAGGACTGAGGACTGGGCGCTGAGGGCTGAGGGTCCAGTGAAACCGCCTTGCCGGCCCCGAAGTTCGAAGGGGTCGGCAAAGCGGTTTCATCCTGTCGATGGCCGCTTTACCGAGACCCGGGGCCGGGGCCGGGGGCTGGGGCTGGGGTCTGAGGCCTGGTGACCGGGGCCCGAGGCCACACCGCACCGCTGACCTGGACAATGGCGCGATGCGCATCCGAGCCGTACACGATGGTGAGTTGACCCGCCTTCAGGACATCGAGCGGGCCGCCGGTCGCTGCTTCCGCGATGTCGGCATGGCGGAGATCGCCGACGACGAGCCGCCCACGCTGGACGAACTGGCGGGCTACCGGCGCGCCGGGCTCGCCTGGGTGGCCGTGGACCCCGCCGACTCCGCCGACGTACCGGTGGCCTACCTCCTCGCGGACCGCGTCGACGGCGACCTGCACGTCGAGCAGGTGTCCGTGCACCCCGACCACGCCCGCCGCGGCATCGGCCGCTCCCTGCTCGACCACCTCGCCGACCGCGCCGCGGCCGAGGCGGTCCCCGCGCTGACCCTCACGACCTTCAGGGACGTGCCGTGGAACGCCCCGTACTACGCGCGCTGCGGCTTCGCGCTCCTCGACGACGCCGCGCTGGGCCCGGAGTTGCGGGCCGTCCGGGCGAAGGAGGCCGCGCACGGCCTGGATCGCTGGCCCCGGGTGTGCATGCGGCGTCCCGTGCCGCCGTCCACCGCTGCCGCCCGGTAGGACGGGGAGGGAAGCGACGAGGGGTGAAATCCGGCCTCAGTGGGCCCGGGCGGTGTCTGTGACGGTCGGAGGGGTTCATACCGACTTGGTCTGGACCTATCATCGCTCGACATGAGCGGGCGAGCGTACGCCCTCGGGCCGGGGCAGGCGCCTCGGCCCCGGCAGGGCTTCCCGCCCGCGGGAGCCACACCGCTCGCCGTTCGGCACGCAGAGGGACCTCTCCTCCCTGTTCCCGTCCTTCCCCCCTCGGCACAAGGAGAGATCACGCATGACCACACCGTCCCGTCCCCCTCACTCCGCCCACTCCACTGATTCCCCCCACTCCGCCGACCCCCCGTCCCCGTCCTCATCCCCGCCGCCACCCCCACGCTCCTACGCCTCGCCGTCGACGGGCGCGCCCCGCCGACACGTCCTCGCGCCCGTCTCCGGGCCTCAACCCGGCGCCGATGTCGGCCTGTTGGTGCTGCGTCTCGCGGTCGGTCTCACGATGGCCGCCCACGGCTCGCAGAAGCTCTTCGGCTGGTTCGACGGCAACGGCCTCGACGCCACCGCGGCGTTCTTCGCCTCCGACGGCTACAAAGCCGCCAAGGCCATGGCCTGGGTCGCCGCGCTCACCGAGACCCTGTGCGGCCTCGGCCTCGCGATCGGCCTGCTCACCCCGCTCGCGGGCGCCGGGATCCTGGGCATCATGCTCAACGCCATGGCCGTGAAGTGGGGCGGCGGCTTCTTCAGCCCCGAGGGCGTCGAGTACGACATCGTGCTCCTGGCCGGCGCGGTGTCGGTGGCCCTGGCCGGGCCCGGCCGCATCGCCGTCGACGAACTGCTGCCGGTGCTGCGGGACCACCGCTTCTCGCGCGGGGTCGCGGCCGTCGTCCTGGGCGCGGTGTCGGCGGCGTTCGTGCTGGTGGTGCTGCGGGACTGAACTCCGGCTGTGGCCTTCCGCGTACGGCCGCCCCGGGCTGTCGGCGGCGACCCCGGCACCCGGCTCCCCGTGCCGGATCATGGGTACGCCACCCACACCGAGGTCAGGAGCGGCAGGCCATGCCCGAGCAGCAGAACCACGATCCGCAGCAGCCCCCCGCACCGGAGCCCGGCGACCACGTGCCCATGACCGCCGAGGAGATCGCCGCCGCCAACGTCGGCACCGCGCCCAGGCTCGACGGCCAGGTCACGCTCGTGGACCACGACCCCCGCTGGCCGCTGGTCTTCGCCGCCGAGGCCGCACGCCTCGGCGGCGCGCTCGCGGACGTGCGGCACACGATCGAGCACGTGGGGTCGACGTCGGTGCCGGGGCTGCCCGCCAAGCCGGTGATCGACATGCTCCTGACCGTGCCGGATCCGGGGGAGGAGGCGACGTACGTGCCCGCGCTCGAACAGGTCGGCTACGTCCTCGCCATCCGGGAGCCCGACTGGTACGAGCACCGCGTGCTGCGTCGGCACGACCTCGCGCCCGGGGCCGCGTCGGCGAACCTGCACGTGTTCCCGGCCGGCTGCGAGGAGACCGCCCGCATGCTCCGGTTCAGGGACTGGCTGCGCGCCCACGACGAGGACCGCGACCTGTACGCCCGCACCAAGAGAACGCTGGCGGAGCGGACGTGGGAGTACACGCAGAACTACGCCGACGCCAAGACGGGCGTGGTCGAGGAGATCCTCGCGCGGGCGGAGGGGGTGCAGGGGGTGCAGGGTGCGCGGGGGGCCGAGCGCTGACGTACGTTCGTCGGCTGCGGGCGGTGGCGGGGGGACTACCATCCCGTCATGCGACCGGCTCGGTACAGCGACGAAGACCTGGAACAGCACTCCCTGCGCCGAAGGGTCGCGGACGACGGACAGCGGTCGGGGTTCGAGCACGACGTCGACCGGATCCTGTACTCGACGCAGTGGCGCGCGCTCGCGGGCAAGAGCCAGGTCGTCGCCAGCGGTGAACTCGGCGCCTACCACACCAGGCTGACCCACTCGATGAAGGTCGCCCAGCTGGGGCGGCGGATGGCCGAGCGTCTTGAGCGGCGCTACGGCGGCCCGAACCCGGCGCTCGTCGAGGCGGCCTGCATGGCGCACGACATCGGTCACCCGCCCTTCGGCCACGCCGGTGAGACCGCGCTGCGGGCGACGATGGACGAGCTGCACCGCGCCGACGGGGTGCTCGACAGCTTCGAGGGCAACGCGCAGACCCTGCACATCCTCACCTTCCTGGCCGCGCACAAGTACCCCGGCCACCGCGGCCTGCATCTGACCCGGGCCAGCCTGGACGCGGCGACGAAGTACCCCTGGGAACGCGCCCCGCGCGACGTCGACCCGGCACGGCACACCAAGTGGGGTGTCTACGCGGTCGACCGGGAGGCGTTCGCCTGGGTGCGGGCGGGCCGCGACGACGACGCGGTGCCGGTCGAGGAGCAGGTGATGGACTGGGCCGACGACGTCACGTACGCCTGTCACGACGTGGAGGACTTCTACCGCACCGGACTGATCCCGCTGGCCGCGCTCTTCCCGCCGCCGGGGGCCGCGGGCGGCGACACCGAGCGGGAGACGCGGCGGTTCCTGGACTATGTGGAGGCCAAGCGCCGCCGCGCCGGTGACGCCTTCGAGCGGGACGAGGCGGTGGGCCTCCTCGCCGACATCGCCAAGGCCCTCTCGGTGCCGGGGCCCTACGCCGGGCGGCACGCCGACGACGTCGCCGTCAACGCCCGGACCGCCAAGCTGATCGACCACTTCACCCGGGACATCGAGCTGGAGGTCGGTGGCCCGGCGGCGATCCGCCACGGTGCGCGGCTCGTCGTCCCCGCCGAGCGCCGAGCCGCCTGCGACCTGCTCAAGGAACTGGTCTGGTGCTACGTCATCGACCGCCCGGCCCTCGCCACGCAACAGCACGGAAAGCGACGCGTCGTCTCCGAACTGCTGCGCTGGACCCATGAGTCCCCCGGGCTCCTGCCCACCGACCGGGCCGAGGAACTGGAGCTCCACGGCGACCCGTTGCGGGCCGCGGCCGACCACGTCGCGTCCCTGACCGAGGACCAGGCCATGACCCTGCACCGCCGCCTGTCCGGTACGAGCCTGGGATCCGTGAACGACGCCGGGTGGCTGTGAGGAGCCCCTCGGCGGACGGGCGCGCGCCCGGCGCCGGGCGTCAGCGCTTGAGCGCGAGGCCCCCGTGCTCGCCGATGGCCACCGGAGCGGGGGACCCGGGGGCCGGGCGCCAGAAGGGGACCGAGACGACGCCCGGTTCGAGGAGTTCCAGGCCGTCGAAGAAGGCCGTGATCTGGTCGACGGGGCGCAGGTAGTAGGGGACGGCGCCGGTTTCGTTGTAGGCGTCCTGGGCCTGTTCGTAGTCGGCGTCGACGCCCCGTGAACCGTCGTTGATGGAGAGGTAGCTGCCCGGGGGCAATCCCTTGAGGAGGCGGGCGACGATGGTGCGGGCCTGGTCGTAGTCGGCGATGTGGCCCAGGATGTTGCTGAGGATCAGGGCGGTGGGGCGGGTGAAGTCCAGCGTCTCGGCCGCGGCCGCCAGGATGCGGTCGGGGTCGGTGAGGTCGGCGTCCACGTAGGCGGTCGCGCCCTCCGGGGTGGAGGTGAGCAGGGCGCGGGCGTGCGCGAGGACCATCGGGTCGTGGTCGGCGTAGACGATCCTGGTCTCGGGGGCGAGCCGCTGCGCCACCTCGTGGGTGTTGTCCACGGTCGGCAGGCCGGTCCCGATGTCCAGGAACTGCCGGATGCCCGCCTCCTCGACCAGGTACGTGATGTTGCGGGCGAGGAAGGCGCGGCTGCTGCGGGCGATGGTCACGATGCCGGGGTAGACGGCGCTGTAGGCGTCACCGGCCGCCTCGTCGACGGGGTAGTTGTCCTTCCCGCCCAGCCAGTAGTTCCAGATCCGGGCCGAGTGCGGCACCGACGTGTCGATGTGCGGGCGCGCGGCCGGGCCGGGCGTCGTCGAGGGGTCGGTCATGGCACCGTCCGTCTTCTGCCGAGGCGTGAACTGTCTCACCGCACAAGGTACGTCCCGATGACCTTCAGGGGGACACCGGATCACGTTCGGGGACGAGCGGACCTCCCAGGAGGAAACGCTCGGTCAGCGCCGGGTCAGCGCTCCGTAGCAGCGGCGCCCGCCCCGCCGCCCCACTCGCCCGCCCCCGGCGCGCTCGACTCCCGTACGACGAGGTCCGGCGCGAGCCGTATCGCCCGCTGCGGGCCCTCGCCGCGTCCGGCAAGGCGACGGTTCAGCAACTGGGTGGCCTCCGCGGCCAGTTCGGCGACCGGCTGGCGGACGGTCGTGATGCCGGGGGCGGCGAGCGCGGCCATCGGGATGTCGTCGAAGCCGGTGACGGCCACGTCGCCGGGCACGTCCGCGCCGAGCTGCTGGAGGCGTTGCAGCGCGCCGACCGCGATGAGGTCGTTGGCGCACACCAGCGCGTCCGGCCGGGCGTCCCACACCAGGTCGACGGCGGCCCGGCCCCACTCCACGGAGAAACCGCCGAGCGCCACTCGCCCGGGCGCGCCCGGATCGAGGACGGCGGCCCCGGCCGCGTACGCCGCGCGCCGTTCGGCGGCGGCCGACGCCGTGCTGTCCGCGCCCAGGTAGCAGACGCGGCGGCGGCCCGTCGCGGCCAGATGCCCGAGGACGAGGGCCATGCCCGCGGCGTTGTCGACCGCCACGGAGTCGGCGATGCCCGGGCCGCAGCCGCGGTCCATCAGGACCAGCGGCACCCGGGCGGCGGCCGCGGCGACCGCGTCGCGGCTGCGGCGCTCGTCGGCCGGGACGACCAGGAGCGCGTCGACGCGACGGCTCAGCAGGTCGTCGATGTACTCGGCCTCGGCCTTCGGGTCGTCGTCGCAGTCGGCGAACAGCACGGCGCGGCCCTCGGCGTGCAGGGCGTGGGTCAGCTCGCGGACCAGGGCGGGGTAGAAGGGGTTGGTGATCTGCGGCAGGACCAGGCCGACGGTGCCGGTGGAGCGGCTGCGCAGGGCGCGGGCTGCCTGGTTGGGCCGGTAGCCGAGGGCCTCGGCGGCCTCGCGGACGCGGCGGGCCGTCTCCGGGCCGACCGGGCGCGTCCCGGCGAGGACCCGGGAGACGGTGGCGACGGAGCAGCCGGAGGCCCGGGCCACGTCCCGCAGTGTCACATCAGCCACGCCTCGGTCCCCCTTCGGTGCGTTTCGGCAAACGTTATCAACGGCGGGAGTAGGCGACCAGGCTTTCTTTAGGCCTGGTGGGAGGGGTGAAACAGGGCCATGTGACGGCACGCGGGTCGGACGTGCCGCAGATCATTGACATAATTCGTACGCCTCCACAAAGTCTTTGGAGAACGTTTTCCCGAGCGCCGCCCCGACGTGGCAGCTCAGCCGAACAAAGAGGTTCCGCCGATGGCCCGAAAGATCATCCTCGACTGCGACCCCGGACATGACGACGCGATCGCCATGCTCCTCGCGCACGGCAACCCGGACGTCGAACTGGTCGCGGTCACCACGGTCGTCGGCAACCAGACCCTGGAGAAGGTCACCCGCAACGCGCTCTCCGTCGCCCGCATCGCCGACATCACCGGCGTCCCCTTCGCCGCCGGCTGCCCCCGTCCCCTGGTGCGCACCGTCGAGACGGCCCCCGAGATCCACGGCGAGAGCGGCATCGACGGCCCCGTCCTGCCCGAGCCCACCCTGGAGCTCGACCCCCGCCACGCCGTCGACCTCATCATCGACACGGTCATGGCGCACGAGCCCGGCGAGATCACCATCGTGCCCACCGCGGGCCTGACGAACATCGCCCTCGCCGTGCGCAAGGAGCCCCGCATCGCCGAGCGCGTCCGCGAGGTCGTCCTCATGGGCGGCGGCTACCACACGGGCAACTGGAGCGCCGTCGCCGAGTTCAACATCAAGATCGACCCCGAGGCCGCGCACATCGTGTTCAACGCGGGCTGGCCCGTCACGATGGTCGGCCTGGACCTGACGCACCAGGCCCTCGCGACGCCGGAGGTCACCCGCCGCATCGCCGAGGTCGGCACCCGCCCCGCCGTCTTCGTGGGCGAACTCCTGGACTTCTTCGGCGCCGCCTACCGCGAGGCGCAGGGCTTCGAGCACCCGCCGGTGCACGACCCGTGCGCGGTCGCGTACGTCATCGACCCGAGCGTCATGACCGTACGCAAGGCCCCCGTGGACATCGAGCTGACCGGCACCCTCACCCTCGGCATGACCGTCGCGGACTTCCGCGCGCCCGCCCCCGCCGACTGCCGCACCCAGGTCGCCGTCGACCTGGACCACAAGCGGTTCTGGGACCTGGTCGTGGACGCCCTCGAGCGGATCGGTGACGTGCCCGCGTGAACGCCTCCCTCGCCGAACCCGCACCGTCCGCCGCCTCTCCCGGCGGCCGACCCGTCCGCGTATGGGTCCTGGTCACCGCGCTCCTCGCGGCCTGCTTCGCCTTCCAGCTGAACGCGAGCATGCTCAGCCCCGCCCTGAAGAGCGTCGAGGACTCCCTCGACGCGACCTCCGCCGAGGTCGGCCTGACCCAGACGGCGTTCTTCACGTCCGCCGCGCTGTTCTCGCTCTTCCTGCCGCGCCTCGGCGACCTCATCGGCCGCCGCCGCGTGCTCGCCGCGATGATGGCGCTCATGGCCGTCGGCTGCGTCGTGGCCGCCCTCGCGCAGAGCGTGCCGATGCTGTTCGTCGGCCGCGTCATCCAGGGCGTGTCCGGGCCGACCGTGCCGCTCTGCCTGATCATGCTGCGCAACGAGGTCCACGAGCCGAAGCGGTACGGCACGCTCCTCGGCGTCATCACCGCCGTCAACGGCGGCATCGCGGGCGTCGACTCCATCGCGGGCGGCTCCCTCGCCGACCACTACGGCTTCCAGTCCGTCTTCTGGGTCATGGCCGTCGTCGCCGGACTCGCCATGGTCCTCGTCGCCACGCTCACCCCGGAGTCCACCGCCCGCGCCGCCGGCGCCGACAACCGCATGGACTGGCCCGGCGTGGCGCTCCTGGTCGTCTCCGTCGGCGCGGCCCTCATCGCCCTCAACGAGGCCGGGAAGCTCGGCAAGGCCAACTGGCCGCTCGTGGCCGGGCTCGCCGTCGTCGCCGCGCTGGCCTTCGCCGCGTTCTGGCGCGCCGAGGACCGCAGCAAGCACCCCCTCGTCGCGACCCGGCACCTGCGCCGACGCTCCACGTGGGCGCTGCTCCTGACCACCGTCCTGACGATGACCGGCGTCTTCGCCGTCATGAACGGCATGATCCCCGCCTTCGCCCAGAACGCGGACGCCGGATTCGGGATGAGCGCCGAGGCGTCGGCCTGGTGGACCCTCACCCCGTACGCCCTCGCGGGCCTGGCCATGGGCCCCCTCGCCGGACGCCTCGCCGCCACCCACGGCTACGGCAAGGTCCTGCGCGTCGGCCTCATCGGCTCGGCCGCGACCGTCGCCCTGATGCTCGTGACCCTCCAGGCGGACTCCCGCGCGCTCCTGCTCGTCTCGTCGGTCCTCATCGGCGTCACCTACGCCGGAGTCGGCAACATCGTCCTCAACGGCCTCGGCATCGTCCTCTCCCCGAAGGAGAACCCGGGCTTCCTGCCGGGCCTGAACGCCGGCGCCTTCAACCTCGGCGCGGGCCTGAGCTTCGCCCTCCTCTACGCCGTCCAGACCGCCGCCGAACCGGCCGACAAGACGTCGACCGCGGGCTACTCGGCCGCCATGATCGCCGGTGTCGTACTCATCGCGGCGGCGTTCGTGACGTCCTTCCTCATCCCCAAGCCGGTGGAGGCGGAGGCGCACGAGTGAGGGCCGCAGGGCGCGTGGCCGCGCGTCTTCGGTGACGCGGCCCCGGTGACGCGATCTCTGTGATGGGGGCGTCCCATCCGCTCGGCGGGTGGGGCGCCCCCATGCGTTCGGCTCAGGCTGGGACGCCGCTTCGGCCTGTGGGCACGTGTGTCCGTGGGGCAGCATGGAGCCTCACATCGGCTGGCTGCGGAGGGGGCGTTGGCATGGGCTACGAACTGCACGCGGTGATCGCCGAAGGCGCGTTGCTGCGGGGCGCGGTGCGCGAGATGGCGGCCGCCCGCCTCGCACCGCTCGGCCAGGGCCTTGCGCTGATGCCGATGACCGACGAACTCTTCGACGCCGTCACGGACGGCGGACCCGTGAGCCCGCTCGGGTTCTGGCGGCTGCCGGGCGGCTTCGACACCCACCTCGCGAACTGGTCGGCCACGGGGCCGATCGCGTACGTGGAAGCCGAGTACTTCGGCGGCGTGGGCGAGCAGCGGGCCGCCGTGTGGGACGGCGGCACGCTCGCCCTGGGGCCGCTCCACGTGGGGGAGGGCCAGGACGTTCCCGCCGCCGGGAGTCCGGTCTCCCGGGCGCTGCGGCGGCTGGGCGCGGTGGCGGGCACGGCCGAGGACGAGTTCGCGGCGGTGGGCCTGGGGCGTCACCGGGACCCGGAGGCGTGGCTCGCCTGAGGAGCCCGTACCGGAAACCGACCCACCACAGCGGCGAGCACGGCGACCCCCGGCACCACCGCCAGCGCCGTCCCGCTCCCCGCCCCCGCCGCGACCTGCGCGAAGACCGCCGTCCCGACCGCCCCGCCCGCCAGGTCGAGGGCGCTCAGCCACGACATGGTCTCGGTGACACGTCCCGCCGGCGCGAGATCCCCGCCGGCCGTCCGCAGCGCGGCGAAGACGGAGCCGATGGCGAGCCCGGCCACCGGGCAGACGAGCAGGACGACCGGCGGCGACACCCGCGCCGCGCAGGCCAGCGCGCCCGCGCCCGCCGCGAAGACGCACAGCAGCACTCCGATACGGTGGCGCGGCCCTCCCGACAGGGCGGGCACGGCCCCGAGAACAAGACCGCCCACGACGCTCCCGACGGACAGCGCGCCGAGACACCACCCCGCGTACGCGGCCGCGCCGTGCTCCCGCGCATAGCTCGGCAGCACCACGTCCATGCCGGTGACGGCGCACACGAACAGGCCGTTCACGGCAAGGAGACGGCGCAGCGGCGCGCTCCGCAGCGGCCCCGCCCCGTGCCCGCGCACGACCGGCCGCGGCGTGACGGGCAGGCCGATCAGCGACCCGACCGCCCCGGCTGAGAGGACGGCCACCACGAGGAGCGGAGCGACCGGCGAGACCGACACGCTGAGCCAGCCCGCGAGCGCGGGGCCGACGACGAGCGCGGCGCCCGTCATCGCCGAGTCGAGCGCCATCGCCGGACCGAGGAGACGGGTGGCCGCCCCTTGCCAGACGGTACGCATCATGACGGCGACCGGCGGCGCACTGGCCCCGAGAAGCGTGGCGAGCGCGAGCAGCCGCAGCGGCGAGCCCTGTTCCCGCACGACGACGACCAGGAGCGTGCCGGCCCCCACCTGCCCGGCGAGACAGCACAGCAGCACCGGGCGGTGGGAGCAGCGGTCCACGAGCCGCCCCCGCAGCGGAGCCGTGAGCCCCTGGCCGATCGCCGCACAGCTCATCGCCAAACCGGCCACGCCATATGAATGGTGACGGCTGATCAGGAGCAGCAGGCTCAGCGACGTCATGCTGATGGGCAGCTTCGACAGCAGGCCGGTCGCCGCGATTCGCCAGAAGCCGGGTACTTCGCGCAGTGCGCGGTATCCGGACGGCGTCCGGTGCGCGGCGGGTTCGCTCTGCTGCCCGGTGGGCTCTGTGAGTTCGTCGGAGGCGCTGGTCACCGTGCGCGCAGTGCCGCGACGGACCAGTCCAGGACCGGCGCCAGACTGTCCGGCGGAGGCCAGCCGTTGACGACGGCGAGCAGCTCCAAGTACCGGTCCCGCCGAGGGTCGTTCATGCTCTCCAGGCGGGACAGCAGCCTTCGGCGCAGGTCGGCGGGTTCGAGGCGGTCGCCGAGGACGTGCGCGTAGTGGGTGGTGAGATCGGCGACGACCTGCTCGGCCTCGGGGGCGTCCGGGGCGATGCCCGCCGCCAGGGCGGGGGTGACGCGGGCGCGGAGGGCCTCGGCGAGGACACGGGGGAGGCCGGTGGTGTCGTCCGGAGCACGGTCGGACGCGATGTCGTGGGCCATGCCGTGCATGCCGGCGCGGAAGCCGGGGTCCTGGAACAGCTCGGCCAGCTCCACCCACGCCTCGATCTGTTCGACCCCCGGGTCGGCGGGCAGCTCCGGCGTCATCGACCGCTGGACGCCGATGAACTCCGGATGTCCGTGCAGGCCGTCGAAGACCGCGGCGAGGAAGTCGTCGACGAGACAGCGTCGTTCGGCCTCGGAGAGCTTCGCGAGCCGGTGCACGAGGTCGAGCTCCTGAGGGGTGGAGCCGCGCCGGGTCACCGCCGTCAGCACGGCGCGCCGCAGCCGAAGACCGCGGATCTGCACGTCCAGCGCCTCGGCGTGGGCCGCCGCGACCTCGGCGAGCGACAGCTCCCGCTCGGCCACCTTGCGGATCGTGTCGAGGTCCAGACCCAGATCACGCAGGGTCCGCACGAGTTCGAGCCGGGCGACGGCCTCGGTGCCGTAGCGGCGATAGCCGCCCGGACTGCGGTCCGTCGGCTCGACGACGCCCCGGTCCGAGTAGAACCGGATCGTCTTGACGGTCAGTCCGGTACGCCGGGCCAGCTCACCGATCGAGTACAGCGCTTCGTCGCTCATGGGCCCACCTTGCAGTCTCCCCCTACGGGAGACTCAAGCGGCTCCTCGCCCCGACGCCGCCCCCTGCTTGGAAGCCGCGGCAGTCACGCCTCGGGCGGCGGGCGGTCGGATGTGGCCCGCAGCCGGAACGTGGCGATGCGACACCACTGCTGGGTCGACTCCTCGGTGCCCAGGAGGTCGCCGTCGTCGAAGCGCTCCGGGCGCAGATGGACCCACCGGATGGCCTGGTGGTGTTCGTAGCCGACCCACAGCGAGATGTGCTGCGACATGGCGGCGGAGACCGTGGCGTACGCCTCTTGGTGCGCGGCGCTCCCGGCGCCACTGGCTGCGGCCGCCCTCTCGATCAGCTGGGCCCGCTCCCAATCCGCCTCCTGCCGGCGCCGTGCCTGGAGGGGCTTCCACTCGTCGACGTACGCGTTGTAGAGGAATCCGCCCACGATCGTCGCGCCGAATCCGCCCGCCGTGATGAGACCGGACGTGCCCAGGGACTGGCCGCTCTCACGGCCCGAAGCGATGAGGATCAGGGTCACGAGGCCGCCGACGAGCAGGGCCACGACGGCGTACAGGCCCACGAGTTGGCTTCCGGTCAGGCCTCGGGAGATCACCTCGTCGCCCGGCAGCAGGCGGGGCACCGCACGCGGGTGAGCGGCGAGCCGTGTGGGCGGGTGGACCTCCGGTGCCGCCTCGGGCTCGCCGTGAGGGCTCGAAGTCGCGCCGCGGGTCACTGTGTCGGGGGCGACGGCCGCCGCGGCGGTGTCGGGGGCTGCTGCGGGTCCCGGTTCGGGAGGTGCGGGTGGCTCCGGCTGTGCCTCCTGGGGCACGGGCAGGGCCGCGATCCGTTCTCGTGCCGCATCCGCGTTCGGCGGTCTGTCCCCGGGCCCCTTGGCGAGGAGGTCGAGGAGCAGGGTGTCCCAGGCGGGCGGGAGCCCGTGGCGGCCCGCGCTCGGGGGCAGGGGAGTGTCTTCGACGTGCTGCCGCAGGACACGTTGCCAGGGTCCCTCGGCGAAGGGAGGCCGGCCGACCAGCGTCGCGTACAGCAGACATCCCAAGGAGTAGAGGTCGCTGCGTCCGTCGAGCGCCGTGCCGCCACCGGCTTGTTCCGGGGACATGAACGCGACGGTGCCCAGCACATCGCCGGTGTGGGTGAGCGTGGTCAGGTCGATGCCGTCCCTGTTCAGCCGCGCGATGCCGAAGTCCAGTACGGTCGCGTGCCCGTCCGGGCCGATCATGACGTTCACGGGCTTCAGGTCCCGGTGCACGATTCCCGCTCCGTGCATGACGGTGAGGGCCTTGCAGATCTCGCCGCCCCAGCGGGCGATCTCGGCGAGCGAGGGGCTGCGGACCGCGAGCACCTGGCTCAGCGGACTTCCGGGCACCTCCTCCATGACCAGGTACAACAAGGGGCTGCCGTCGACCTTCGCCTCGCCGGAGTCCTGTACCTCGACGATGTGGGGGCTGCGCAGCAGGGACGCGACCGCGAACTCGCGCTGGAACCTGCGAGCCAGTTCCGAGAGGCCCGTCCCGGCGGGGGCGAACACCATCTTCACCGCGACGAAGCGCTGTCGCACGATGTCCCTGGCCCGCCACACGGTGCCCATGCCGCCGGAGCCGAGTGGCTCGCACAACTGATAGCGCCCGTCGAGAACCGCCCCCCGCATGTGCAACTCCTCTCGCGCGAAGGCCAGTTGGCCGTTCACCGGACAATTCTCGGCCGGACGCGCCAGGTCCGCCACCGATCGCGCGGCAAGCGGGCCCCGCACGCGACCCGGTCGGACGATTTGACCTCGAGCGCACTTCAGGTTGCAGGATCGGAGTACGTCCTGTGAAAGGGGATTGGGCATGGCGTCGTACCGCTCGCAGCTGGACCCGCACGGGGCGCTGTCGGCAGCAGGCCGGGAGGAGACGGGGGAGAGGGCGGGAGCGGGGTCGGACCTGCCCGGTGGCTCGGCGGGGCGGGATGCCGCGCGGCGCGGGCTCGCGCTCGTGCGGGCCTACGCGCGCGAGGACGCCGCCGGGGTCGCCGCAGCCCTCGACGGCGCGGACCCCGCCGCGGCCCGCCAACTGCCCTCCGTCACCGGGGACATCCTGCGCCTGGTCATCGGCATCGTCCTGTCGGTCCCGCGCACCCTCACCCCGTCGGACGTCGTCCGCACGGCCGACGCCATCGCCGCCGCCGGGCCGCCCCACCACGAACTCGCCGTGTCCCAGGCGGTGCGGTCCTGGGCCGAGGGGGACGACGCCGGGCTGCGGGCCTGGGGGCGGGACGAGGCGGGGTGCGCGCACGGCGCGGCGGTCCTGGCGGCGGCGCTGGCGGTGGGGGCCTGGGGGAGGGAGCCGTTCCTCGGTCTGCTGGAGACGTTCGACGAGGTGGTGGACGCCTGCGGCTAGCCCGGTGGCCGCAGGGAAGTGGACGGCCGGGGCGGGTGCGCCCCCGCCGCGTCGCCGCTATTCCTGGGGCTTGCGCAGCAGCATCAGGTAGTAGTCCAAGTGGTCCCGGCAGAAGGAGCGGTAGGGACCCATCAGCGGGTCGGTGTGGGTGAGGGCCTCCTTGCCGAAGCGCTCCTCGATCTCCGTACGCCGGTCCTGGTACAGGGTCGACATCAACTCGGAGCACAGCACGGCGTTGGCCGTCATGTCCTGCACCCGCACGACCCGGAAGCCGGTCTCCTCGATCTCGCCGACGAGGGTGGAGAAGGGGCGAAGGGGCGGACAGGTCCACAGCCGCGTGTACGCCGACGACTGCTCCTCGGTGGGCGTGCCGCGCAGCGCGAACTCCGTGAAGAGCAGGTGACCGCCGGGCCTGAGCACCCGCAGGGCCTGGCGCAGGGCGGCGGGCCGGTCGGACAGATGGGGCACGCAGTCGATCGACCAGGCGGCGTCGAACGACGCGTCGGGATGGCTGAGCTCCATGGCGTTGCCGTACGCGAAATCGACGCGCTCGCCCGCCGGGTGGCCGCGGCGCCGGTCCTCGCACCGGGCCAGCTGGGTCTTGCTGACGGTGATGCCGGAGACCCGGCCGCCGGTGCGCTCCGCGAGGCGGAGGGCGGGACCGCCGGTGCCGCAGCCGATGTCCAGGAAGTCCGGGGCCGGCGCGTGGCCGACGGCGCCGTGGAGCGTGTCGACGAGGAACTCGGTCTGCCGGTCCTGTGCGAGGTCGGCGAGGCCCACGAGCGACGTGACGGGCGTGGCCTCGCCGTGCGGCACGAACATGCCGATGTGCACGGCGGTCGACCCGAGCGTCATCGCGAGCAGGTCGCCGAACTGGTCGTACATCGCCCCGACGTCGTCGGGGGTGGGGTTCGAAGTGGCGTGCGCGCCGTCTGTGTTCGTCGTCGGGTTCTTTGCCAAGGCGGTCTCCTCCGAACAGGTGCGGGCCGCCGGGCCCGCGCGGACAGGTCCGTTCCCGTGCACCCGTCCATTGCACCCGCCACAGTGGCCCCCGTGACGACGCAGTCAAGCCACGCCCGACGTCCCCGCGAGGGGCGAGAATTAGCCACTGCAATCGAGTTCCGTGAACGCGTCCGGGCGGCTGGCGGCGGGGCCCCGCCGGGAAATGCCCGGTGCGGCCGACCCCGGAAGTTCACCGGAAACACCCCGGTAAAGCCCCCTTCGGAACCCGTTCCGGAGTACACCTCTCCATGCCTTACGATTGTCCGGCTTCTGTCACGGTGCCGTGGTGACGCGCTGGCTGACTTGTTCTCCTGTGTCGTCCTCGTGCTAGGAATACGGGGCGCGCCGCAGGGACGTGAATCGTCCGGCGCGAACGTATTGCATCGTGCTGTCAGTTGGTCCCACGAGGGGCCACAGGGGGAAGAGGTAACACCGTAGTGAACCGCATGCGCACGTCCGCCGCTGTCCTGGCGACCGCCGGGGCCATCACCGCCGCTCAGCTCGGTCTGGCCGGTGCCGCGTCCGCGTCGGAGGGGCCGAACGCCGCTCCGACCGCGTCCAAGGTCGCGCCGCGCAGCGCCGGCTGCCCGATCGACATCGTCTACACGTCGAGGTTCTACACCAACTCGAACGGCTGGGTCACCGGCAACGGCCTGTACTTCGGCCTGAAGAACAAGAGCACCAAGAGCTTCAAGAAGGTCACCTTCACGGTGACCAACGTGAAGAACATCCGCTTCGGCAGCGCCAAGGCGAAGGGCGGCAAGGTCACTCGCAAGACGTCGAGGACCGTCTCCGTCCACACCAAGACCCTGAAGAAGAAGGCCAGCCTCGGCGTTCAGGTGCGCACGCGGCTGCTGAACACCAGGTCCTACAAGGTGAAGTTCAGCGTCCGCGGCAACGGCTGGAACTGCGCGGTGAACCAGGGCACCTGGGGTCGCTGACCTCAGCAGGCCCAGGGAGGGCGGGGCGAGGCCCCTGACCTCCTGACGACGTGAAGCGGAGCCCCGTCGACCTCGGTCGACCGGGCAGCCCCGCGGTCCCGGGGCCCCCACGCCCCCACAGCCGC
>NZ_JBHXTE010000069.1:0-8332 GCF_042677545.1 Streptomyces sp. NPDC127108 | reverse complement strand
GGGGGTTCTTTCCACAATGCCGGCCTTTGGTGGGGGGGGGTTGCCCCTTAACCTCATCATTATCTAACGGTTAGCGCGTACCAACTCGGACCAGCGGCCTCCGCCGCGTTCCCGGGACCGCCTCGCCCCCTCGGCGGCGGGGCCGGACGGTCCCGCACGCCCCCCGCGGTGCACAATGTCGGTGCGGTGGTGACCAACGGGGCGGGAGCGACAGCGTGGACGTGACGGAGACCGACCTGCGACTGAGCGACGGACGTCGGCTGCACGTCTACGACACCGGGGGCGACGCCGGGCACGACAGCGGCTACGGCGCCGGATCCGGCACCGGGGCGGGCGCTGGTGACCCCCGGCTCACCGTCCTCTGGCACCACGGCACCCCCAACATCGGCGCCCCGCCCGCGCCGCTCTTCCCGGCGGCGTCCCGGCTCGGCATCCGCTGGGTGTCGTACGACCGGCCGGGATACGGCGGGTCGAGCCCCGACCCGGGCCGGAGCCTGGCGACCGCGGCGGCCGACGCCGTCGCCGTCGCCGACGCGCTCGGCATCGACCGGTTCGCGGTCATGGGGCACTCCGGAGGCGGTTCCTTCGCCCTCGCGTGCGCCGCGCTGCTGCCCGAGCGGGTGCGGTGCGCGGTGAGCGCGGCGGGTCTCGCGCCGTACGACGCGGAGGGCCTCGACTGGTTCGCCGGAATGTCGGACTCCGGTACGGCGTCCCTGCGAGCGGCTGCCGCGGGGCGCGCCGAGAAGGAGGCGTTCGAGGCGACCGCGGCATACGACCCGGAGATGTTCGACCCGGTCGACCACGCGGCCCTCGGCGCCGAGTGGTCCTGGTTCGGCGACGTCGTCGGCCCCGCCGTCGAGTCCGGCCCCGGCGGACTGATCGACGACGACCTCGCGTACGTGGCCCCCTGGGGCTGCGACCCCACCCGGATCACCGCCCCCGTCCTGATCCTGCACGGCGGCAGGGACCGCGTCGTCCCCAGTGCCCACGGTCGGTGGCTCGCCCGCCACTGCCCCTCGGCGGAGCTGCGGCTCCGTCCCGCCGACGGGCACATCTCCGTCCTCGATTCCGGCGCGGCCGCCCTGGAGTGGCTGGTCGAGCACCGCTGAACCGGGCGCCCCCGCGGCCGGTGGGAGTTGCCGCGGTGAACGCTCCGGAGAGGGACACCGGCGTAACTCATGATCTTGCCCCGCGTTGGTCCGCCTGGGCCGTCCCCGTCCGGTGACATCGGGACGGGCCCGTTCAGAGGGACCCGAATCGTCAGCTCCCGGTGCCTCGTCGCGGGGCCATGAGGGACACGCTCGAAGGAGTGCTCACATGTACAAGCTCACCAAGAAGGTCGCCGCCGGGGTGGCGGCCGTGGTCGCCGCGCTCGGCTGCGTCATCGTCGCGGGGCCCTCGGCCGTGGCCGACGGCAAGTGGTGCAACCACTCCGTCTGCATCGAGACCTACGACTCGGGCACCTACCTCGGCCGGGTCGAGGTGTCGGTCACCAACACCAACCAGCCGAACCGCATCTCCGCGCGCGTGTGGACGACCAACGGCTGGTCCGCCAACACCAAGGTGGAGGACGTGGCCAAGTTCAGGACGTACCGCGACCAGGCCTACCCCCAGCGCCACTTCCCGGCGGGCACCCGGCTCTGCGCTGAGGGCTTCCGCGGCGGGTCGAGCGTGGGCCTGCCCTGCGTGACCATCACCAACTGACGGCAGCCCGCCCGGCTCAGTCGCCCGAGCTGTCCTGGAGGAACCGCTCCACCTCGCTGGCGACTCCGGTCCTGGCCGACGACGCGCGTCCGCCGGTGCGTGTGGAGGCCTCGTGGACGCCGAGGCCTCCGGACCACACGTAGCCGAACGCGGGCTCGTCGTCGACCGCCGGACTGATCTGGATGTCCAGCTGCTTGAGCTTGGCGGCGGGCGCGGCGGCGTACAGCGTGGCCGTGACGCGGCGCTGGGGATACAGATTGAAGTCGCGGATCACGGCGCCGCCGAACTCGTCGACGAACGCGCCGTGTCCGTCCCTGCCCACGCGGACGTCGTAGTGGCGCGGATGGTCGTGGAGGTCGATGGTGAAGTAGGTGGAGCCGCGGTTGTCGAGGGTGACGTCGAACGCGACGTACGTCAGGCCCTTGGCGTCGTCGTCGCGCCCGCGCTGCGGTGTGGCCCTGCGGAGGTGGTGCACCCGGACGCGCAGCCCGGCCCACTCCTCCGACTGATACTCCTGCCAGTCTCCGACAACGTTTGGTATGTCCATCATTCCCACCTTTCCAGGCGTAAGCCTAGGAGGAACGGGCGGCGCAGGAGCCGCTTCCGGGGGGTGACGACGGCCACGCGCACGCCGAGGGCGGTCGGCCACGCCGGTGGCCGACCGCCCCCGCCGCTACTTCCTGAGCTTGCAGACAGCCGTCGCGGTCTTGCCCGGGTCGCTCTCCGACCGGGCGGTGAGCGTGACGCGGTTGTGCCGCTCGGCGCCCGGCCTCGCCTTGACGGCGACGTCGACCTCGACGGAGTCACCCGCCTTCGCGGTGGCGAGACGGTTGGGCAGCCAGGCCGACCAGCCGCGGGCGGAGGACGTGGCGCTTAGTCGGTAGACGTCGGAGGTCAGGTACTTGTCCATGATCTCGGGGTTCTCGGGGTGTCCCGACCTCGGCGGCTTCGTGCGCCCCGTGTTGTCCAGGTCGAAGGAGCACACCGCCCGGCGGCCGGGGTCGCCCTTGGCGTGGCCGCGGCTCAGGTCGGCGCCGCGGCGCTGCGGGCCCGCGCCGTCCAGGGACTTCACGGCGACGGTGTACGAGAGCACACCGGCGCGGGTGCGGTGCAGGTCCAGGACGTAGAAGTGCAGGCGGTTGGCGCGGTCGACGTACTCGTACTCGCTGCCCGAGTCGGCCCCGGCGTGCAGGAGCGCGTCGCTGAGCTGCCGGTAGTCGCCCATCGTGATCTTCTGCGGGCTGCCGTCGGGGCGCTTGAAGTCGACCATGTCGATGTCTTCGGGGTGGGAGTCGACGACCCAGGCGAACGGAGCGCGGTCCTGGTTCTTGGTCTTGCTGAGCAGGACGCCGTTGTCGGGCGTGAAGGAGTCCATGCCCATGCGGTCGACGACCTCGACGGTGTAGTTGTCGTAACCGCCGCCGTCGCACAGGGGGTTGGTGGCGGGATCGCAGGACGGTGACAGATCGCGGTTCATGGCGATGTTGACGCCGCTGAGCCCCTTGTCGCCGGGCGGCGCGGAGCGCGCGGTGACGCGGGCGACGACCGTGCCGGAGTCCTTGAGCGCGTCGCGGTCGAGACGCAGCACGTTCTTCTCGTCGACGATTCCGAGCTTCAGCTTGTCGCGCAGGATGTGCTGGGAGCCCATGGACGCGCCGTTGGCGGCCGGGATCTGCCAGCGGGTGTGCGGACCGCCGGGGCCGTTGAAGGAGCCGCGCGACAGCATGCTCCAGATGCCGGTGTAGGCGCGGCGCATCGGTGTGCCGTAGGGATTGTTGTAGTTGTCGGCGATGCCGAGGATGTGGCTCAGCTCATGGGCGTACACGGCCATGCCGGAGCTCTCGGCCTGGGTGGAGGAGCCGCCGGAGGCGTTCGGCCAGATGCGGGCGGCGGCCGCCCACGAAGTCCACGGCACATAGCGGGTGTTGGCGGCGTTGCCCCCGGTGCTGATGGGCGCGGGCGGCCCCCACTTCGCCGGTACGTCCTGCGGCGACGCGAACTTCATCTGCCCGAACTCCTGCCAGACGGACGACTCGTCCTGCCCGGCCGTGAGATAGAAGATGAAGTCGTACTTCGCGGTCTCGGCCTCGCCCGCGTCGGCGACCCACGCCGCCTTGCCGTCGGCGCGGATGTCCTTGCCGCAGCTGAAGCCGGTCGGGCAGGCGCCCGGGTTCATCTGGGGCTCGATGCCGTACTGGAACGACTTGTGCGGCATGCGGTAGACGCCGAAGGACGTCAGGTCGACGCCGATGCGGCCGCCGGAGTCCTCCATCCAGTACTCGTTGATGGTGTGGCCGCGGTTCAGCGCGCCCGGCTTGTTGAGGAAGTCACGGTAGAACGACGGCAGTTGGCTGCGCGGCACGTTCGAGGCGCTGGGCTGCGGATTGCCGAACAGGCTCGATCCCGCCGGTTTGCTGACCGTGAACTCCTCGTCGGGGTAGTCGAGAAGGACCAGGGCGCCCTTGAAGGTCCGCTTCGTCGGCTCCAGTTCGGGGTTCGCCCAGTCGGTGCCGGGGACGGACCGGTAGTCGGACCAGGTCATGTCGTCGGGGTTCTGCCAGCGCTGCGGGTCGATCGGCCGGACGAGCGGGCGGCTGCCGGACGGCTCGGGGTTCGCCTGCGCGGGGACGGCGGCGAGCGGGGAGAGGACGAGGGCCAGGAGCGCGGCCAGGAGGCCCGCGCGGCGGGCTCGGGGGTGCGTCGTTCTAGCGCGTCGTATGGGTGTGCGGCGGCGGAGGAACAAGGCTCACCTCTTGTCGGAGGGGTGTGGACAAGAACATGACAAGCCGGTCAGCGGTACTTTCCGCCTGAGTCCCCTGGGGAGTCAACAGGCTTTTGGGACGGGTCTGCCCGGTGGTGCGCGGGTCGCCCGGTCGCCGGGGCGGGAAGCTCAAGTGTTCCTCTGAAGCGCCGGGCCCGGGGGTTGCGGTCTTCGCGACGCGGCGACACTGCCGTCAAGTGCGGTGTTCCAGGGGGTGGTTGGCATGTGGATGCGATTCCGGCGGTCCTCAGCGGTGGGGGAGCCACCGGCGCTGGACGTCTACGACGTGGCCTGTCTGGCCGGTGGGGTGCCGAGGGTGGTGGACAGCGCGGTGATCGCGCTGGCGGAGCGCGGGCTCGTGGTGGTGCGGGCGTCGCGGGTACGGGCGGTGGGCGCGGACGAACGCGGCCGCCAGGGCGCGCCGCCGCCCGCGCACCCGGTCGAGCGGGCCCTGCTCGCGGCGTGCCCGCCCGAAGGGAGCAGGGGCATCACCCGGCTGCGGGCCATCCTGACGCGCTCGCCGGAGATCGACGCCCTCGTCCTGCGGCTGGCCGACGAGGGGCTTGTGGCCGGAGCGCGCGGCCGCTCGACCCTCGCGGGCCGACGGCGGCTTGCGGCGGCCGAGCGGGACGGGAGGCTTCCCGCGTACGTCTTCGGCGGTGCCGCGGTCCTGCCGGACGGCCCTGTGCGGCAGGGCATCATCGACGCGGCCCCGGCGCCCTCGGGCCTCGGTCGCGCCATGATCCGGCTGGGGAACGCCGTCGACCGTGACACGGACTCGGGTGGCGGCGAGGGCGACGGGGGCGGTTCCAGCGGTGGTTCCAGCGAGGGCTCGGGCGGTGGGTCGAGCGGCGGGTTCGGCTGCGGTGGTGGCTCCGGCGGCGGTGACTGACGCCCGTGCCGGGGGCGCGTCACGAGGCGGGCGCGTCCCCCGTCGGGATGTCGAGGACGGTGAGGAAGGCGGCCGCCGCCGGTGTGCGGCTGTGGCGGCTCCAGATGACGTACTCGACGCGGGCCGGTGCGTCGGCGACCTCGACGGTGGTGACGCCGGTGAGCTGAGGCGCGTACGCGGAGGGGAGCATGGCGATGCCGAGGCCCGGTGCGACGAGGCGGGTCATGTAGTCGGCGGCCGTCACCTCGAAGGCGACGTCCCGGCTGAGACCGGCGGCTGAGAAGGCCTGGTCGGACTGGAGGCGCCCGGCCGTGCCCGCGGGCAGGTCCACGAAGACCTCGGTGGCGAGCCTGCGCAGGCCGACCGACGCCTGACCGGCGAGGGGATGGTCCGGCGCGACCACGGCGACGAGCCGGTCGCGGGCGAGCTCGTGGGCCGCGACGCCCTGGGGCCGCGCCGTCGTCGGAAGGCCGAGGAAGGCCACGTCCAGGGCGCCCTCCCTGACCTGCTCGATGAGGTCGTCGCTCGCGCCCACGCGCAGGCTGATCCGCACCTGCGGGTACTGGCTGCGGAAGTCCCGCAGCGCGCCGGGAACGTCGACCGCGGCCACGGTCGGGATCAGGCCCACGGCGAGCCGTCCGCGTACCTCACCCACCGCCGCGGCCACCTCCGCCGCCGCTCGCTCGGCGGCGTCCAGGCACTGGCGGGCGGCCGGGAGGAAGGCCGCGCCCGCCGGGGTCAGCCGCACCCGGCGGCTGGTGCGCTCGAAGAGCCGTGCGCCCAACTCCTTCTCCAGGCGCGCGATCTGATGACTGAGGGCGGACTGGACGACGAGGCACCGCTCGGCGGCCCGGGTGAAGCTGTTCGTCTCGGCGACGGCGACGACGTACCGCATCTGTTGGAGCTCCATGGCGATCTATCTTGTATCGAGATCGATGAGCTGACAAACATGTGTTGGACTCATTGATCGCGTCGGGCGAGGCTACGGGTATGACAAGTCCAGCAGCACCGACGGGTTCCGGCGGAACCGGTGCGGGTGCTCTCCGAGGGAATCTGCCCCGCATCGCCCTGACGGCGCTCGCTCCCGCCGTGTGGGGGACGACCTACGTCGTGACGACCGAGCTGCTGCCGCAGGGGCACCCCCTGTTCGCGGGGCTGCTGCGCGCGCTGCCCGCCGGACTCGTCGCGCTCGCGGTGACCCGGACGCTGCCGCGGGGGGCGTGGTGGGGGAAGGCCGCGGTGCTCGGCGTCCTGAACATCGGCCTCTTCTTCCCGCTGTTGTTCGTCGCCGCCGAACGCCTGCCGGGAGGCGTCGCCGCCACCCTGGCCGCGGCGTCGCCCCTCATGGTCGCCGTCCTTGCCGTGACGGTCCTCCACGAGAGCCCCTCCGTCCGGCGCTTCGTCTGGGGCGCGGTCGGTGCCGTGGGCGTCGGCCTGGTCGTCATCCGGCCGAACGCCGGGTTCGACGCCGTCGGCGTGGTGGCGGGCCTCGCCGGAGCGGCCACCATGGCGCTCGGCGTGACGCTCACCAAGCGCTGGGGGCGACCCGCCGGGGTCAGCCCCACCGCGTTCGCGGGCTGGCAACTCGCCGCCGGGGGACTGTTCCTGCTGCCCCTGACCTTCCTCGCCGAGGGGGCGCCGCCCGCGGTCGACCTGTCCGCCGTGCTCGGCTACCTCTGGCTGGGTCTGGTCGGTGGCCTGATCACGTTCGTCCTGTGGTTCCGAGGCATCACCACCCTGCCCGTCACGTCCGTCGCGGTGCTCGGCCTGCTTTCGCCGCTGGTGGCCGCCGTCCTCGGCGCCGCCGTGCTCGGGCAGACGCTGGGGCCGGTGCAACTCGTGGGGTTCGGGCTCTCGCTCGCGGCGATCGTCGCGGGGCAGCTGCCGCCGACGAGGCGCGCACGCGAGTCCGCATCCGTACGCGAGTCCGCGCCCGTACTCGAGTCAGCATCCACTCCCGCACCCACACCCACTCCCGCTTCCGCACCCCTGTCGAAAGGAACACCCCGATGAAGATCGCCGTAGTAGGAGCCGCAGGCATGGTCGGGTCCCGTGTCATCAGCGAAGCCGCGAGCCGCGGCCATGACCTCATAGCCGTGTTCCGAAAAGCACCGAAGGACGACCTGCCGCCCGGCGTGACCGCCGTCGAGGGCAACGCCGACGACCCCGACCACATGAGCGCCCTGTTCGGCGGCGCCGACGTGATCGTGGCCGCGACCCGCCCCGCCCCCGGGCACGAACACACGGCGGCACCGACCACGACGGCGCTACTCGACGCGGCGGCGACGGCCGGCACCCGCATCCTCGTCGTCGGCGGCTCCGCACCCCTGCGGGCGCCGGGCGACCCCGACCGGCTCGTCCTCGACAGCCCGGAGTACGTGCCGCAGGAGTGGCGCAGCATCGCCGCCGCGAGCGCCGCGCAACTGGACGTGTGCCGCGCGCACCCGGCGGCCGACTGGGTCTACCTCAGCCCGCCCGCCGTCCTCGAACCCGGGCGCCGCAGCGGCACGTACCGACGCGGCACCACGACCCTCGTCACCGACGCCGACGGGGTGTCCCGGATCTCGGCCGAAGACCTCGCCGTCGCGGTCCTCGACGAACTGGAGAACCCGCGCGAGGAACGGCACTTCACGGTCGGCGAGAGCTGAGGGACACACCCCGCGGCCGACGCCGTCACGGCCTGCGGCAGGATGAGCACGTGCCGACCGAGACAGAGCGAATCGAGCTGAGCGAAGAGGAACTGCGGGAGATCACGGGCTACGCGGCCGATTGCGCCCGCCGGGTCCTCGCGGTCTTCGAGAAGGAACTCCCCGCCGACACCCGCCCCCGCGAAGCCATCGAGGGGGCGGACGCCTTCGCCGCGGGCGGGCGGCGCACGACCGCTCTGCGGCAGAGCGCGTGGGCCGCGTTCAAGGCGGCGAAGGAGGCCGAGTCGCACGCCGTGGCCGCCGCCGCGTGGTCGGCGCGCCCCACGG
>NZ_JBHXTE010000068.1:0-40809 GCF_042677545.1 Streptomyces sp. NPDC127108 | reverse complement strand
GCCCGGAACCGTTCGGTTCCGGGCGCCCTCGTTCACGTACGACACCGGCCGGTCAGGCCTCCGTCGCCACCGGCTGCCCCGTGCCCACGGCCTCCGCGTTGCGCCGCGTCTTCGCCCACCCGTTGCGGCCCCGGAGGAGACGCAGGAACCCGCGCGCCGACACGATGAACACGTGGTACGCGTACAGCCACAGGGCGAGCCCCCACAGCAGGCCGGTGAGGCGGGAGCGGTCCGGGGCGAAGTCCCGGCGGTAGAGCGGGCCCCAGGCCACGAACGGCAGCACCGACAGGGCGCACAGGACCAGGATCAGCGGCCAGTTGCCGAGGAACGCGTCCCGCATCGAGCCGCCGGCGATGACGGCACCGAGCAGGATCACGCTCAGGACGAGCGTCGCCACGTGCGCGAGGGGCTGCATGAAGGTGTACAGGGTCTCCAGGACGCCGCGGCCCGAGTAGTGCCGGGAGCCGACGATGCGGGGCGCGTAGCGCACGCACTGCAGGTTGCCCTGGGCCCAGCGGGTGCGCTGGGTGAGGAAGCGCCGGGCCCGCGGCAGGCCCTCCTGCGAGACGTGGGTGTCGGCGATGTGGGCGACCCGGTAGCCGCCGAGGATCATGTGCAGGCCCAGCTCGTAGTCCTCCAGGAGCGCGTCGCGCTGCCACGGGCGGCGCTCGGCGGCGGCGATGCGGTCGAGCGCGGTCAGCCGCGTGAACTGGCCGTTGCCGCCGAGCCCCACGGAACCGGTGCGGCCGCGCAGAAGCTGCATCCCCGCGTTGGACACCGCGAACTCCATGTCCTGCATCCGCACGAGCAGCCGCGCGACGGCGTTGGCCACCCGCCCACGCTCGGGCAGCGGACGCCGCTCGGTGACATTGCGCATCCGTACGCTGACCTGCACGCCGCCGGTCTCCGGGTCACCGAATCCGGTGTCGCCGCTGACCCGCGCGAGCGCGTCCGGGGCGAGGCGGCCGTCGGCGTCGACGACGCACACGACGGCCCGGGAGCGGTCGGCGGCCGCGGGCAGGAAGTCGTTCAGGGCCGCGTACGCCGAGTTGAGGGCCGCGCCCTTGCCGATGCGGGCGTCGGGGCGGCGTCGCGAGACCAGGTGGACGTGGCCGTCACCGTCGGCGAGCGCGGTCACGACGGCCGCGGTCGTGTCGTCGCTGTCGTCGTCGACCACCCACACGTGCGCGGCCGGGAAGTCGGTGCGCAGCTGGGTGACGGTCGCGCCGATCACGGTCTCCTCGTCACGGCACGGCACGAAGAAGTGCCAGTCGAAGGCCGCGGGGTCGCCGTCCGGGGTGGGCTTGCGGCGCGTGTAGGCGTGCCGGGCTCCGGCCCAGTACAGGAGGAAGCAGGCGAGGAGGAAGAAGGGCAGGGCGTAGAGGAGGTGGTGGGGGGTGAGCACGGGGTCCTCGGGGGTGTTGTGGGGCGAGGGTTCTTGAGCCTGTTCGGCGAGGGGGGATTCCTGAGCCCGTCCGGCGAGCGGGGGCATGTGAGCCCGTCCGGCGATTGAGGACGAGGCCCGGAGGGCCGAAGAGGCAGGGGGAGAGGGGGCGCAGCCCCCATGGGGGGCGGCCGGTCAGGCGGCGACGGAGAGCCCCCCGGCGGAGTGCTCGGGCCGCCGCCCCGAGGCAACCGCACCGAGGAGGGCCACGATCCGCTGGGACGCGAGCCCGTCCCCGAAGGGCGAGGGCGCGTCCGTCAGGCGCCGCAGCCCCGCCTCGCCCTCGGCGAGACGGCGCCGGACGGCCCGCCCGATCGCCCGCCCGGGCGCGACCAGCTCGGCGAAGCCGGAGTCCATGGCCTCGGGCCGCTCCGTGGAGCGGCGCACGACGACGAGCGGGCGGCCGAGCACGGTGGTCTCCTCCTGCACGCCCCCGGAGTCGGACACGAGCACGGCCGCGTGCCGGGCGAGCGCGAGGAACTCCCCGTACCCGAGCGGCGGCAGCACCGTCAGCTCGGCAAGGAGGTGCCCGAGCCCGGCGGCCTCCAGGCGCACCTTCGTGCGCGGGTGGACGGCGAACAGCACCGGCAGGTCGGCGGCGAGCGCCGCCAGCTCGGTGAGGATGGCGCGCAGCGCGACCGGGTCGTCGGTGTTCTCCGGGCGGTGCACGGTGGCGAGGACGTAGCGGTCGGCGGTGACGCCGTGCGCGGCGAGCAGCGCGGCGCGCTCGGCCTCGGCGGGCAGATGCTCCTGTACGGCCTCGACCACCGTGTTGCCCGTGACGGCGACGCGACCGGCCGGGACGCCCTCGGCGCGCAGCAGGTCCCGGTTGTCCTCCGTCGCCGCGCACAGCACGTCCGCGAGCTGGTCGATCACCACGCGGTTGTGCTCCTCGGGCATCGCCCGGTCGTGGCTGCGCAGGCCCGCCTCCACGTGCACCAAGGGGATGCCCCGGGAGTTCGCCGCGAGCGCCCCGGCCAGGGAGGCGTTCGTGTCGCCCTGCACCACCACGGCCAGCGGGGGCTCGGCCGCGAACAGCGCGTCGAGCTGCGTGAGGGCGGCGGAGATCTGGACGGCGCGGGGCTTGCCGCCGACGCCCTCCAGGAGGGTCGGCTCGGGCAGGCCCAGCTCGGTCAGGAAGCGGCCGGAGAGGTCGGCGTCGTAGTGCTGGCCCGTGTGGACCAGGTGCGCGGCGGGGCCGAGGAGACGGACCAGGTGGGCCAGCTTGACCAGTTCGGGGCGGGTGCCGAGGACGATGGCCACGGAGCGGTGGGGCAGGGGCGGGGTGGGCAGCTGGGTCACCTGGGTGGCGGGCGTCACGGGGGTGGGCTCCTGGCGGGTGCGGGGTGCGGTGCGGACTTCAGGAGCGTGGGGGGTGTGGGTTGCCGGGGTGGGGTGTCTTCGGTTGCTCTCCGGTTGCGAGCCTTCGGCTGAGGCTGGTTCAGGGCTTAGGCCCTGGCCCATGGGTCCCGAGCGGGTGGGACTTATGGCCCTTGGGCCCTGCCGGGGGCTCCCCAAGCCCGCCCCTTCCCGAACCGGGGGCTGCCGCCCCCGGACCCCCGCTGATCGGCGCTTCGCGCCTCGTCCTCAAGCGCCGGATGGGCTGGATGGGGGTGGGGGTATCGGGCGGGTGGGACGGGTCTCCGCCGATGGGCGCTTCGCGCCTCGTCCTCAAACTCCCCCAAGCTCTTAAGGAGCAGGGGGTACCCCCATGACGGGCTGAAATGAGGCGCCCGGACGGGCTGGAGGGTGCAGGCTCAGGACTCCTCGCCGCGGTACCGGTAGCCCAGGCCCCGTACCGACTCCAAGGGATCCTCGCTGTCGCCGACGGCGAGTTTTCTGCGGAGGCGCAGCACCGCGAACTTCACGCGTTCGCGGCCCGTCGCGTCGGGGTCGTCCCAGACGAGGTCGAGGAGCTGCTCGGTGGTGACGACGCGGCCGCGGTTGCGGACGAGGACTTCCAGGAGGCGGTACTCGATGGCGCTGAGGCGGGTCTCGTGGCCCTGCCAGACGGCCGAACGGCGTTCGGGTACCAGGCGGAGGCCCGCCTCGACGTAGTCGCCGCGCCACTGCTCGGGGTTGCTGCGGCGAAGGAGCGCCTCGACGCGGGCGAGGAGCTCCACGTGGTCGAAGGGCTTGCACAGGTAGTCGTCGGCGCCGGAGCGCAGGCCGCGGACCCGTTCGGCGGGGCTCGTGCGGCCGGACAGGATGAGGACGGGCAGGTCGGTGAGGTCGCGGGTGCGGTCGAGGACCTCCCAGCCGTCGAGGCCCGGCAGGACCAGGTCGAGGACCATCAGGGCGGGCCGCCGGGCGAAGAGGAGCCGCAGCGCCGCCTGGCCGTCGTCGGCGGTCACGACCTCGTACCCGGCGCGGGTGAACAGGACCCGCAGCGCGAGCCCGAGGTCGGGGTCGTCCTCGACGAGCAGCAGGCAGGTCATGCCGGGCCGCTCCCGGGCGGTCCGGCGGCGGGCAGCCGCACCTCGACGGCGGTGCCGTGGCCCTCGGCGCTGTGCAGGGCGACGGTGCCCGCGTGCTGCCGCACCGCGTCGCGCACGACGCTGAGGCCGAGCCCGGTGCCGGGGTAGGGGCCGCGACGGGCGTTGGGGGCGCGCACGAACTCGGTGAAGACCTCCTCGTGGAACTCCTTGGGGATGCCGATGCCGTCGTCGCGCACGACGAACTCCCAGCCGGGGGCGGCGTCGTCGTACGGGCGGGCGGTGACGGTGACGCCGCCGCCCGCGGGGGTGAACTTCACGGCGTTGTCGAGCAGCGCGGCAAGGGCCCGCTCCAGCTGGTCGGCGTCGGCGACGAGCGGGGGGCGGGCGGCGGGCAGGTCGAGGCTGACGAAGACGCCGCCCCGGGTGGCCAGGGGAGTGGTGTCGGCGACGAGGCGGGTCAGGAGGGGGCCGGGGTCGAGCGGGGCGTAGGCGGGCGGGGCGGCGCCTGTGGCCTGGGCGTACCGGTGCAGGAGGCCGTCGGCCATGTCGTGCATGCGCTGGGCGCCGCGCCGGATGGTGTCGACGTACTCGCGCTGGGCGACGGTGAGGGTGCCCGCGGCCGGGTCCGCGAGGAGCTCGCAGAAGGTGAGCACGGTGGCCAGCGGGGTGCGCAGCTCGTGCGAGGTGCGGGCGGCGAACTCGGCGCGGTCGCGGGCCAGTTCGCCGAGGGTGTCGATGTGCCGGTGCAGGTCGTCCTCGTACCGGAGCTGGTCGGTGATGTCCTCGACCAGCCACAGGACGCCGAGTCGGGTGTCGCCGGCGTCGATCGGCTGGCGGCTGCGGCGCAGGGTGCGGCCGTCGACCAGGCGCAGCTCCGCCTTGCGCACGAACTGGCCGCGCAGCGCGCCCGCCTTCGCGACGTCCACGTCCGGGAGCTGCCGCGCCATCGCCTCGGCGATGGGCTCGGCCGACGCGCCCGTCGAGAGGTCGACGCCCTCGATGCCGCACACCGTCGCGAACTGCGGATTGGCCGCGACGACCCGGCCGTCCTCGCCGACGAGCAGCGCGCCGAGCGGGATCGCGCGCAGCACCGCGTCGCTGTACGGGGCGTGCAGGCCCCGGGGCTCAGCCGTCACGCGGCGGGCTCGGCCACCGGCAGCCCCGCCGGTGCCGTGCCCGGTCCCGGCGCGAGGCCCAAGCGCTCCAGCTCGGCGTCCGCGAGCGCGTCGAGGACGCGCGGGTCGGCGCTGCGCCAGCCCTCGGCGAGGCTGCCGGGGGTGGCGTCCTGCAGGCCGGGGGCGCCGGTGAGGGCGGCGGCGGTCGCGGCCACCTCGTCGAGGGGGCGGAGCAGCGAGCGCAGGGCGAGGAGTTCGCGGCCGTCGTCGGACTCGGCGAGCTCCCGCGCGGCGGCGGCCTGCCGGACCCAGCGCAGGCGGCGCGGCAGCCAGCGGGCGAGGACGAGGCCGACCGGCACCAGGAGCAGGGCGACCGCGCTCACCACGAGCCCGGCGCGCATCGTCACCGGGTCGACGTCGTCCACGACGCCCACCACGGAGCGCAGCGCGGCGCCGACGTCGTCGCCGACGAGGGGCAGGCGCGCGGCGGGCGAGCCGGACGAGGCGACGCCCGAGTCCGGCCCCGGGCGGGTGAGCAGGACGGCGAGGCGGTACGCGACGACCGCGGCGGCGGTCCAGGCCGCGGTCCACAGCAGGACCGCGGCGTCACCGGCGAGCTGACGGGTCCGTCGACCCGGATTCTGGGCATACCACATGGTCCGATTGGAACTCCGGTCCGCGCGGGGGCGCGTCAGCCGCGCCGTGGGTACACCCGATTCGCCGGGTGGGCCCGGGCCCCGTTCGGCGGCCTGGCGGCCTGGTGGCCCGGTGGCTTGGCGGCCCGCGGTCCTGGTGGCCCGGTGGCTTGGCGGCCCGCGGCGGTGGTGCGGGGTGCCGCCCGGGCATCGCCTGGGACGGCGCCCTGACATGGCCTGGGACAGGGCCTGGACAGTGCCCGGGACAGCGCCTGGACAGGGCCGGGGGACATCAAGGCCAAAAGTCCGATGTGTCGCGGACGGGAGTCCAGGGATGATGGGAGGGCTATGTACGACCTGCCCGCCGCCGAGGCGCTACGCAAGGCGGCGGCCGCGGCCCGTCGCCTCGCTCGGCGTTGCGCACGCGAACCACGGGCCCTGGACGTGCTCACCGCCCTGGCCTGCCTCGCCCTGATGGCCCTCGACGTCCCGGGGCTCGCGGCCGAGGACAACTCCCTCAACGGCGTCATGGCCGCCGTCGTCCTCGCGGCGGGCGCGTCGTCGCTGCTGGTACGGCGGGTCGCGCCGTGGGTGCCGTTCCTCGTCGCGCTGGTGCTGCTCGGCTGGCTGCACGAGCTGACGCTCGCGCAGTTCGCCCTGTACTCGCTGGGGCGCTACCGGGGGCGGCTCGCCGGGGCGGTGGGGGTCGTCGGGTACGTCTCGTTCGCGTACGTGATGTTCACCCTGCCCGGCTGGCCGGTGCACCGCGGGGACACCCTCAGCGAATTCCTCAGCCTGGTCGTGCCGATCGGGGCGCTCGCGGCGGGCGTCGGGGTCGCCGCCAACCGGCAGGACCTGGTGCGGGAGCTTCAGGCCCAGCGGGCCGCGACGCAGGCCCTCGAAGCCGTCCAGCAGGAGCGGCTGCGGATCGCGCGGGACGTCCACGACTTCGTCGGGCGCGAGCTGACGCTGCTGAGCGTGCGCTCACAGGTCCTTGCCCGGCGGGCCGGGGCGACGCCGTACGCGGCCGGGTTCGACGAGCTGTCGGAGACCGCGCGGTCGGCGCACCGGATGCTCAACGAGATCATCGTCCAGCGCGGCGTGGACGGGGCGCCGACGCCCGGCCTGGAGGCGCTGCCCGAGCTGGCCGCCGCGAGCGGGCGTGCGGGCAGTCCCGTGGAGCTGCTCGTCGACGGCGCCGCGTACCGGCTCTCGCCGCTGCGGCAGGCCGCGGTGCACCGGGTGGTGCAGGAGTGCCTCACGAACGCGGCGAAGCACGCTCCGGGGGAGGTGGTCGAGGTCCGGGTGCGGGTGGTCGGGGGGCGGCTTCGGGTGGGGGTGCGCAATGCCTTGCCGGCGGGGGCGGTGGGGGCGGCCGGGTCGGCGGGGTCCACGCCGGGGGCGGCGGGGGTTGGTCCGGCGGGGGCCGGGTTCGCGGGTGCTGGGCGTTCGGGTGCCGGGTTTTCGGGTGCTGGTTTTTCGGGTGCTGGTTTTTCGGGTGCTGGGCTTTCGGGCGCCGGGGCCGCGGGGGTCGTGCCCGTGTCGGCCGGGATCGGGACGGCCGGGATGGCGGAGCGGGTCCACGCGGTGGGCGGTACCTTCACGGCAGGCCCTCATGCGGGCGCGTACGTGGTGGAGGCCGACCTCCCCACCGGCGACCTCACCTGACCCCGTCCGGGGCGGCCCCCGAATCGCGCTCCGCGCTCGTCCTCAATCGCCGGACGGGCTTTCCCCCACCCGCCCGCCCTTCCTCCACTGCCGTGGGGCGGCGGTTCTGCCTCTGTCCGGGGTGCCGCGGTGTCGCGCTCCGCGCTCGTCCTCAAACGCCGGACAGGCTTTCTCCCACCCGCCCGCCCTTTCACAGCGCTGCGCGCACGGAAACTCGCTGCCGGGGTGCCTTTCGGCCTCGGCGCTGCGGGGGGGGGGCGACGAATCGCGCGGGGGGCGACAAATCAGCCCGTCCGGCGATTGAGGACGAGCCCGAAGGGCGATCGGCGGCCACCCCGGCCCACGGGGCACCGCCCACGGGGCACGCCCCGCAGCGCACCCCCGTCCCCACCCCGGCCGGACGGCCTACGCCGCGGAGAGCATCCGCTCCAACCCGTCGAAGTCCTCCACACACTTCCCGCAGCCGAGGGCCACGCTGTCCAGCGGGTCGTCGGCGACGAAGACGGGGATGCCGGTGGCGGAGGCGAGGCGGAGGTCGAGGCCGGGGAGGAGGGCGCCGCCGCCGGTGAGGACGATGCCGTGTTCCATGACGTCGCCGGACAGCTCCGGCGGGCACTCCTCCAGGGTGGTGCGCACCGCGGCGATGATGGCCTCGACGGGCTCGTCGAGCGCGGCCCGCACCTCCCGCACGGTCAGCTCCACCGTCTTGGGCAGCCCCCCGACCTTCTCCCGCCCCCGCACGGTGAACGTCCGCTCCTCGAAGTCGTCCGCGCCGGGCACGGGCCACGCCGACCCGATGGCGACCTTGACGTCCTCGGCGGTCCGCTCGCCGACGAGGAGCGAGTGCTCCCGGCGTATGTAGTCCGTGATCGCCGTGTCGAGCCGGTCCCCGCCGACCCGCAGGGACTGCGCAGTCACGATCCCGCCGAGGGAGATGACGGCGACCTCCGACGTGCCCCCGCCGATGTCCACGATCATGGACCCGCGCGGCTCGGCCACCGGGAGCCCCGCCCCGATCGCCGCCGCCATCGGCTCCTCGACGAGGTGGACGGCGCGCGCCCCGGCCCGCTGCGAGGCGTGCACGATGGCGCGCCGCTCGACCTGCGTGACGCCGCTGGGCACGCAGATCACCATGCGCGTACGCGGCCTGCGTCCGGGCACGGCCTTGCGCACGAAGTGCCGGATCATCTCCTCGGCGGCCTCGAAGTCGCTGATCACGCCGTCCTTGAGGGGCCGGATCGCGGTGATGGAGCCCGGGGTGCGCCCGATGGTCTCCTTGGCCTCCGTCCCGACGGCCAGCGCGTGGCGCGCGCCCGCCTTGACGGCGACCACGGACGGCTCGTTGAGCACGATGCCCTGACCGCGTACGTAGAGAAGGGTGTTGGCCGTGCCGAGGTCGATGCCTATGTCCATGATCGCCAAGTTTGCCCGGCGGAAACGGGGCGCGGAGGGACCAAGGTCCCGAATCGGACGGGTCCAAGGTCCTGAGGGGCCCGCGGCGCCCCGCGGAGCCCGCGACGGACCGGTCCCCAGGGCCACTGTCAGCACTCCTCCGTAGACTGGCGTACGTGAGCGACCTCCCTCCGAACGACAGCCAGCACGACGACGACGAGCGCGGACCCGCCGACGAGTTCGACCGACTCGTCGAGGCCGAGACCGAACGCGACCCCGACCTCGCCGTCATCGAGGCCGGCAGCCGCACCCTGCGCGCCCAGTCGGGCCCGCCCGAGGCCGACGTCCCGGCCCGCCCGGCCGACCCGGAGGTGGACCGCGCGCTGCGCGTGGTCGAGGCGGAGCTCGCCGACCGCTGGGGCGAGACCAAGCTGGAGCCTTCGGTCACCCGCATCGCGGCCCTGATGGACGTCCTGGGCGAGCCCCAGCGGGCGTACCCCTCGATCCACATCACGGGGACGAACGGCAAGACGTCCACGGCCCGCATGGTCGAGGCCCTCCTCGGCGCCTTCGAACTGCGCACGGGGAGGTACACGTCCCCGCACGTCCAGTCGATCACCGAGCGCATCAGCCTGGACGGCGCCCCCATCAGCGCCGAGCGCTTCATCGAGGCGTACGAGGACATCAAGCCGTACGTGGAGATGGTCGACGCCAAGGAGGAGTTCCGGCTCTCCTTCTTCGAGGTCATGACCGGCATGGCGTACGCCGCCTTCGCGGACGCCCCCGTGGACGTCGCCGTCGTCGAGGTCGGCATGGGCGGCACCTGGGACGCGACGAACGTCATCGACGGCTCCGTCGCCGTCGTCACGCCCATAGACCTGGACCACACCGACCGCCTCGGCAACACGACCGCCGAGATCGCCGCCGAGAAGTCCGGCATCATCAAGCCGGACGCCACGGTCATCCTGGCCCAGCAGCCCGTGGAGGCCGCCCAGGTGCTCCTGAAGAAGGCCGTCGAGGTGGATGCGACGGTCGCCCGCGCGGGCCTGGAGTTCGGTGTCACCAGCCGCCAGATCGCCGTCGGCGGCCAGCTCCTCACCCTGCGCGGCCTCGGCGGGGAGTACGAAGAGGTGTTCCTGCCCCTGCACGGCGAGCACCAGGCGCACAACGCCGCGGTCGCCCTCGCCGCTGTGGAGGCGTTCTTCGGCATCGGCGCCCAGCACGCCCGCCCGCTGGACATCGAGACCGTCCGCAAGGCCTTCGCCACGGTCTCCTCGCCCGGCCGCCTCGAAGTCGTCCGGCGCTCGCCCACCGTCGTCCTGGACGCCGCGCACAACCCCGCGGGCGCCCGCGCCGCGGCCGGGGCCATCGGCGAGGTCTTCGACTTCAGCCGTCTCATCGGCGTGATCGGCGTCAGCGACGGCAAGAACGCCCGCGGCATCCTGGAGGCCTTTGAGCCGATCTTCGCCGAGGTCGTCATCACGCAGAACTCCAGCCACCGCGCCCAGGACGTCGACGAGCTCGCGGGGCTCGCCGTCGAGGTCTTCGGCGAGGACCGCGTGCAGGTCGAGCCGCGCCTGCCGGACGCCCTGGAGGCCGCGATCACCCTGGCCGAGGAGGAGGGGGAGTTCGCCGGCGGCGGCGTCCTCGTCACCGGCTCCGTCATCACCGTCGGCGAGGCCCGACTGCTCCTGGGGAGGGGCTGACAGCTGTGCGCACGCTCTGTTCGTCGACGCTGATCGGCGAGTTCTTCGTCATCGGTTTCGCCGGTCTCGTCGCCATGAAGGACCCGGACCTGGAGATGAGCACGGTCTGGACGGTCTGCGGCATCGCCATGGCGCTGTCCGTCCTGCTGTGCGGCATGGTCACCCGACCCGGTGGCGTCCAGCTCGGCTGGGCGCTGCAGATCGCGCTGATCGCCAGCGGCGTCGTGGTCCCGATCATGTTCTTCATGGGCGCGATGTTCGCCGCCCTGTGGTGGGCGTCCGTGCACTTCGGCCGGAAGATCGACGAGGCCAAGGCGCGGTTCGCTGCGCTGGCGGAGCAGGGTGAGGTCGCCGGGGGCTGACCGGGCCCCGGCGCCCCCCCCCTGATCGCGCTGCGCACTCGTCCTCAATCTCCCCCAAGCTCTTAAGGAGCAGGGCGGACCCCCACGACGGGCTTTTCCCACCCCTCGCGCACCCGATGGCCACCCTCTGTAGCCGCCCCGGTATCGTGCGGGCCATCCCACGTGACGTCATGAACACCTCTTGGAGCCGCACACCATGAGCGAGCGCACTCTCGTCCTCCTCAAGCCCGACGCCGTCCGCCGAGGCCTGGTCGGCGAGATCATCGGCCGCATCGAGCGCAAGGCGGGCTGGACCATCTCCGCGCTCGAACTGCGCTCGCTCGACCAGGCGACGCTGGAGCAGCACTACGGCGAGCACCAGGGCAAGCCGTTCTACGAGCCGCTGGTGGCCTTCATGTCCTCCGGCCCCGTCGTCGCCCTCGTCGTCGAGGGCGAGCGGGTCATCGAGGGCGTGCGCGCCCTCGCCGGGCCGACCGACCCGATCGCCGCCGCCCCCGGCTCCATCCGCGGCGACTTCGGCGTGATCGTGCGCGAGAACCTGATCCACGCCTCCGACTCCGCGGAGTCCGCCGAGCGCGAGCTGAAGATCTTCTTCCCGGCCGCCGTCTGAGCGGTGGCCGAAGGCGCCGCGCGAGCGGCCGCCGAGGCGTCAGGAATCCCGCCGTACTCCATCAGGATTCCTTGACGCGCGTCCGTGGACACGCGGTCGGCAAAGAAGCCCGTGAGGGGCCTCGCACAAGGCCGGGACGGCCGGAGAAATCCGGCCGTCCCTTGGCATATGCGGCCCGATTGGGGGAACCCGTGCCCCTGATGGCACGTCTCCAGAAGCGGGGCGGCTCATCATCTGCTGACAATGGCGCAGACCCTCGCGCCGTGTCCGTGCGGGCGAGACTACGATGGAAGCCTCCACGCCACTCAGCACCCACCTCGCCTACCTAACAAGCCATCACACGCTCCACTAGGGAAGGCCAGACGCATCCTCATGGGGAACAACATGTCGTTCATCGGCCGTGACATGGCTGTCGACCTCGGGACCGCCAACACGCTGGTGTACGTCAGGGGTCGGGGGATCGTGCTCAACGAACCGTCCGTCGTCGCGATCAACACCAACACCGGCGGCATCCTCGCGGTCGGCGCCGAAGCGAAGAAGATGATCGGGCGCACGCCCGGCAACATCGTCGCCGTGCGCCCGCTGAAGGACGGCGTCATCGCCGACTTCGAGATCACCGAGCGGATGCTGCGCTACTTCATCCTGAAGATCCACAAGCGCCGCTATCTGGCCCGCCCGCGCGTCGTGGTCTGTGTGCCCTCGGGCATCACCGGCGTCGAGCGCCGCGCGGTCATCGAGGCCTCCTCGCAGGCCGGCGCCCGTCAGGTGCACATCATCGAGGAGCCCATGGCCGCCGCGATCGGCTCGGGCCTGCCGGTCCACGAGGCCACCGGCAACATGGTGGTGGACATCGGCGGCGGCACCACCGAGGTGGCCGTCATCAGCCTCGGCGGAATCGTCACGGCACAGTCCATCCGGGTGGCCGGGGACGAGCTGGACAACGCGATCATCCAGCACATCAAGAAGGAGTACTCCCTCCTCCTCGGCGAGCGCACCGCCGAGCAGATCAAGATCACCATCGGCTCCGCGTACGACATGGACGCCGACGAGCACACCGAGATCCGCGGCCGCGACCTGGTCTCCGGTCTGCCCAAGACCGTCGTGATCTCCGCCGCCGAGGTCCGCAAGGCCATCGAGGAGCCGGTCAACGCGATCGTCGACGCGGTCAAGACGACCCTCGACAAGTGCCCGCCCGAGCTCTCCGGCGACGTCATGGACCGCGGCATCGTCCTGACCGGCGGCGGCGCCCTGCTCCGCGGCCTGGACGAGCGCCTGCGCCGCGAGACCGGCATGCCGATCCACATCGCCGAGGACCCGCTGGACAGCGTGGCGCTCGGCTCCGGCAAGTGCGTCGAGGAGTTCGAGGCACTCCAGCAGGTACTGGACGCCCAGCCGCGCAGATGATGTGACACGACGATGTCCGCCGTACGAGTGCCTGCCACCTCGTGCGGCGGATCGTTGATATAGACGCAACACTGAGAGAACCCACAATTCCGCGAGCACTCGCCTGCTCGCGGTTTCATAGATTTCTGTTCAGTAGATTTCCGTTCTGTTCAGTAGATCTCCGACGATTCCTACTTGAGGAAGGCACGGCCGCCGCACGTGAGGGACACACGAGAGAGCCGGCTGCTCCTGGTGCTGCTGATCGCCATCGCGTTCGCTCTGATCACGGTGGACATCCGCGGCGGCGAGGACTCGCCGGTCGACGGTGCCCGCCAGGCCGCCGCCACGGTCTTCGGCCCGGTCGAGGACGGCATGTCCTCCGCCGTAGACCCGATCGGCAACGCCATCGGAGCGGTCCGCGACTCCGGCGACCGGCACGACCGCATCGCCGAACTGGAGCGCCAGAACGCCGCGTTGAAGGCCAAACTCGGCAGCGACGACCGCAACCGCAGCCGCGTCGCCCAGCTCGACTCGATGCTGAAGAAGGCCGGCGCCGGACAGTACGGCATCAAGGGCGCGGAGGTCATCGGCATAGGAGCGGCCCAGGGCTTCTCCTGGACCGTCACCATCGACGCCGGCGCCAACGACGGCCTGAAGCGCGACATGACGGTGCTCAACGGCGACGGCCTCGTCGGCCGCGTCACCACCGTCGGCCCCTCCACCGCCACCGTGCTGCTCGCCAACGACCCCGACTTCACCGTCGGCACCCGCATGGAGAAGACCGACGAGCTCGGCTTCGCCTCCGGCCAGGGCGACCGCCCGCTGCGGGTCCAACTGCTCAACGGCAAGGCCAAGGTCAAGAAGGGCGACCGCCTGGTGACCTTCGGCTCCCAGGCCGACAAGCCGTTCGTGCCGGGCGTCCCGGTCGGCGAGGTCGTCCGCGTCGACCCCTCCGGCGGCGACCTCACCCGCAACGTCTTCGTCCGCCCCTACGTCGGCTTCACCAAGCTCGACGTCGTCGGCGTCGTCGTCGAGGCCCCCCGCGAGGACCCCCGCGACACGGTCCTGCCGCCCAAGCCCGCCAAGCCGAAACCCGCACCCACGGTGACGGTCACGGCCACGCCGTCCGGGCAGCCCCCGGCCGACGGCGCAGACAACGGCAACGAGCAGTAGGAGCACTGACACCCCATGCGCTTCAACCGGATCCTGCTCTCCAGCACCCTCGTCGTCGTCGCCCTCGTCATCCAGGTCAGCGTCCTCGCCCGGCTCCAGCTGCCCGGCGCCGTCCCCGACCTGGTGCTGCTCACCGTCCTCGCCCTGGCCCTCGTCTACGGCCACACGGGCGGTGCCCTCATCGGCTTCGGCGCGGGCCTGCTCACCGACCTCGCCCCGCCCGCCGACCACGCCGCCGGGCGCTACGCCCTGGTCCTGTGCGTCATCGGCTATCTGGCCGGCCTCGCCAAGCCCGAGACCGGCCGACTGCGCTCGGCCAGCGGCCCGCTCGTCGTCGTGGTCAGCGCCGCCGTCGGCTCCACGCTCCTGTACGCGGGCGTCGGCGCCCTCGTCGGCGACGACGCGGCCCGTCACGTGGGCCTCGGCGGACTGCTCTTCACGGCCGCGCTCTACGACCTGCTGCTCGCGCCGTTCACCATCCCGCTGATCATCGCGCTCGCCCGACGCGCCGAGAACGACCCGCTCGGGGAGACCGGCGCCAACGCCAAGGCCGCCGACGTCTCCTCCGGCTGGCTCTCCTCAGGCACCGGCCTGAGCATCGGCAACCAGCGCGGCAGCGGACTGCGCATGAAGGCGGCCAAGGCCCGGGTGGCCCGCGCCGGACGCATCAAGGGGGTCAAGCGCCTGTGAGCGCAAGCACACCGACGTACGGAAGGGACGGCAGGGGAGGGGTGCGGCAGTGACCAACATTCCGGAGACCGGGCGTACCCCGCGCGTCCAGGTCCGCCTCGTCATCATCCAGATCCTCGTCGTCTCGCTGCTCCTCACCCTCGGCGGCCGCCTGTGGTACCTCCAGGTCCGCAACGGCGCCGAGTACGCCGAGGAGGCCTCCGGCAACCACGTCCAGCAGGTCGTCCAGCCCGCCGTGCGCGGCGCGATCCTCGACGCCCGGGGCGTGCCCATCGCCGACAACCAGACCCGCCTCGTCGTCTCCGCGTCCCGCACGGACCTGATGAAGATGAAGGACGACGGCAAGGGCGTCCTCGACAAGCTCGCCGGGGTCCTCGACATGACCCCCAAGGACGTCTCCGACAAGGTCCGCCTCTGCGACTCCAAGACGCCCCAGCCCTGCTGGAACGGCTCGCCGTACCAGCCCATCCCGATCACCGACGAGGCCACGCCCAAGCAGGCCCTGCAGATCCGTGAGCGCTCCGAGGACTTCCCCGGCATCACCGCCGAGCCCACCGCCGTGCGCCGCTACCCCGCGCCCGGCAAGTCCAACACCGCGCAGGTCCTCGGCTATCTCTCGCCCGTCACCGACGACGAGATCAACAAGGCCAAGGACTCCGAGTCGCCGTACCTGCGCTCCGACCAGGTCGGCCGCTCCGGCCTCGAACGTACCTACGACAAGCAGCTGCGCGGCAAGGCCGGCGTCACCCGCTACGAGGTCGACAACCTCGGCCGGGTGATAGGGAAGGCCGACTCCGACCGGGCCCAGCCCGGCTCGAACGTCGTCACCAGCATCGACGCCCGCGTCCAGGCCGTGTCCGAGTACTGGCTGAACGACGCGATGAAGAAGGCCCGCGACGAGTTCGACGACAACACCGGCGAGAACTACAAGGCCGACGCGGGTGCCGTCGTCGTCATGGAGAACAAGACCGGCCGCATCGTCTCCATGGCCTCCAACCCCAACTACGACCCGAACGCCTGGGTCGGCGGCATCTCCGGCAAGGACTACGCCCGCCTCACCGGCAAGAAGTCCAACTACCCGCTGCTCAACCGGGCCATCCAGGGCCAGGCCGCCCCCGGCTCGATCTTCAAGGTCATCCCGACCACCGCCGCCGTCAACGCGGGCTACGAGTTCAACGGCCGCTACCCGTGCCCCAGCTCGTACTCGATCGGCGGCCAGGTCTTCAAGAACTTCGAGTCCCAGGGCCACGGCTCCATCTCACTCGGCCAGGCCCTCGAGGTGTCCTGCGACACCGTCTACTACAAGCTGTCGCACGACGAGTGGCGCAAGGACGGCGGCAACAAGCCGAAGAAGGACCCCAAGGACTGGTTCTACAAGACCGCCCACCAGTTCGGCCTCGGCAAGGAGACCGGCGTCGACCTGCCCAACGAGGTCAGCGGCCGCGTCCCGGACCGCCAGTGGAAGAAGGACTACTGGGGTGCCAACAAGGACGCCTGGTGCAAGCAGGGCAAGAAGGACGGCGAGTACGCCGAGCGCATCGCCTACGAGAACTGCCTCGAAGGCATGAAGATGCGCGCCGGTGACTCCGTCAACTACTCCATCGGCCAGGGCGACACCCTCGTCACGCCGATCCAGATGGCCACCATCTACTCGGCCATCGCCAACGGCGGCACCATGTACAACCCCACCGTCGGCAAGGCGATCATCAGCGGCGACGGCAAGCGCGTCGAGGAGATCAAGCCCAAGGCCCACGGCAAGCTGCCCATGGACGCGGCCCTGCGCAAGGACATAGACGGTGCCCTCGCGGACGTCGCGACCAAGGGCACCGCCGCCTGGCGCTTCGGCGGCTGGCCCCAGGACAAGATCCCGATGCACGCCAAGACGGGTACCGCCGAGGTCTACGGCAAGCAGACGACTTCGTGGTTCGCGACGTACACCAAGGACTACTCGATCGTGATGACGATCTCCCAGGGCGGTACGGGCTCCGGCGCCTCCGGGCCCGCCGTGCGCCAGATCTACAACGCGATCTACGGCCTCGACGACAGCGGCAACCAGGACCTGAAGAAGGCCCTGCTGCCCGAGCCGCAGAAGTCCCTGCCCAAGATCGAGGCCGACGGCTCCATCGACGCCCCGAAGATCAAGCCGTTCAAGCCCGGGAAGCCGAAGCCGCCGAACGAGGAGACCCAACTGGCCGGACCCCCGGCCACCGGGAGGCGTGACTAACCCGTGACCGGCACCGGTGGCTTCTCCGTCTCGGGCTACGGCCCCGAGCGCTCCACGCTCTCCCGCCTGTTCGCCCGCGACTCGATACTGCGCAGGCTCGACTGGGTGATGCTGCTCGCCGCCCTCGCGCTCTCCGTGATCGGCTCCGCGCTCGTCTACTCGGCGACCCGCAACCGCACGGAACTCGTCGGCGACGACCCGTACGCCTTCCTGATCAAGCACGTCATCAACATCGGCATCGGCCTCGCCCTGATGATCGCCACGGTCTGGCTCGGCCACCGCAACCTGCGCACGGCCGTGCCGATCCTCTACGGCGTCTCGGTCTTCCTGATCCTGCTGGTCCTCACCCCGCTCGGCGCCACCATCAACGGCGCCCACGCGTGGATCGTCATCGCGGGCCAGTCGCTCCAGCCCTCCGAGTTCTGCAAGATCACCATCATCCTGGGCATGGCGATGATGCTCGCCGCCCGCGTCGACGCGGGCGACAAGGAGCACCCCGACCACCGCACCGTCGTGCAGGCCCTCGGCCTCGCCGCCGTCCCGGTCATGATCATCATGCTGATGCCCGACCTCGGCTCGGTCATGGTCATAGTGATGATCGTGCTCGGCGTCCTGCTCGCCTCCGGCGCCTCCAACCGCTGGATCTTCGGCCTGATCGGCGCGGGCGCGCTCGGCGGCGTCGCCATATGGCAGCTGCACGTCCTCGACGACTACCAGATCGCCCGCTTCGCCGCCTTCGCCAACCCCGCGCTCGACCCGGCGGGCGTCGGCTACAACACCAACCAGGCCCGCATCGCCATCGGCTCCGGCGGCCTCACCGGCACCGGCCTCACCAACGGCACCCAGACCACCGGCCAGTTCGTCCCCGAACAGCAGACCGACTTCGTCTTCACCGTCGCGGGCGAGGAACTGGGCTTCGTCGGCGCGGGCGCCATCCTGCTCCTGCTCGGTGTCGTCCTCTGGCGCGCCTGCCGCATCGCCCGCGAGACGACCGAGCTGTACGGCACGGTCGTCGCCGCCGGGATCATCGCCTGGTTCGCCTTCCAGGCCTTCGAGAACATCGGCATGACGCTCGGCATCATGCCGGTGGCCGGACTGCCCCTGCCGTTCGTGTCGTACGGAGGGACATCCATGTTCGCGGTCTGGCTCGCCGTGGGCCTCCTACAGTCGATCAAGGTGGAGCGACCACTGTCGGCATAGCGGCCGGGGTCTGCCCAAGTCGGCCGATCGCGTTTAGATTCGGTTCATGGCGGACACGAAGCGCGAACGCGAGATCGAGCGGAAGTACGACGCCGACGCCTCCGGTGGGCTCCCCGACCTCAGGGGAGTCGCCGGAGTGGCGGACGTCATCGACAAGGGCGTCGCCGACCTGGACGCGGTGTACTACGACACCGCCGACCAACGCCTGGCCAGGGCCTCCATCACGCTGCGCCGCCGCACCGGCGGCAAAGACGCGGGCTGGCACCTGAAACTGCCCGTGCCCGAGCTCGAGGGCGCCCGCGACGAGGTGCACGCCCCCCTGTCCGACGGTGTGCCGCGCGCCCTGATCGGCCTGGTCCGCTCCCGCGTCCGCGAGGCCGACCTCACCCCCGTCGTCCGCCTCCGCTCGGCCCGCGACCTGCGCCACCTCGTCGACGCCGACGGCGCCCTCCTCGCCGAGGTCAGCGTCGACGGCGTCCGCGCCGACCGCCTCGACGGCATCACGACCACCGCCTCCTGGACGGAGATCGAGGTGGAACTGGCCCCGAACGGCGACCCCGGCCTCCTGGACAAGGTGGAGAAGAAACTCCGCAAGGCGGGGGTGCGCAGGTCGGCGTCCAAGTCGAAGCTGGCACGGGCCCTGGCCGATACGGGCGCCGCGCTGGACCCGGCCGCCGTCCCCGAGCTGACGCCCGGCACCGCGGGCGCCCAGGTCCTCGCGTACCTCCGCGTGCAGCGCGACGCCCTGCTCGCCCTGGACCCCGCGGTCCGCCAGGACCTCCCCGACTCCGTCCACCAGATGCGTGTGGCGACCCGCCGCACCCGCAGCGCCTTCAAGACATACGGAAAGCTCCTCGACCGCACGGTCACGGACCCGATCGGCGAGGAGCTGAAGTGGCTGGCCGCGGAGCTGGGCGTGGACCGCGACCGCGAGGTCCTCACCGAACGCCTGACGGCCGCCCTGGCGGACATCCCGCGCACGCTCCTGCTGGGCCCGGTCCGCGGCAGGCTGCGCCTGTGGGCGGTCGCGGGCCGCGCGGGCTCGCGCCGCAAGACGGTCGCCGTCCTCGACAGCAAGCGCTACCTCGCGCTGCTCGACAGCCTGGACGCCCTCCTGGCCGACCCCCCGCTCCGCAAGGCCGCGAGCACCCCCGCCGCACAGGCCCTGCCGGTGGCGGTCCTGAAGGACTACGACCGCCTCGCGACCCGGGTCGGCCACGCGCTCGCCCTTGACCCCGGCACCGACCGGGACCTGGCGATGCACGAGGCCCGCAAGGCCGCGAAGCGCGCCCGGTACGCGGGCGAGGCGGCGACCCCGGCCCTCGGCAAGCCCGCGGCCGGCTTCACCAAGCGGATGAAGGCCGTGCAGAAGGTGCTCGGCGACCACCAGGACTCGGTCGTGGCCCGCGAGGCCCTGCGCGACCTGGCGATCCAGGCGCACGCGGCGGGGGAGACCGTGTTCGTGTGGGGCCTGCTGTACGGCCGTGAGGAGGCGGTCGCGGCGACCCGGGAGCGGGAGCTGGTGGGCGTGTGGGAGCGCGCGTCGCGGCCTAAGGCACGGGCGGCGCTCGGCGGCTAGGGGGTCGGCCGATCGAGGTACGGGGTGGGGCCCTGGCCACGTTAGGCTTGAGGGTCACCCCTGTCAGCTCACGAAGGTCCAGCGATGTCTGTCGAGTCGGTTTTCCCGCAGCTCGAAGCCCTGCTCCCGCATGTGCAGAAGCCGATCCAGTACGTGGGCGGTGAGCTCAACTCCACCGTCAAGGAGTGGGACGCCTGCGACGTCCGCTGGGCGCTCATGTACCCGGACGCGTACGAGGTCGGCCTGCCCAACCAGGGCGTCATGATCCTTTACGAGGTCCTGAACGAGCGGGACGGCGTCCTTGCCGAGCGCACGTACAGCGTCTGGCCGGACCTCGAAGAGCTGATGCGCGAGCACAAGGTCCCCCAGTTCACGGTGGACTCGCACCGGCCCGTGGGCGCCTTCGACGTGTTCGGCCTGTCCTTCTCCACGGAGCTGGGCTACACGAACATGCTGACCGCCCTTGACCTCGCGGGCATCCCGCTGGAGTCCAAGGACCGCGGCATCGACGACCCGATCGTCCTCGCGGGCGGCCATGCCGCGTTCAACCCCGAGCCGATCGCCGAGTTCATCGACGCGGCGGTCATCGGCGACGGCGAGCAGGCCGTGCTCGACATGACGGAGATCATCCGCGCCTGGAAGGCCGAGGGCCGCCCCGGCGGGCGCGAGGAGGTCCTGTTCCGCCTCGCGAAGACCGGCAGTGTGTACATCCCGGGGTTCTACGACGTGGAGTACCTGCCGGACGGCCGCATCGGCCGTGTCGTACCGAACAAGTCGGGCGTGCCGTGGCGCGTGTCCAAGCACACGGTCATGGACCTCGACGAGTGGCCGTATCCGAAGCAGCCGCTCGTGCCGCTCGCCGAGACGGTGCACGAGCGCATGTCGGTGGAGATCTTCCGCGGCTGCACGCGCGGCTGCCGCTTCTGCCAGGCGGGCATGATCACCCGCCCGGTGCGCGAGCGCTCCATCACGGGCATCGGCGAGATGGTCGAGAAGGGCCTGAAGGCGACCGGCTTCGAGGAGGTCGGCCTGCTGTCGCTGTCCTCCGCCGACCACACGGAGATCGCCGACGTCGCCAAGGGCCTCGCCGACCGGTACGAGGAGGACAAGATCGGCCTGTCCCTCCCCTCCACCCGCGTGGACGCCTTCAACGTCGACCTCGCCAACGAGCTGACCCGCAACGGCCGCCGCTCCGGCCTCACCTTCGCCCCCGAGGGCGGCAGTGAGCGCATGCGCAAGGTCATCAACAAGATGGTCTCCGAAGAGGACCTGATCCGGACCGTCGCCACCGCCTACGGCAACGGCTGGCGCCAGGTGAAGCTGTACTTCATGTGCGGCCTGCCCACCGAGACCGACGAGGACGTCCTGCAGATCGCCGACATGGCGATGAACGTCATCCAGAAGGGCCGCGAGGTCTCCGGCTCCAACGACATCCGCTGCACGGTCTCCATCGGCGGCTTCGTGCCGAAGCCGCACACGCCCTTCCAGTGGGCCCCGCAGCTCTCCGCCGCGGAGACCGACGCCCGCCTGGAGAAGCTCCGCGACAAGATCCGCGGCGACAAGAAGTACGGCCGCTCCATCGGCTTCCGCTACCACGACGGCAAGCCCGGCATCGTCGAGGGCCTGCTCTCCCGCGGCGACCGCCGCCTCGGCGCCGTCATCCGCGCCGTCTACGAGGACGGCGGCCGCTTCGACGGCTGGCGCGAGCACTTCAGCTACGAACGCTGGATGCGGTGCGCCGACAAGACGCTGCCCGAGGTCGGCCTCGACGTCGACTGGTACACGACGCGCGAGCGCACGTACGAGGAAGTCCTGCCCTGGGACCACCTGGACTCCGGTCTCGACAAGGACTGGCTCTGGGAGGACTGGCAGGACGCGCTCGACGAGACCGAGGTCGACGACTGCCGGTGGACGCCGTGCTTCGACTGCGGGGTGTGCCCCGCGATGCAGACGGAGATCCAAGTGGGGCCGACGGGCAAGAAGTTGCTGCCGCTCTCGGTGAAGACGCCCGCCACGAAGTGAGACCCCCCGGCGCCGTGGGCGCGGCGCCGGATGCTGGCTAAAGTCATCTCATAACCGCTGGTTGGAGGGCCGGTCGGCGGTTGTGGGAGAGGTCGGCGTCCTGGGGAGGGCCTGCACGCATGAGTCGTCGCTCGAGTGGTCTTGTCGGTGTCTGGGCCGAGGTCCAGCGGCAGCAGCAACGCCAGCTGGAGGCCGACGCCCGCAGGCGCCGGGAGCAGGAGCGGCAGGCCCGTGCCGAGCAGCGCCGGATGGAGCGGGACTACCGCGAGTACCGGCAGGCGGAGGCCCGGCGCCGGACCCAGGAACTCGACGCGCGCGTGGAAGCCCTGCAAGGGCTGTTAGCGGCCGGCTGCCGTGCCCCCGCCTTCCGGGCCGAGGCCCTGACGCGGACCGAGGACGTCCAGCCGTTCTCGGCCGGACAGCTCGCGGTGCCGGTGCCCATGCCGGACCCGAACCTCTATCAGGCGCAGGGCGGTTGGATGCCGGGCCGCCGCGCCCAGGCGCAGGCGGAGGCGCGGGCCCGCTACGAGTACGACTGGCGGGCCGCGCAGGCCGCGGAGGCCCAGCGGCAGCAGCAACTGGCGGATCTGCGGCGCCAGTACGACGCGTGGGTCACCGGTCACCTGGCGGAGGTGCGCCGCCACAACGCGGGCATCGCCGAGGTCGCCGCGGGCGTCAGGAGCGGCGACGCGGAGTCCGTCGTCGAGTACTTCACCGCCGCCCTGTACGCCTCGACGGCCTGGCCCGAGGGCTTTCCGCGGCAGGTCGCCGCTGCCTATGACCCGGCGTCGCGCCAGTTGGTGCTCGACTGGGAACTCCCGGGCCACGACGTCGTCCCCGAGGCGAAGTCGGTGCGCTACATGATCAACGCCGACGAGGACAAGGAAGCCGCGCGCCCGGTGAGCCAGCGCCGGTCGCTGTACCGCCACGTCATCGCCCAGTGCGTACTCCTGGTCCTGCACGACCTGTTCGCGGCGGACGAGCACGGCGCCCTCGAATCCGTGGCCCTGAACGGGTTCGTCGACGACCACGATCCGGCGACGGGCGTACGGACGCACATCTTCCTCGCCTCGGTGATGGCCGCGCGCGCCACCTTCGCCGACCTCCGTCTGGAGCAGGTGGACCCCGTCAGCTGCCTGGCGGACGGCCTCAGGGGCCAGTTGGCGGCGCGGCCCGACCAGCTCTCCCCGGTGCGGCCCGTGCGCAGGCCGGACGACGTGGGCCAGCACATCGCGAGCCACGGCGGCGCCGGGGCGGGCGACGAGCCGGATCTGCGGGAGATGGACCCGATCGTGTTCGAGTCCCTGGTCGCCGAGCTGTTCCGGGCCATGGGCATGCAGGCGGTGATGACGCAGCGCTCGAACGACGGCGGCGTGGACGTCGACGCCCTCGACCCCACCCCGATCCGCGGCGGCAAGATCGTCGTCCAGGTGAAGCGCTACCGCAACACCGTCCCGCCGACGGCCGTCCGCGATCTGTACGGCACCGTGCAGGACTGCGGCGCCAACAAGGGCGTCCTGGTCACCACCTCGGGCTTCGGCCCCGGCTCGTACACCTTCGCCAACGGCAAGCCCCTCGAGCTGATATCGGGCCCCGAACTGGTCGACCTGCTGCACCGGCACGGGCTCTCCGGCCGTCTCGGGGAGCGCGCGAGCACGGCCCCCGCGCCGCCCCCGGCCCCCGCGCCCCGGCAGGACGACGCCGAGGACTACAACGTCCTCGGCATGTCCTGGTCCGGCAGTGTCGCCGTGGACGTCTGCGCCCTCGTCTGCGCGGGCAACCGGGTCCTGAGCGACGACCACTTCGTGTTCTTCAACAACTTGCGGACGCCGGACGGTTCGGTGCGCGCCGAGCCCGCGAGCCCGCCGGACAAGGCCGCGGTGCGGGTCGCCTTCGAATCGCTGCCCGCGGCCGCCGACCGGCTCGCGCTCGTCGCCGCTGTCGACCCCGAGGTCAACCCGCACGCGGACCTGTCGGGCTTCACCGACGCCCGCATCCGGCTCCTCGACCCCTCGCTGACCGAGCTGGGCACGCTCGAGGTCTCCGAGGGCCGCGCGGGGGAGACCGCCCTGGTCCTCGGCTCGTTCCGGCGCAGAGCGGGCGGCGACTGGGACTTCGTGCTCGGCGGCAAGGGCTACACCGGCGGCCTGGAGCAGCTCCTGCCGGACTACGGCATCGCCGTCGAGTAGGCCGCGTACGAGGCGGTCGCCGAAATCGGGAGCCGGGACGGCCCCGTGTGCGTCTAGCACCACATGGACCTGGAGAAACGGCCCGCGACACCTCCCGTGGAGCAGGCCGCGCAGCACCCGGCGGCCCCCGCGCCGCAGCCCGCACCGAGACAGCCCCCCGCGCAGGCGGAGGGCTGTCTGGTGGTGGCGATCCGGCTCCCGGTGCGGATCGTGGCGCTGGTGGTCGTGCTGCCGGTGCGCCTGGTGTGGGACGCGCTCGTGGTGGCCGGGCGGTTCCTGCTCGACACCGCGCTGCGGCCGCTCGGCCGCGCGTTCGCCTGGCTGGGGCGCACCCTCGTGCTGCGGCCCCTCGGCGCGTTGTGGAGGTACGTCCTCGCTCCGGTGGGCCGGGGGCTCGCGGCGGCCGGTCTGTTCCTCGGCAAGTGTCTGTTCGTCTGGCCCTGGGTGGGCCTTTGGCGGTACGTGGTCGTGCCGGTCGGCCTCGGCCTCGGCTGGCTCCTCCACGTGCTGCTGGTCGTGCCCGCGGTGTGGCTGTACCGGTACGTCCTGACGCCGGTGGGGCACGCGCTCGCCTGGGCCGCGCGGGGTGTCGGCGCCGGGGCCTCGGCGGTCGGGCGCGGTGTGCGGTGGCTCCTTCGGATGCTGTTCGTGGTGCCCGCGGTGTGGACGTACACCCGTGTGCTCACGCCGATCGGGCACGCCGTCGCCTGGGCGGCGCTCGGTGTCGCCGCCGGGTTCCTGTGGCTGCTCCGGGGCATCGGGCTCGTCCTGTGGACGCTGCTGCGGTGGATCTTCGTGGTGCCCGCCGTGGCGGTGTGGCGGTGGGTGCTCGCGCCGATCGGGCGGGGCATCGCCGTGGTGGCGCGCGAGATCGGGGACGCGCTCGGGCACGCGTGGCGGGTCGCCGGGCATCTGTCGCGGGCCGTGTGGCGGTTCTTCGGGCAGCTCCTTCGGTGGATCTTCGTGAGCCCCGCGCGCTGGGTGTACCGGAGCGTCCTCACCCCGGCCGGGCACGCCGTCCGCGATCTGGTGTGGCGCCCCGCCGCCGGGGCGGTACGGGCCGCGGGACGCGCCACCAGGCAGGCCGTCGGATCGGTTCGCGACAGCGTGCGCGCGGCCCGCGCCGACGTCCGGCGGCTGCTCTTCGGGGCGCCGCGCGAGAAGGTGCCCGTCACCCAGGGCCACGAGGCCGACGGAAACCTGCGGCCGTGAAGCGCGTATTCTGAGGCGAAGGGTCCGGCGTGAGACGTCCCCGCAGCCGCAGGGACGATCCGGACCACGACACACGGCAGCGCCAGCCCGGCCGCGCTCCCCACCGAAGCGGGGACGGCGGCACGGGCCGCGTACACGAGGAGAAGTTCCACTGGGCAAGCGACAGCCCGAAGGCCCGCCGCCCGCACCCGCGGTGCAGCGCATCCGACTGCGCTACACCAAGCGCGGCCGCCTCCGGTTCACCAGCCACCGTGACTTCCAGCGCGCCTTCGAGCGGGCGCTGCGCCGCGCCGAGGTGCCCATGGCGTACTCGGCCGGCTTCACCCCGCACCCGAAGGTGTCGTACGCCAATGCCGCACCCACCGGCACGGGCAGCGAGGCCGAGTATCTGGAGATCGCCCTCACCGAGCACCGCGACCCGCGCACCCTGTGGGCGCTGCTCGACGAGTCACTGCCCGACGGACTCGACATCACCGACGCCGTCGAGGCCCGCACCTCGGGCCTCGCCGACCGGCTCACCGCCTCCGTGTGGGAGCTGCGTCTGGACGGCGTGGAGCCCGAGGCGGCCGAGCGTGCCGCCGCCGCCTTCCGCGCCGCCGAGACCGTCGAGGTCCAGCGCCGCACGAAGAACGGCATGCGGACGTTCGACGCCCGCGCCGCCGTCGTCAGCCTCGACGGTCTCGGCCCGGAGGCGCTCGCCTCCCGTGCCGATAGGCCGACCGACAAGCCCTGTGCGATACTGCGGCTGGTTGTACGGCACGTGACACCTGCCGTCCGACCCGACGACGTCCTGTCCGGTCTCCGAGCTGTGGCCGACCTGGCGCCGCCGGTCCCCGCAGCGGTGACCAGGCTGGCGCAGGGGCTTTTCGATGAAGAGACCGGCACGGTGACCGACCCGCTCGCGCCCGACCGCGAGGCAGTCATGGCCGCCCCGGCCGATCGTCCCGATCGTTCAGGGGACGCCGCACCTGCCGCCGCGACGGCGCCGGAGTAGGGACGGTCCCGCGCAGGGGCGTTCGCCGAGAACACCGCAGCGCCGCCCTCGTACTCGGGAGCCACCTGGGTCGGGCGGCGCACTGACCAGAAGACTTTCGCCAGGCCGTCCGCACAAAGGGGCGTACGGAACCGGCGAGACAAGACACAGAGAGCTCCCGTGCGGCGCCCACGCCCCCGGATGGCGGCCCCGCGCAGCAAGCGAGAGCCGCGGACATGTCCGGTACAGGCGCGGCGCCCGGGAGCGTGACGGGAGAACCGCCCGCATGCTTGAGCCGAACGACCCGAACGAGGGTTCGAACAACAACAGCACACCCAGCGACACCCTGCCCCCGCGCCGTCGGCGCCGGGCCGCGTCGCGTCCCGCGGGACCGCCCGCGGGCACCACCACGGACGCCGGGCCGGCCATACCGGCCACCCCCGCCACCGCCGTGGACACCGCTCCCGCCGTCGCGACCGATGCCGACGAGGAGGCGGAGGCCCTGGAGGCGGCCGAGAACGCCGAGGCCGGCGCCGTCGAGAGCGCAGAGAACGCCAAGAGCGCAGAGAACGCCGGGAACGCCGGGAACGCCGGGAACGCCGAGAACACGGAGGCCGCCGAGGTCGCCGCTGCCGCGCCCGCCGTGGAAGAGGCCGCTCCCGCTCGTACGCGTCGCCGTGCCACCCGCCGTGCCTCCGCGCCCGCCGGTGCCCCGCAGTCCGCCGCGTCGTCCGACGCCCGGACCGACGCCGCCGATGCCGCGCCCGCCGCCGAGCCGGTGGCCGCCGCCGAGGAGCCCGCCGTGGAAGAGGCCGCCCCCGCTCGCACGCGCCGCCGTGCCACCCGCCGCGCCTCCGCGCCCGCCGGTGCCCCGCAGACGGCCGAGGCGGAGCAGCCGTCGGCCGCTGTCGCCGAGAGCCCGGCCGCGCCCGCCGCCGAGACCACCGAGGCCGACGCCGCGCCGCGCCGCACCCGTCGCCGTGCCACGCGCACCGCTTCCGCGCCCGCTGCCGAGGCGCAGGCCGCCCCGGCCGCGGAGACCGCCACGACCACGGAGGCCACCGCGTCCACCGAGACCGCTGAGGCCGCCGAGACCCCCGAGGCCGACGCCGCCCCGCGCCGTACCCGTCGCCGCGCCACCCGTACCGCTTCCGCGCCCGCCGCCGAGGCGCAGGCCGCCCCGGCCGCGGAGACCGCCGAGGTCGCCGAAGCCGCGGCGCCGAAGGCCGACGAGGCCCCGGCCACCGCCGAGACCCCGGCCGCCGAGGACGCCGCCCCGCGCCGTACCCGTCGCCGCGCCACCCGCGCCGCCGCGCCCGCCGCCGAGGCGCAGCCCACCGAGGCCCCGGCCGCCGCGAACGACACCCCGGCGGCGGAGCAGGCCGATGCCGCCCCGCGCGGCCGTGCCGCCCGTGAGGCCGAGGCCGCCGAGCAGGCCGAGGCGGACGCCCCGCGCGGCCGTACCCGTCGCCGTGCCACCCGCAAGGCCGCCGCCGGCTTCACCGCGCCCGCGGCCGCGGGCACGCGCTCCGACGAGGACAACGAGCGCCGCCCGGCGCGGCCCGCCGTGGCCGTGTTCCAGGCGCCCGTCTTCGCCGAGCCGATGTTCCAGACCCCGGAGCGCGCCGCAGCCGCTGCCGCCGCCGAGGCGGCCGAGCAGCCCGTCGAGGCCGCGCCCGCGCCCGCCGTCGAGGAGGAGGCGGGCCCGCGCCGCCGTCGCCGCCGTCGTGCCGCGGACGAGCAGCCCGCCGCCGAGACCGTCGTGGCGGAGCCCGAGGAGCCCAGGGCGCCGGTCGAGGCCGAGCCCGCCGAGGCGGAGGCCGACGTCGACAACGAAGGCGCCGACGAGGCCGCCGACGGCGAGGACGCCGGTGAGCGGCACGGCCGTCGCCGCCGCCGCGGTGGCCGTCGCCGCCGCCGTGGCGAGCCCGCCGACGCCGACGGCGCCGAGCAGTCGGACGACGCCGCCGAGCGTTCCGACGAGGCCGCCGGTGACACCGACGGCTCCGACGACTCCGACGAGGCCGCGGCCGAGCGGTCCGATGACGACTCCGACGACGCCGAGGCCGCCGGTGGCTCCGGCTCCAGCAGCAGCCGTCGTCGCCGTCGCCGTCGCCGTCGCGCCGGTGACTCCGCCGAGAGCGAGCCGGGCGACGGCGACCCGGAGCGCACGGTCGTCAAGGTCCGCGAGCCGCGCAAGAAGGGCGACGACTCGCCCTCGGACGAGGTGCAGTCCATCAAGGGCTCGACCCGTCTCGAGGCCAAGAAGCAGCGCCGCCGCGAGGGCCGCGAGCAGGGCCGCCGCCGGGTGCCGATCATCACCGAGGCCGAGTTCCTGGCCCGCCGCGAGGCGGTCAACCGGGAGATGATCGTCCGTCAGAACGGCGACCGCACCCAGATCGGCGTCCTCGAGGACAACATCCTCGTCGAGCACTACGTCAACAAGGAGCAGTCGACCTCGTACGTCGGCAACGTCTACCTGGGCAAGGTCCAGAACGTGCTCCCGTCGATGGAGGCCGCCTTCATCGACATCGGCAAGGGCCGCAACGCCGTCCTGTACGCCGGTGAGGTCAACTTCGAGGCGCTCGGCATGGCCAACGGGCCGCGCCGCATCGAGTCCGCCCTGAAGTCGGGCCAGTCGGTCCTCGTGCAGGTCACCAAGGACCCGATCGGCCACAAGGGCGCCCGCCTGACCAGCCAGGTCTCGCTGCCCGGCCGCTACCTGGTCTATGTGCCCGAGGGCTCCATGACGGGCATCAGCCGCAAGCTGCCCGACACCGAGCGGGCGCGTCTGAAGACCATCCTCAAGAAGATCGTCCCCGAGGACGCGGGCGTCATCGTGCGCACCGCCGCCGAGGGCGCCAGCGAGGACGAGCTGCGCCGTGACGTCGAGCGGCTGCAGGCGCAGTGGGAGGACATCCTCAAGAAGTCGAAGATGACCACCACCAGCTCGCCGAGCCTGCTCTACGGCGAGCCGGACATGACCGTCCGCGTGGTCCGCGACATCTTCAACGAGGACTTCTCGAAGGTCATCATCAGCGGCGACGAGGCCTGGGAGACCATCCACGGCTACGTATCGCACGTCGCGCCCGACCTCGCCGACCGCCTCTCGCGGTGGACGTCCGAGGTGGACGTCTTCGCCACGTACCGGATCGACGAGCAGCTCGCCAAGGCCCTCGACCGCAAGGTGTGGCTGCCCTCGGGTGGCTCCCTCGTGATCGACAAGACCGAGGCGATGGTCGTCATCGACGTCAACACCGGCAAGTTCACCGGTCAGGGCGGCAACCTCGAAGAGACCGTCACCAGGAACAACCTGGAGGCGGCCGAGGAGATCGTGCGCCAGCTGCGCCTGCGTGACCTCGGCGGCATCGTCGTCATCGACTTCATCGACATGGTCCTCGAGTCCAACCGGGACCTGGTCCTGCGCCGGATGCTGGAGTGCCTGGGCCGGGACCGGACCAAGCACCAGGTCGCCGAGGTCACCTCGCTCGGCCTGGTCCAGATGACCCGCAAGCGCGTCGGCCAGGGTCTCCTGGAGTCCTTCTCCGAGACCTGTGTGCACTGCAACGGCCGCGGCCTCATCGTGCACATGGACCAGGCGACGACCGCCGGTGGCGGCGGCAAGCGCAAGAAGCGCGGCCGCGGCGGCGCCGACCAGGGCGCGGGCCACGACCACGCGCACGAGGGCGTCGACTCGGGTGCCGAGGCCGTCGAGACGGCGGCCGAGGTCGCCGCGGAGATCGCCGAGCCGGTGGCGCTGCCCGAGCCCGCGTTCGTCCCCGACGAGGAGCTGTACAGCAGCCCGGCCGAGGCCGAGGCCGCCGCTTCCCGCGGCCGTTCGCGGCGCCGGGCCACGCGCCGGGCGTCCGCTCCCGCGGGTGCGCCGAAGTCGGAGACGGTTGAGGTCGAGCCGTCCGAGAGTGCGGAGCAGCCCGAGAAGGCCGAGAAGACCGGGCGTGCGGCCAAGGCCGGGCGCGCCGAGAAGAAGGCCAAGTCCCGTGCGGCCAAGGCCAAGGCCGAGCCGGTCGAGGAGGCCGCCGAGGCGGTCGCCCCGGTCGAGGAGGCCCCGGCCGCTCCGGTCGCCGAGACCGCGGAGGCTCCCGCCGCCGCCGTCGAGGCTCCTGCCGAGGACGACGCGGCTCCCAAGGGGCGTACGCGGCGCCGGGCGACCCGCAAGGCGTCGGCCCCGGCCGGTTCGCCGAAGGCGGCGGCCGACAGCGGTGAGGTGATCATCGCGGAGGCGGCCAAGCCGGAGCCGGTCGCCGAGGTCGTCGAGGCCCCGGCCGTCGAGGCTCCCGCCGCGCAGGCCGAGCCGGTCGCGGAGGCGGCCCCCGAGGCCCCGGCGCGCCCGCGCCGCCGTGCCGTGCGCAAGGCCACCGCGCCGACCGCGTCCGAGGAGACGGCCGTCGTGGTCGTCCCCGCGGCGGACAAGCCGTCCGAGGCGGCCGCGGACCAGGCGCCCGAGGCGCCCGCCGCCGACGCCGAGGAAGCCGCTCCGGCCGCCAAGAAGGCGGCGCGCAAGACGGCCAAGAAGGCCACCGCCAAGAAGGCCGCGACGAAGAAGACCGCGGCCAAGAAGACGGCGGCGAAGAAGACGGCCGCCAAGAAGACGACGGCCAAGAAGGCGGCGAAGACCACCAAGAAGGCCGCGGCCGCCGAGCAGTCGGGCGCCTCGGTCACGGCCCCGGCCGACGCGGGCTGAGGTCGGTCCGCCGCGTCCGGCCGTGACCCGGCCGGGCGCACCGGCTGGACGTCGCGGGCGTCACCGCAGCAACGGTGCCCCCGGCACGGCGAGTTCGCCGTGCCGGGGGCACCGGCGCGTCGGCGCGCATGATGCCAGGTCGGCGCCCTCAATGCGGCGTTTTCGCCCGCCACTTGGATCGTCGAGGCATTGCCTGTAAGACTCATGCGGTTTGTTGTCGTGAAGAGTTGACGAAGAGTCGACCGTGAGGACAGGACACCGGCGTGCCGTGGGGAGACCGCGCGCCGGGGTCAGGGGAGGGATGCACCATGGCGCAGCTGCGCCTCAGAGGCACGGGCCGCCACCGCGCCGTGAAGCAGGTCAAGGGCGGGCGGCAGGCGGCGGCGCTCGCCACGGTGCTCTCGGCGGCGAGCCTGCAGGCGACGGGCATCGCCGGGGCCGCCCCCGCCGAAGGGCCCACCGGGACCACACCCACCTGGACCGAGGGCCCGGTCTTCAACGACCCGCTCGGCACGGACGAGGCGCAGCACGCGATCCGCACCCGCCTGATCCAGCTCACCGACGCCGCCGTGCCCGGCTCGACCATCAAGGTCGCCGTCTACCACGTCTGGGAGGCCCCGGTCGTCGACGCGCTCCTGAACGCCCGCGAGCGCGGCGTCAACGTACAGATCCTCCTCGACTCGACGAGCCGCACGGACCGCCCGGACAACCCCTCGTACCCCAAGCTCGCGTCGTCGCTCGGCACCGACCGCACCCAGAAGTCCTTCGTCTCGCTGTGCCCGACGGACAAGTCCTGTCTGGGCGACCCGCGCCACGGCAAGTCGATCATGCACAACAAGTTCTGGCTGTTCTCCGAGGTCAAGGGCGCCCGCGACGTCGTCGTACAGACCACGTCGAACTCCACGCCGTCGGCGCACACCAAGTTCTTCAACGACGCGCTGCTGCTCCCGGACAACCCGACGATGTACGACGCGTTCGCCGGCTACTTCGAGGACATGGTCGACGCGGACTGGCGGCACTGGGACTACCGCACGGTCAGCAACGGCCTCTACAAGGCCTACTTCTTCCCGCGCGAGGGCACGGTCAACGAGACCGACACCATGTACTCGGTCCTCAACAACGTCGCGTGCACCTACAAGGACGCGAACGGCGTGAAGCGGCAGACCAAGGTCCGCGCCTCCATCTTCAAGATCACGCGCAAGCAGATCGCCGAGAAGCTGGTCTCCCTGAAGAAGGCGGGCTGCGCGGTGGACCTGGTGTACGCCGAGACGGACAGCGCCAAGAGCCAGGGCGGCACCCCCGGCACCTGGGAGGCCCTGCACAAGCCCGGCGGCCCCTCGCTGCGCTGCTACAACGACGACCGTGACCCGCTCGTGCCCGGCCAGAAGCTGACCACGCCGTACATCATCCACAGCAAGTACGTCCTCATCGACGGCGTGTACGACGGCAAGCGGAACAAGGTCTCCTTCACCGGTTCGCAGAACTACACGGCGCCCGCGCTGCGCGAGAACGACGAGGTGATCGTGAAGGTCGACGACGACTCGGTGCACGACACCTACCGCAGGCACTTCGACCGGGTGAAGAAGGTGGCCTGGCCGGGGACCAACGACAAGACGGATCTGTGCCGGGGCGTGAAGCCGCTGCCGCCGGACGGCGAGAAGCCCACCCGGTAGGGCGGCGCGGACCCGGTTTGACCCGTCCGGGCGAGCCCCGTAACCTTGACCGTCGGCGTGTTCCTATGCACGCCCAACCCCTGTAAACCTCATTCCTCCCGGAAATCGCACGGAATTCCGCGTGACATCGGGGAGAGGCCGCTCGTGCCATCGGCGCGGGGCAGCTGGACTGCGGGGGTCCCGTTCCGAGCGAGAGAGAGATCCGCGTGTACGCCATCGTGCGCAGCGGTGGTCGCCAGCACAAGGTTGCTGTCGACGACATCGTTGAGGTTGACAAGATTTCCACCGCCAAGGTTGGCGACACGGTCGAGCTCTCGACCCTGCTCGTTGTCGACGGCGAAGCCGTGACCAGCGACCCGTGGGTCCTGGCCGGCATCAAGGTCACCGCCGAGGTCGTGGACCACCACAAGGGTGCCAAGATCGACATCCTTCGGTACAAGAACAAGACCGGCTACCGCCGTCGTCAGGGTCACCGTCAGCAGTACACGGCGATCAAGATCACCGGCATCCCCACGGCTGCGAAGTAAGGGACTGAGACAAGATGGCACACAAGAAGGGCGCATCGTCCACTCGGAACGGGCGCGATTCCAATGCTCAGCGGCTCGGTGTGAAGCGCTTCGGCGGTCAGACCGTCAACGCCGGTGAGATCCTGGTCCGCCAGCGCGGCACCCACTTCCACCCGGGCACGGGCGTCGGCCGCGGCAAGGACGACACCCTGTTCGCGCTGGACGCCGGTGCGGTGGAGTTCGGTACCCACCGTGGCCGCAAGGTCGTGAACATCGTTCCGGTCGCCTGATCACTCAGGTTCCGTAGAACAAGTTCTTCGCTAGGGCGGACCTCGACTTCTCGTGCTCCTGGAGTGCGGGAAGCGGGTCCGCCCTTTGCGTGTTAGACGTAAGACATTCCCGTTTTCCCCCGACCTTCGGCCGGGGACCCCCAGGAGGCACTGAACCATGACCACCTTCGTGGACCGCGTCGAGCTGCACGTCGCCGCGGGTAGCGGAGGCCACGGCTGTGCCTCCGTCCACCGTGAGAAGTTCAAGCCGCTCGGCGGCCCCGACGGCGGCAACGGCGGCCGGGGCGGCGACGTCATCCTGGTCGTCGACCAGTCCGTGACCACGCTGCTCGACTACCACCACAGCCCGCACCGCAAGGCCACCAACGGCAAGCCCGGCGAGGGCGGCAACCGCTCCGGCAAGGACGGCCAGGACCTGGTCCTGCCGGTGCCGGACGGCACCGTCGTCCTCGACAAGCAGGGCAACGTCCTCGCGGACCTCGTCGGCCACGGCACCACGTACGTGGCCGCACAGGGCGGCCGCGGCGGCCTCGGCAACGCGGCGCTCGCCTCCGCCCGCCGCAAGGCGCCCGGCTTCGCGCTGCTCGGCGAGCCCGGTACGGGCGGCGATGTCGTCCTGGAGCTCAAGACGGTCGCGGACGTCGCGCTCGTCGGCTACCCGAGCGCGGGCAAGTCCTCGCTGATCTCGGTGCTCAGCGCCGCCAAGCCCAAGATCGCGGACTACCCCTTCACGACGCTCGTGCCCAACCTCGGCGTCGTCACCGCCGGCTCCACCGTCTACACCATCGCCGACGTGCCCGGCCTCATCCCCGGCGCCAGCCAGGGCCGCGGCCTGGGCCTGGAGTTCCTGCGCCACGTCGAGCGGTGCAGCGTCCTCGTGCACGTCCTTGACACCGCCACCCTGGAGTCCGACCGCGACCCCGTCTCCGACCTCGACGTGATCGAGGCGGAGCTGCGGGAGTACGGCGCGGGCCTGGAGAACCGGCCGCGTCTGGTGGTCCTCAACAAGGTCGACATCCCCGACGGCCAGGACCTGGCCGACCTGGTGCGGCCCGACCTGGAGGAGCGCGGCTACCGCGTCTTCGAGGTGTCCGCCGTCGCCCACAAGGGCCTCAAGGAGCTGTCCTTCGCGCTCGCCGAGTTCGTCGCCGAGGCGCGGGCCGCGAAGCCCAAGGAAGAGGCCACGCGCATCGTCATCCGGCCCAAGGCCGTCGACGACGCCGGCTTCACCGTCACCCGCGAGGAGGACGAGGGCGAGGCCGTGTTCCGCGTGCGCGGCGAGAAGCCGGAGCGCTGGGTGCGTCAGACCGACTTCAACAACGACGAGGCCGTCGGCTACCTCGCCGACCGGCTCAACCGCCTCGGCGTCGAGGACGAGCTGATGAAGGCCGGGGCCCGCGCGGGCGACGGCGTGGCCATCGGCCCCGAGGACAACGCGGTCGTCTTCGACTGGGAGCCCTCGATGTCCGCGGGCGCGGAGATGCTCGGACGGCGTGGCGAGGACCACCGCTTCGAGGCGCCGCGTCCGGCCGCGCAGCGCCGCAGGGACCGCGACGCGGAGCGGGACGAGGCGGAGCGGGCTTACGACGACTTCGAGCCCTTCTAGGCCGTAGGCCCTGGGCGGGGCGGCAGCCCTCCCCGCCGCTCCGCGGCGGGGTCTCCCACCCGCCCACCCGTTGCGGTCGAACCCGGCTCACCGCCGGGGCGGCATCCGTCGTCCCGTCGCTCCGCGCCGGGACCTCTCCCACCCACCCGCCCGTTACGGTCGAACCCGGCTTGCCGTCGAAGCATGGCTCTCGGCTGACAGCGAAGGGCCCCGGAGCAGTTAGCTCCGGGGCCCTTCGTCGTTTCTACGGTGAGGCGGGTTCGGCCGTAACGGGCGGGCGGGTGGGAGAAGCCCCGGAGGGGCTTACCGGTTGCCGCGCCCGGCAGGCTACGCCGACTCCAGCTCCTCCGCCGGGTCCGCGTCCATCGCGGCCTCCGCGGCGTCCACCGTGTCCGTGGACTCGTCCCGCTGGCCGGGGATCTCCGCCTCCTGGCGGGCCGCGGCGCGGGCGCGGCGGGCGTCGGACTTGGCGCAGAGGGCCAGCGCCGCCGCGTTGAAGCGGACGATGGAGGGCGGGTCGGACGGGCCGAGGAGGTGCTCCTTCAGCTCGGCACGGGCCTCCGCGTACGCGTCCTTCTCCGGGGTGCGCACGGCGTCCAGGAGGGCGGGCACGCCGTCCGCCTCGGGCGCGAGGACCGTCGCGGCGCGCACCGTGGGGAAGCCGGAGCGGAAGTCCGCCTCGGACATCCCGGAGGTGTTGGCCACGGCGTACGGCTTCTCGCTGCTCAGCCAGTCCGAGACGACCGAGGAGACATCGCTGATCAGCAGGTCGGCCTGGTTGAAGCAGGAGAAGATCGCCGGGCGGGACTCGGTGACGATCTGGTGCTCCCACTCGGGCAGCGAGGCCCAGTACGCCGACTCCCACGCGGCGGTCGCCTCGGCGATCGCGGCCCGGCTGTCGCCGTCGGGCGCGCCCTGGAGCATCATCCGCTCCTGCTCGTCCACGCTCTTGCGGAACTTCTTGGCGGTGAGCAGGCTCAACGCGTCCATGCGGGCGGCGAGTTCGGTCGCGGCCTCGGGGCCGGGGCGGGCGCCGGAGCGCTTCGCGGCGGCCTCGCGGATCATGGCCTTGATGCGCTCGTTGGCGGCGCCGGCGGCCGGGTTCTGCGAGCCGGTCATCGGGTGCGGCTTGTAGATGAGGCGCACGGCCGGGTCGGCGAGCAGGTGCCGGACGATGTTCTCGCCCGCGAGCACGACCGAGGTGTTGCCGGGGTTGCCGTCCCAGCCCTCCCAGGTCGGGGCGTAGAGGACGTTCGTGAACGCGCCGGTGGGCGGGCCCGCGTACGGCCGGATCGGCGAGAGCTGGGGGCGGCCGACCTCGACCACGTCCTTGTCGTCGACGCCGATGTCGGCGAGCTGGTAGCGGTCGCGGGCGGCGGGCCCGGCGACCCACACCTCGTCGTACGCCTTCGCGTACGGGTTGCAGGACGACAGCTTGTCGCTCTCGCCGTGGTTGATGAAGGCGTGCTTGAGCGAGGGGATGCGCAGGACCTGGGAGGTCTTCGCGGCGTTCGCCGGGTGCAGCATCATCTTCAGCGTCGACGTCTCCAGCGAGAACATCGTGGCGACCTTCGGGAAGCAGATGATCGGCACGTCCGCGGAGTCGATCTTCTGGACCATGAAGCGCTCGCGCAGCACGATCAGCGGCTTGCCGTCGAGCTGGGCGAGCGTGGAGATCCACATGTTCGCCTGGTACGCGGACGTGGTGCCGCCGGAGAAGTACATGGCGACCGTCGGCTGGTACTCCGCCAGCCACTGGTCGAGCCACTCCATGACGGCCTGGTCGCTCTTGGCCCGCTTCTTCGGCAGCAGCCAGGTCGCCAGGTACGCGGCACCGCCGCCCATCAGGACGACGGAGACACCGAGCCCGATGCCGCCCCAGTACGCGTCGGTGGTGGCCGCGGTGAGCAGCAGGCCGACCGTGGCGGGCACCGAGAACGTGAGCAGACGGCGCGCCTGCTGGCGGGCCAGGATGCGCGGCGGCGCGGCGCTCAGGTGCAGCGCGGAGGTGTCGATGTTGCGCGTGACGATCGGCAGCGTACGGGCGCGGCGGACCATGACGGCGACGGCCTGGCAGAAGAAGTGCAGGGCGTAGAGCGCGAGCAGCGCGACGGTCAGCGGCGATTGCTCGGCCAGCGGCTCGATGCCGTCGATGCGCAGCAGGCCGACGAGGACCAGCATGTCGCGCAGGAGCTGCCGGACGGTGACATCGAAGCGGATCTTGCCCAGGAGGGAGAGCAGACCCGGCTGCTTGTACTGCAGATAGATGTCGAGCGCGAGGTTCGCCGCCGCCGCGGCGACGAACACCGGGACGTACGGGGCGAGCGCGGAAACGAGCTGTGCCGTGAAGAGCGCGACCATCGACAGCAGGGCGGTGAGCTGTACGACGCGGCGGCGGGGGGCGAGTCCGGCGGAGGGCACGGGCTTGGGCTCCTGGCGGGGGGCGTTTCGGACGGGGGGAGGGCGTTGCGGGGCACTGCGGGGCAATGCCGGGCAAGCCGGGTCATGCGGTGTCCGGACGTGTGGACGACACTCATCCGGATTAGTGGAAGACCCCTGACCGTATGACGCTCGGTGCCTTCGTAGCAATCTTCCGTGACGCTAATCACTGCATAAAGGGGCAAAAGGAACTGACTTCGAGGCCTGAATTCGGCCTCTTGACGACTTGAGACCCTTGTAGTCGCGGACGCCCGTCCGAACCGCGAAACCCGCGGGCGCCCGCGCCGCGTCCTCACGTACATTGCTGGTCCACAGCACATGGGGACCATTGGGGAAGTACGTGACAAGGGCCGTGACAGGGGCAAAGGGACGGACGGACGTCGCGGGGGCCCACCGGGTCGTCGTCAAGGTGGGCTCTTCGTCCCTGACCACCGCGTCGGGCGGACTCGACGCGGACCGCGTCGACGCGCTCGTGGACGTCCTCGCCAAGAGCAGGATCGTGGGGGCGGGCGGCGGGGAGCGCGAGATCGTGCTCGTCTCCTCCGGCGCCATCGCCGCCGGGCTCGCCCCCCTCGGGCTGCGCCGCCGCCCCAAGGACCTGGCCCGCCAGCAGGCCGCCGCCAGCGTCGGCCAGGGCCTCCTCGTCGCCCGCTACACCGCGTCCTTCGCGCGCTACGGCGTCCGCGTCGGCCAGGTCCTGCTCACCACCGACGACACCAGCCGCCGCGCCCACCACCGCAACGCCTCGCGCACCCTCGACAAGCTCCTCGCCATGGGCGCCCTGCCCGTCGTCAACGAGAACGACACGGTCGCCACCGACGAGATCCGCTTCGGCGACAACGACCGCCTCGCCGCCCTCGTCGCCCACCTCGTCCGCGCCGACCTCCTGGTGCTCCTGTCGGACGTGGACGGCCTGTACGACGGCGACCCCGCGGCCGAGGGCACGGCGCGCGTCGGCGAGGTCCGCGGCCCCGCCGACATCGCCCACGTCAAGATCGGCAGCGCGGGCAGGGCGGGCGTCGGCACCGGCGGCATGGTCACCAAGGTCGAGGCCGCCCGGATCGCCGCGGCCGCCGGCATCCCCGTCGTCCTGACCTCCGCCAGCCAGGCCGCCGACGCGCTCGCGGGCCGCGACACCGGCACGTACTTCCACCCCACCGGACGCCGCTCCGCGGACCGCCTGCTGTGGCTCCAGCACGCCTCCGCGCCGCGCGGCTCCCTCACCCTCGACGACGGTGCGGTGCGGGCGGTCGTCGAGGGCCGCAAGTCGCTGCTTCCGGCGGGGATCGCCGCGGTCGAGGGCGAGTTCATCGCGGGCGACCCGGTCGAGCTGCGGGACACCGCGGGCCGCGCCGTCGCCCGCGGCCTGGTGAACTTCGACGCCAAGGAACTACCGCGCCTCTTCGGTCGCTCCACCCGCGAGCTCGCCCGCGAGCTCGGCCCCGCCTACGAGCGCGAAGTGGTGCACCGCGACGACCTGGTGGTCCTGCACCCCTGACCCATCCACGGGCCGTGCACCACCACCCCACGAGGCAGTGCACCATCCACCCCGTCCGACGGTGCACCCCTAGTCCCGCCCGCCTCGGAGACACCAGCTCAAATCAGGCCGAAAACAGGCGCGAACGCCGTGTCACGGCTGGCTCGCCCGAGGTGAAACTCCGCAAAACCGCCCCGCGGGACCGCTTGTCCTGCTCAACTTTGTTGCAAGGCAGTTCCGTACGACCGTTGCATATCCGCACCACCACTGGTTGAAGGAGGCCGTCGTGAGACGAGTGCGCCCAGGGGCGGCGTCCCGCGGGTCGGCTGAGCGTGCGCTGACGAGCGTCGCCGCGGGGGCGGCGTACGGCGGCGACGCGGCCGAGGGCCACGACCGGGAGGCGCGCGAGCGCCAGGCGCGGGACGGCGACGGCGGCGAGCCGGCCGACGCACCCCGCCTCTGGCACGTCACGCTGAGTGTCTCCGGCGCCAAGGCGCCCCTCCAGGAGGTCCGACGGGGCCTGGAACAGCTCGCCCACGACCACCCCTTCCTGCTCACCAGTCGCTACGCCCAGGACCACGCGGAGATCCGCTACTGGGAAGAGGCCCGCGACCTGCACGACGCCGCCGCGGTCGCGCTGCGCCTGTGGGGCGAGCACCGGCAGAGCGCGCAGCTGCCGCCGTGGGAGATCGTCGGCCTCGAAGTCATCGATCGCGACACGTATCACCAGCGCATCGCGGAGGGGTACGGGCCGCTGCCCGCGACACCGGTCGGCGTCCATCCCTTTTAGTGCGCCTAAACCGGCGCTGCTTTGTGCGCCTAAACCGGCGCCGCTCTCGCGGACGTGGTTGATCGTCGTTGTGGTTGCTCAATTGATGGTTGCTGTTCGTGTGGGGGAGACACGGGGGCTGGGAAGCGGGTTGTGGGGGAGACACGGGGCCGGGAAGCGCGGTGTGGGGAAGACACGGGGTGCCGGGAAACGCGTGTCAATTCCAGCCATCTCCGGGCCGCGGCCGCTCTGTCCCGTAGGCGGGCGCCCGACTGTCTCCCGGTGCGACCCTCGGCACGGCCCGCCGGGCGTCTCGCTGGGCGGAACAGCGTCTGGACGCCCCCCGACACGCCGTTACGCTGCCCTCATGACCGCGCTCTCGCCCTACGACAACATGTCCCCGGTCGCCCAGGCCGCCTACCGGTCCCGCGCCGCCGCGGCCACCCTCGCGCCGCTGCCGCGCGCCGAGAAGGACGACGCGCTGCTCGCCATCGCCGACGCCCTCGAAGTGCGCACCGCGGAGATCGTGGCGGCCAACGCCAAGGACATCGCGAAGGCCCGCGAGGCCGGCACCAGTGAGGCGATCGTCGACCGCCTCACCCTCACCCCCGAACGCGTCCGCGCCATCGCCGCCGACGTACGCCACGTCGTCGCCCTGCCCGACCCCGTCGGCGAGGTCGTCCGCGGCTCCACGCTGCCCAACGGCATCGACCTGCGCCAGGTCCGCGTCCCCCTCGGCGTCGTCGGCATCATCTACGAGGCCCGGCCGAACGTCACCGTCGACGCCGCCGCGCTCTGCCTGAAGTCCGGCAACGCGGTGCTGCTCCGCGGCTCCTCCTCCGCGTACGAGTCCAACACCGCGCTGGTGCGCGTCCTGCGCGACGCCGTGCACGGCGCGGGTCTTCCCGCCGACGCCGTCCAGCTCGTCCCCGGCGAGAGCCGCGAGTCCGTCCGCGAACTGATGCGCGCCCGCGGCCTCGTCGACGTCCTTATCCCGCGCGGCGGCGCCTCCCTGATCAGGACCGTCGTCGAGGAGTCCACGGTCCCCGTCATCGAGACCGGCACCGGCAACTGCCACGTCTACGTCGACGCGCACGCCGACCTGGACATGGCCATCGACATCCTCGTCAACTCCAAGGCCCAGCGCGTCAGCGTCTGCAACGCCGCCGAGACCCTCCTCGTCCACGCCGACATCGCCGACGCCTTCCTGCCCCGCGCCCTCGACGCCCTCGCCGACGCCGGCGTCACCGTGCACGCCGACGAGCGCGTCCAGACGTACGGCCCCGGCTCCAAGGCCACCGTCGTACCGGCGACCACCGAGGACTGGGAGAC
>NZ_JBHXTE010000067.1:0-42230 GCF_042677545.1 Streptomyces sp. NPDC127108 | reverse complement strand
CACCAAGATCTTTGGTGGGCCCGGGCCTTCGGCGTTGCTGTTACGCCTTGCGGAGGCGGAACGTCAGGGAGATGGAGTCGTCCTTGAAGGTCTCGCCGTAGGTGTCGTCGGCCTCGCCCTCGGCGAAGTCCGTGGCCAGGACCTCGTCCGCGATGAGGGTCGCGTGGTCGGTCACGGCCGTGACGACGGCCGGGTCGGCGGACGTCCAGCGCAGGGCGATCCGGTCCGCGACGTCCAGGCCGCTGTTCTTGCGGGCCTCCTGGATCAGGCGGATCGCGTCCCGGGCCAGGCCCGCGCGGCGCAGCTCGTCCGTGAGCTCCAGGTCGAGGGCGACCGTGGCACCGGAGTCGGACGCCACCGACCAGCCCTCGCGGGGGGTCTCGGTGATGATGACCTCGTCCGGGGCGAGCGTCACCGTCTCCCCGTCGACCTCCACCGAGGCCGTGCCCTCGCGCAGGGCGAGGGACAGCGCGGCCGCGTCGGCCTCCGCGACGGCCTTGGCCACCGCCTGCACGCCCTTGCCGAAGCGCTTGCCGAGGGCACGGAAGTTGGCCTTGGCGGTGGTGTCGACCAGGGAGCCGCCCACCTCCGAGAGGGAGGCGAGGGAGGAGACGTTCAGCTCCTCCGTGATCTGCGTGTGCAGTTCCGGGCTGAGCGTGTCGAAACCGGCCACGGCGACGAGCGCGCGGGACAGCGGCTGGCGGGTCTTGACGCCCGACTCCGCGCGCGTGGCCCGGCCCAGCTCGACGAGGCGGCGCACCAGGGCCATCTGCTTGGACAGCTCGGGGTCGACCGCGGACAGGTCCGCCTCCGGCCAGGTCGCCAGGTGCACCGACTCCGGGGCGTCCGGCGTGACCGGCACGACCAGGTCCTGCCAGACGCGCTCCGCGATGAACGGCGTCAGCGGGGCCAGCAGCCGCGTGATCGTCTCGACGACCTCGTGCAGGGTGCGCAGCGCGGCCGCGTCGCCCTGCCAGAAGCGGCGCCGCGAACGCCGTACGTACCAGTTGGAGAGGTTGTCGACGAAGGCGGACAGGAGCTTTCCGGCGCGCTGCGTGTCGTAGGCGTCCAGGGCCTGCGTCACCTGGTCGGTGAGCGCGTGCAGCTCGCTGAGCAGCCAGCGGTCGAGCAGCGGGCGGTCGGCGGGCGCCGGGTCGGTGTCCGAGGGGGCCCACTTCGACGTACGGGCGTAGAGCGCCTGGAAGGCGACCGTGTTCCAGTACGTCAGGAGGGTCTTGCGGACGACCTCCTGGATGGTGCCGTGGCCCACGCGGCGGGCCGCCCACGGGGAGCCGCCGGCCGCCATGAACCAGCGGACGGCGTCGGCGCCGTGCCGGTCCATGAGCGGGATCGGGTCCAGGGTGTTGCCCAGGTGCTTGGACATCTTGCGGCCGTCCTCGGCGAGGATGTGGCCGAGGCAGACGACGTTCTCGTAACTCGACTTGTCGAAGACGAGAGTGCCGACGGCCATCAGGGTGTAGAACCAGCCGCGGGTCTGGTCGATGGCCTCCGAGATGAACTGCGCGGGGTAGCGGCTCTCGAAGAGTTCCTTGTTCTTGTGCGGGTAGCCCCACTGCGCGAACGGCATCGAGCCCGAGTCGTACCAGGCGTCGATGACCTCGGGCACGCGCACCGCTTCGAGGGAGCAGCCCTCGTGGGTGCAGGTGAACGTGACGTCGTCGATGAACGGGCGGTGCGGGTCGAGGTCCGACTGGTCGGTGCCCGTGAGCTCGCTCAGCTCGGCGCGGGAGCCGACGCAGGTGAGGTGGTTCTCCTCGCAGCGCCAGATGGGCAGCGGGGTGCCCCAGTAGCGGTTGCGGGACAGCGCCCAGTCGACGTTGTTGGTCAGCCAGTCGCCGAAGCGGCCGTGCTTGACGGACTCCGGGAACCAGTTGGTCTGCTCGTTCTCCTCGAGGAGACGGTCCTTGACCTCCGTGGTGCGGATGTACCAGGACGGCTGCGCGTAGTAGAGGAGCGCGGTGTGGCAGCGCCAGCAGTGCGGGTAGCTGTGCTCGTACGCGATGTGCCGGAACAGCAGGCCGCGCTCGTCCAGGTCCTTGGTGAGGCTCTCGTCGGCCTTCTTGAAGAAGACACCGCCCACGAGCGGGACGTTCTCCTCGAAGGTGCCGTCCGGGCGGACGGGGTTCACGACCGGCAGGCCGTAGGACCGGCAGACCTTGAGGTCGTCCTCACCGAAGGCGGGGGACTGGTGGACGAGGCCGGTGCCGTCCTCCGTGGTCACGTAGTCGGCGTTGACCACGTAGTGCGCCTCGGCGGGGAACTCCACCAGCTCGAAGGGGCGCTGGTACGTCCAGCGCTCCATCTCGGCGCCGGTAAACCTCTGGCCCGTGGTCTCCCAGCCCTCGCCGAGTGCCTTCTCCACCAGGGGCTCGGCGACGACCAGCTTCTCCTTGCCGTCGGTCGCGACCACGTAGGTGACGTCCGGGTGCGCGGCGACCGCCGTGTTGGACACCAGGGTCCACGGGGTGGTCGTCCACACCAGGAGGGCGGCCTCGCCCGCGAGGGGGCCGCCGGTCAGCGGGAAGCGGACGTAGACGGACGGGTCGACGACCGTCTCGTACCCCTGCGCCAGCTCGTGGTCGGACAGGCCCGTGCCGCAGCGGGGGCACCAGGGGGCGACGCGGTGGTCCTGGACGAGGAGGCCCTTGTTGAAGATCTCCTTCAGGGACCACCAGACGGATTCGATGTACTCGGGGTTCATCGTCCGGTAGGCGCCGTCGAGGTCCGTCCAGTACCCCATGCGGGTCGTCAGGTCGGCGAAGGCGTCCGTGTGGCGGGTCACCGACTCGCGGCACTTGGCGTTGAACTCGGCGATGCCGTACGCCTCGATGTCCTTCTTGCCGTTGAAGCCGAGTTCCTTCTCGACCGCCAGCTCCACGGGCAGGCCGTGGCAGTCCCAGCCGGCCTTGCGGGCGACGTGGTAGCCGCGCATGGTGCGGAAGCGCGGGAAGACGTCCTTGAAGACGCGGGCCTCGATGTGGTGCGCGCCGGGCATGCCGTTGGCCGTGGGCGGGCCCTCGTAGAACACCCACTCGGGGCGTCCCTCGGACTGCTCCAGGCTCTTGGCGAAGATCTTCTGCTGCTCCCAGAACTCGAGCACGGCGTGCTCAAGGGCGGGCAGGTCGACCTGGGCGGGCACCTGGCGGTACTGCGGCGGCGTCATTCGCTTTTCCTCCGGCGGACGTTCTTCCCTTCCGTCGGAGGGACGAGAGGCGCATCGCTGCGCTCCCGCGGTACCACCCTCCTTGGCCCCCTGGCGCTGGCGCCACAGGGCCCCCTCATTGGGGTCGCGATGCCGGGTCTACTCGCCGGGCCCGTCCCCGATGGGGGCCGACCTGCGGCTTTCTTCCGGCGGCTCCGGGGTGATCTTCACGTCGCGCTCGCCCCCGGGCTCACACCGTCCCCGGGTCGCTCATGGCTGCGTACGCCGCTACTCGTCCCCATCCACGCTTCTCGCTCCGGCCAGTGTACGGCGCCGGGGCGGGGGCGGCCGACCGGATTTCAGGCGGCCGCGGGGAACGCGGCGAGCAGCCCCCGTGGACGTTCCGGTGGATCAGGCGTGCTGGGGGATCTCGTCCTTGAGGGAGTCGCGGATCATCTTCCGCAGCTCGGGGCCGTCCGTGTGGCCGTGGACGGACACGGCGTGCTCGCTGGCGGCGCGGACCACCTCGTCCTCCTCGCCGGAGATGGCGAGGGTGCAGTGGGTCTCGCTCGGGAAATCGCGGCAGTCGGTCATTTTGCGCATGGCGCACCTTCTTCGGTCGCCATCAAGTCTATGCCCGTACGGGCCCCCGGGGAGGGGCCCGCGAGGCGCCCTGCCGCTGTGGGGCGAGACCGCGGGGACTGCCCCGAATGGCGACATGCGGAGTGTCCGGATCCTGACCTCGGGCGTCCGGCGGATTACCCGCCGGGGAGCTGGGCACAACGCAGGCAGGCTCACCGCGCGACCCCCGGGGGCGGGCGAATCGGGCGGCGTGCCCCGTTGCCGCGGGCCTGGAGTCGATTTATCGTCCCAGCACGATTCGCGTGCAAGATCACAATATGTGAAGGGGCCGCGGCCATGGTGGCGAAGAAGACCGCCGTACAGCAGTCGGCGTCCAGCAGATCCACAGCCGCGGGGGCCGGGGCGGCGGGGGAAGCGGGCGGCAAGGCGGCCCGCACCGTCAAGACCGTGCGTGCGGGCAAGACGGCGGCTGCGGGGTCGGCGGCGCCGAAGAAGACCACGACCAAGACGGCCGGGAAGGCTCCCGCCAAGGGGGCGGCGAAGAAGGCGTCCGCCGCGGCACCGGCGAAGAAGGCCGCCACGAAGAAGGCGGTAGCGAAGAAGGCCGTCGACGCGAAGGCCGTCGACAAGGAGAAGGCGGCCGACCAGGAGTCGGTGAGCACCTCCAGGAACGCGGCCGCCAAGAAGACCGTTGCCAAGAAGACGACTGCGAAGAAGGCGACTCCAAAGAAGGCAGCTGCGAAGAAGACAGCTTCGAAGAAGGCGTCGGCCACGAAGGCGTCGGCTGCGACAGCCGCATCCGAGCGGGCCGCCGACGAGAAGTCCGCCACCGGGACGGAGGCGGACGGCGGGGTGGCTGCGTCCAAGAAGGCGACGGGCGCCACGAAGGGTCCGGGAGCCAGGAAACGTACGGCCAAGAAGTCGGCCGCGTCCGCGGCCGAGGGTGCGGCTCAGGCCGCGGAGACGACGGGAGCCACGACGGTGGTTGCGAAGAAGACTCCGGGCACGGCGACGGCGGCGACGAAGGCGGGCGCGGTGCCCAAGGCACGGGCCGCGGCGACGCCCGGCGAGCTCGCGGTGCGGCCCGGCGAGGATCCGTGGACCCCGGCGGAGGTCGCCGAGGCGCGCACCGAGCTGATGTCCGAGACCATGCGGCTGCGGTCCGAGATCGAGGCGTCCGAGGCCGGACTCGCCGGGCTGATGCGGGACTCCGGGGACGGCGCGGGCGACGACCAGGCGGACACCGGCACGAAGAACATCACGCGCGAGCACGAGATGGCGCTCGCCGCGAACGCCCGGGAGATGCTGGAACAGACCGAGCGCGCCCTGGAACGCCTGGACGCGGGGACGTACGGCCTCTGCGAGAACTGCGGCAACCCCATCGGCAAGGCCCGCATGCAGGCGTTCCCGCGGGCCACCCTGTGCGTCGAGTGCAAGCAGAAGCAGGAACGGCGCTACTGAGCGTGGCCTGGGCGCCTTGGCCCGTACCCCGGTGTCGTACCCTCGTCCCCAGTCAGGCACCTAGGTTGAGGGACTCACGTGGCAGAGGCGGAGCGCATCATCGGTACGCCGGACATCCCTGAAGCGGAGGGGGCCGGGCCGGAGCAGTCCGATTCCGGCTCCAAGGACGGGCAGCGCTCCGAGGGCGAGCCGAAGCCGGAGGCGGAGCCGACGCCGGATTCGTCGGCCGTGGCGGACCCGGCGGACGCGGAGACCGAGGCCGACGCCGAGCCCGACGCCGACGCCGGGGCCAAGCCCAAGGGGCGGCGCAAGATCGCCGTGCTGTTCGGGGTGGCCCTGTTCGCGTACGCCCTGGACCTCATCAGCAAGATGATCGTGGTCGCGAAGCTGGAGCACCACGAGCCGATCGACGTGGTCGGTGACCTGCTGCGTTTCAACGCGATCCGGAACGCGGGCGCCGCCTTCGGCATGGGCGAGGCGTACACGATCATCTTCACCGTGATCGCCGCCGCCGTGATCGTGGTGATCGCCCGCCTCGCGCGCAAGCTGTACAGCCTGCCCTGGGCGATCGCCCTCGGCCTGCTGCTCGGCGGCGCGCTCGGCAACCTCACCGACCGGATCTTCCGCTCGCCCGGCGTCTTCAAGGGCGCGGTGGTCGACTTCATCGCGCCGAAGGGCTTCGCGGTCTTCAACCTCGCCGACTCCGCGATCGTCTGCGGCGGCATCCTGATCGTGCTGCTCTCCTTCCGCGGCCTCGACCCGGACGGCACCGTCCACAAGGACTGAGACCCGCTACGAGGACCGCGCGGGCCCTCGCGCACGGCGTTCGGTACGGCGGTGTCACAGCACTCCTGCATACTCGTGGGGTGAGCACGATTCCCGAGATCCGTACCCTGCCCGTACCGGACGGCCTGGAGGGCGAGCGCGTCGACGCCGCCATCTCGCGCATGTTCGGCTTCTCCCGCACGAAGGCCGCCGAGCTCGCCGCGGCGGGGAAGGTCGCGGTCGACGGCTCGGTGGTCGGCAAGTCCGAGCGGGTGCACGGCGGCGCCTGGCTGGAAGTGGAGATGCCGCAGGCGGCCGCTCCGGTGCAGATCGTCGCCGAGCCCGTCGAGGGCATGGAGATCGTGCACGACGACGAGGACATCGTCGTGATCACCAAGCCGGTCGGCGTGGCCGCGCACCCCAGCCCCGGCTGGACCGGCACCACCGTGATCGGCGGCCTCGCCGCCGCCGGGTACCGCATCTCGACGTCCGGCGCCGCCGAGCGCCAGGGCATCGTGCACCGCCTGGACGTCGGCACGTCGGGCCTGATGGTCGTCGCCAAGTCGGAGCGGGCGTACACGTCGCTGAAGCGCCAGTTCAAGGAGCGCACGGTCGACAAGCGGTACAACGCGCTCGTGCAGGGCCACCCCGACCCCATGAGCGGCACCATCGACGCCCCCATCGGCCGCCACCCCAACCACGACTACAAGTGGGCGGTCACGGCCGAGGGCAAGCCCTCCGTCACGCACTACGACCTCATGGAGGCCTTCCGCGCGGCCTCCCTGCTCGACATCAAGCTGGAGACCGGCCGGACCCACCAGATCCGGGTCCACATGTCGGCGCACCGGCATCCGTGCGTGGGCGACCTGACGTACGGCGCCGACCCCACGCTCGCCAAGCGGCTCAAGCTCACCCGCCAGTGGCTGCACGCCGTGCGGCTCGGCTTCGAGCACCCCGGCGACGGGCAGTGGGTCGAGTTCGCGAGCGACTACCCCGACGACCTGCAGCTGGCGCTCGACCGGGTGCGGGCGGAGAGCGCGTGACCGCCGCGGGTGGCGTGAGCTGCCGGGTCGCGGTGGGCCGGGAGGACCTGGACGCGTGCTTCGGCGTGCGCAAGGAGGTCTTCGTCGCCGAGCAGGGCGTGCCGGAGGACCTGGAGTACGACGAGTACGACGTGGGGGCCGTGCACGTCCTCGCGGTGCGCGGCGCGGACGGCGCCCCGCTCGGTACGGGGCGGTTGCTCACGGGGGCGGCGGCCGCTGTCAAGAACGGCGGGGACGCCACCGTGGGAGCCCTGGGCAGGCTGGCCGTGTTGCGCTCCGCGCGGGGGCTCGGGGTCGGGGCGGAGCTGGTGCGTGCCATTGAGGACGCCGCCCGTGAGCGCGGGCTCGGCGCCGTCGATCTGCATGCGCAGACGCATGCGCTCGGGTTCTACGAGCGGCTCGGGTACGCGGCGTATGGGCCGGAGTTTCCGGATGCTGGCATTCCGCATCGGGCCATGCGCAAGGTGCTGCGCTAGCGATTCGTAGTGGGGCGGGCCATGTCGTTGTCCGTCTGCACGCTCGCCGTGGCTGGTCGCGCAGTTCCCCACGCCCCTTCCGGGGCGCTCCGGCACCGTGGCGCGTCGGCGCGGTCCCGCGCCCCTTCGGGGCGTGACTGAACCGTGGCGGGCGGGTGATTTGCGCCGATTGTTGTGCTCCGTGGCAAGGTTGAAGCCCTGATCATGCTGGCCTCACCGCCCGGAGGGCACCCGTGGATCAACTGGCGTTGCTGCTCCTGTTGTTGCTGGGGGCCCTGGTCACCGTGCCGTTGGGGGACCGGATCGGGCTGCCCGCGCCGGTGCTCATGACGCTGTTCGGGGGCGTCCTCGCGTTCCTCTCGTTCGTGCCGAACGTCGAGATCGCGCCTGAGCTGATCCTCCCGCTGGTCCTGCCGCCGCTGCTGTACGCGTCCGTGCAGCGCACGTCCTGGCGGCAGTTCGCCGCCAACATCCGGCCCATCCTGCTCCTCGCCGTGGCGCTCGTGTTCGTGACCACGGCGGCCGTCGCGGCCGTGGCCAACGCCGTCGTGCCGGGGCTGCCGCTCGCCGCGGCCGTCGCGCTCGGCGCGCTCGTCGCCCCGCCGGACCCGGTGGCCGCGACCGCGGTGGCCGGTTCGCTCGGGCTGCCGCGGCGCCTGGTGTCGATCCTGGAGGGCGAGGGGCTCTTCAACGACGTCACCGCGATCGTGCTGTACCACGTGGCCATCGCCGCCGCCGTCAGCGGCACCTTCTCCTGGCCCTCGGCCGTCGGCCAGCTCGTGCTCTCCGCCGTCGTCGCCGTCGCCGTCGGCCTCGCGCTCGGCTGGCTCTCCAACAAGCTCATGGGCCTGCTGGGCGACGCGACCCTGCAGACCGGCCTGACGCTCCTCGTGCCGTTCGTGGCCTACGTACTCGCCGAGGAACTCCTCGGCTCCGGTGTCCTCGCGGTCCTGACCACCGCCCTCTACCTCGCAGAGAACGCCGTCGACGCCGATGACGTGCTCGGCCGGATCACCGGGCAGTCCTTCTGGGAGATCGTCGACACCCTCGTCACCGGCGTCGCGTTCGGCCTCATCGGCCTCGAACTGCACAACGTCTTCGGCACGGCCGACGGGCGCGAGTGGGAGATGGTCGGCTGGGGCGGCGCCATCGTGGCGGTCGTCGTCGGCGTACGGCTGATGTGGCTGCTGCCCGCCACCTGGCTGGCCAAGCGGCTGCACAAGCGCCGCGACTACGACGAGGAGATCCCGACCACCTGGCGCGAGACCGTCGTCATGTGGTGGTCCGGCATGCGCGGCGTGGCGTCGGTCGCGCTGGCCCTCGCCATTCCGCTGGAGACGGACGACGGGGCCCCGTTCCCCGCCCGGGACGAGATCGTCTTCATCGCCTTCTGCGTGATCATCGCGACGCTGATCGCCCAGGGCCTGACCCTGCCGTGGCTGGTCAGGAAGCTCGGCGTGCGCGCCGACACCGATGCCGAGCGGGCCCTGGAGCGCGAGCTGGCCGTGCGCGCGGCGAAGGCCGCCAAGGCGCGCCTGAAGGAGATCGAGGAGGTCGAGGAGCTGCCCGAGGAGGTCTCCGAGCGGCTGCTTCGCGGCGCCTTCGACATCGGCGCCCGGATCAGCCCCGACATCCTCGACGACGAGCGGCGCGAGCGGTACGCCAAGCGCGTCGACCGGTTCAAGGCCGTCCAGCGCATCCAGCGCGAGATGATGTCGGCCGCCCGCCACGAGGTCCTCGCCGCGCGCAGCGAACCCGGCTACGACCCGGAGATCGTGGACCGGGTGCTGCACCACCTGGACGTCCGCAGCCTGCGCTGACGTACGGGGCGGGACGCGCGGCCCCGGCCCCGCCGCTGCCCCGCCCCCGCCGTCTCAGCCCCGCCCCGTCCGCGGCACGTGCGGTGTCACCGGATGCGGATGGTCGCCGTCCGGCGGCTCCACCGCCCAGGCCGTGTTGACCCGCGGCAGCGCGTACGGATGGTGCTCGGTCAGCCAGGCGACGAGCTGCTCGCGGACCGTGACGCGCACCGTCCAGATGTCGTCGGCGTCCTTGGCCGTGACCAGGGCCCGTACCTGCACGGTGTTCGGCGTGGTGTCCGTGACCGCGAGGCCCCAGTCGCGGCCGTCCCAGGCGCCGCACTCGCGCAGGATCTCGTGCAGCTTCTCGCGCATCTGGGCCATCGGGGCCGTGTGATCGAGCTGGAGGAAGACGGTGCCGGTCATCTGGGCGCCGCCGCGGGACCAGTTCTCGAACGGCTTCGAGGTGAAGTACGACACCGGCATCGTGATCCGGCGCTCGTCCCAGGTCCGCACCGTCAGGAACGTCAGCGTGATCTCGTCGACGACGCCCCACTCGCCGTCCACCACCACCGTGTCCCCGATCCGCACCATGTCGCCGAAGGCGATCTGCAGCCCCGCGAAGAGGTTGGCGAGCGTGGACTGCGCGGCCACGCCCGCGACGATGCCGAGGATCCCCGCCGACGCGAGGAGCGAGGCCCCGGCCGCCTGCATGGCGGGGAACGTGAGCAGCATCGCGGCGGCGGCCACCACGCCGACGATCGCCGCGACCACGCGCTGGATCAGCGTGACCTGCGTGCGCACCCGCCGGACCCGGGCCGGATCGCGGTGCGCCGAGGCATAGCGCGCGTACGACGACTCCACCACGGCCGCCGAGATCCGCACCGCGAGCCAGGCCACCGAGGCGATGAGGACCAGCGTGAGCGCTCTGCCGATGCCCACCGAATGGCCCTCGGCGATCTTCGCCTGGGCGTACGACCCGCGCAGCATGGCCGCGCACAGCACCAGTTGCAACGGCAGCCGGCAGCGGCGCAGCAGCTCCCACAGCGGCTGCTCGGGTCGTCTGTCGGCGGCCCGGCGCAACGCCCAGTCGGCCACCCAGCCGACCGCGAGCGTGAGCACGACCGAGCCGCCGACAACGATCAACGGACGCAGCACGTTCTCCATGCCTCAGAGGGTAGGTGGCACGATGGCCCCATGAACATCATGCTTTTCCATTCGACGTACGGGCTGCGGCCCGCGGTGCGCGCGGCGGCCGACCGGCTGCGGGCCGCCGGGCACGAGGTGTGGACCCCGGATCTCTTCGACGGCCGCACCTTCGAGACCGTCGAGGAAGGGCTGGCCTTCAAGGACGAGCTGGGCAACGACGAGCTGCTCAAGCGCGCGGTCCTGGCCGCCGCGCCCTACTCCGACCGGGGCCTCGTCTACGCGGGCTTCTCTCTCGGCGCCGCCACCGCGCAGACCCTCGCCCTCGGCGACGCCAAGGCGCGCGGCCTGCTGCTCCTGCACGGCACGTCGGACATCGCGGAGAACGCGTCCGTGGACGAGCTCCCCGTACAGCTGCACGTCGCCGAGCCCGACGCGTTCGAGACGGACGACTGGCTCAGCGCCTGGTACCTCCAGATGGGCCGCGCGGGCGCCGACGTGGAGGTCTACCGGTACGCGGGCGCCGGGCACCTGTACACCGACCCGGACCTCGACGACTACGACGCCGAGGCGGCGGAGGCGACGTGGCGGACGGCGCTGGGGTTCCTGGAGAGCCTGTAGCCGTCGGCCCGGGGAGCGGTCGGCCCCGGCCGGTCCCGCCTCAGGTCCGCACGCAGCGGCCCGCCGGGCTGCTCGCGGGCGGCTTGCACTGCAGGCCGAGGTCCCCGGCGTCGTCGCTGAGATAGCGCCCCACGCAGGTGTTGGCCGAGGTCCGGCCGCGCTCCGCGCAGAACCGCAGCGCCGACTGGCCGTTCGGGAACGGGCCCGGCGCGTAGAACACCCAGTACCCCGGGCGCAGCGAGGCATAGTCGTCGCTGCGCAGGTACTGGGCCTCGGGGACGGCCCTGCGGACGGCGGCGAGCTTGCGGTCGCGGGTCGCGGCGGACGAGGAGCGGGGCTCGGAGTGCAGCTGGGCGATCCAGCGGCCGGACCCGGGCGGCGCGGATGGCGTGGTCGGGGTGCTCGGCGTGGTCGGTGTGCCCGGTGCCGAGGAAGCGGAGGACGCCGGGGTCCTGCTCGGTTCGGCGCTCGCTTCGTCGGTGGGCCGCTTGACCGGTCCCGTCGTACGCGACGCCTCGGAGGCCGCCCCGCCGGTCCGGCCGCCACCCTTGTCCTCCGTCCCGCCCTTCCCGCCGTCGCGCAGCGCGAACGCCAGGGCCACCCCCGCCACCAGGACGAGGGCCACCATCGCGGCGGCGAGCACGGGCGTGCGGCGCCGGGCGGTGCCCTGGTCGCCGGGCCGGGGCGTGCCGCCGGGAGGCGGGTCGAACGCGGGCTGCGGGTGCGTGTGGCCCGGGGAGCCGGGGGGTGGGGGCGGCGCGGCGGGCGGGAAGGGCGGGCGCGGCCCGGTCTGCGTGGGCGGTACGGGCGGGCGGGGCGCCGTCTCCGTGGGCTGCCACGCGACCCCGTCGGCGACCGCCGTGAGCATCGCGTCCAGGCGCTCCACGTCGGGCCGCAGCGCCGGGTCCCGTACGAGCAGCGCCTCCAGGACCGGGGCGAGCGGGCCGGAGCGCACCGGCGGCGGCACCGGCTCGTCGAGCACCGCGGCCAGTGTGGCCAGGGTGGACGAACGGCGCAGCGGGCTGACGCCCTCCACGGCCACGTAGAGCACCAGCCCCAGTGACCACAGGTCGGCGGCCGGGCCCTCGCCGGTGCCTCGGACGCGCTCCGGCGCTATGTACTCGGGCGAGCCGATCAGCTCGCCGGTGGCGGTGAGCTGCGTGGAGCCCTGGAGCGCGGCGATGCCGAAGTCGGTGAGGACGACGGGTGGCACCTCGTCGGGGCGGTCGGGGGACGGCTCGCGGAGCAGGATGTTGGCGGGCTTGATGTCGCGGTGCAGGATGCCCGCCGCGTGGGCGGCCCGCAGCGCCGAGAGGACCTCGCGGCCCATGCGGGCCGCTTCCCGCGGCGGCAGGGTGCGCTCCTCCAGGAAGTCCTGGAGGGTGCGGCCCGAGAGCAGCTCCATCACCAGCCACGGGTGCGGCTCGGCGTCGACGATGTGGTGGATCGTCACGACGTGCGGGTGGTTGAGCCGGGCCAGGGCACGGGCCTCGCGCAGCACCCGTTCCCGCAGCAGCCGCGAGGTGTCACCGGTCGGCTCGGGGCCCGGCGGCCGTACCTCCTTCAGTGCCACCTCGCGGTGCAGCACGGTGTCGCGGGCCCGCCACACCGTGCCCATGCCTCCGCTGCCGAGCCGCCGCAGCAGCTCGAAGCGCCCGTCGATCACGTCCCCCTGGCCGCTCATGGCCGACAGCGTAGGGGGTCGAAGGGCACCTGTCGGCCCGCTTCACCGGCTGTTCCGCGTCCGGCCGCCGAACCCGTCACCGTCCTTCAGCGCACCGGCGCCTGCACCCGCTCCACCTTCTGCGTGCCGGTGAGCGTGCGGTACGAACGCGCCCACGACGACGTCGCCTCGGGGTCCGTGCGGTCGGAGACGATGTAGTAGTCCATCTGCGAGCGCTCCGCGGTGACGTCCAGGACGCCGTACCCGTGGGAGTCCATGTCCAGCCACTTCACATGGCGGTTGGCGGCCTTGACCGCGGCGACGCCGACGAGGGACAGGGTCTGCGGCGGGACGTTCAGGAAGTCGTCGACGTTGTCGGACGTCACGGACGTGACGACGAACTCCGTGGCCGCGGACGGCGACGCCGGGTACGTGGCGGCGGTCACCGGCACGTCGTTGGCCCACGCCATGTGGATGTCACCGGTCAGGAAGACGGTGTTCCGGATGCCCTTGTCCCGCAGGTGGCCGATGAGTTCCTTGCGGTCGTGGGTGTAGCCGTCCCACTGGTCGGTGTTCACGGCCAGACCGCCCTCGGGCAGGCCGAGCAGCTTCGCGAGCGGCTTCAGGAGGTACGCGGGCAGCGAGCCGAAGGCGACCGGGGAGATCATCACCGACGTGCCGACCAGCTTCCACGCGGCGTCCGACGCGGCCAGGCCCGCCTTCAGCCAGTCGAGTTGGGCGCGGCCCGCGATCGTGCGATCCGGCGAGTCGACGTCGCCGCTGCCCACCCCCGCCTGCTTCGAGCGGAACGAACGCAGGTCGAGCAGGTGCAGGTCGGCAAGCTTGCCGAAGCGCAGACGGCGGTAGACGGTGCCCTCGGTGGCCGGGCGCACCGGCATCCACTCGAAGTACGCCTGCTTGGCGGCGGCCACGCGCGCGGTCCAGGGGCCCTCGGTCTCCGGGCTGTGGTTCTCCGCGCCGCCCGACCAGGCGTCGTTGGCGACCTCGTGGTCGTCCCAGATCGCGATGACCGGGTGCGTGCCGTGCATGGCCTGCGCGTCGGGGTCGGTCTTGTGGGCGCCGTGCCGGGTCCGGTAGTCGGCGAGGGTGAGGATCTCGTGCTTCGGCTGGTGCTCGCGCACGACGTCGCCGGACGAGGCGAAGCCGCCGGACGCGTACTCGTACAGGTAGTCGCCGAGGTGCAGGACCGCGTCGAGTTCGGTGCGCGCGGCGAGGTGGCGGTACGCGGAGAAGTACCCGGCCTCCCAGTTGGAGCACGACACCACGCCGAAGCGGACGCCGGGCGCGGCGGCCTCGTGGGCGGGGGCGGTGCGGGTGCGGCCCACGGGGGAGCGCACCGGTGAATCGCTGCCTATGGAGAAGCGGTAGTAATAGGTGGTCGCCTGGCGAAGGCCCCTTACATCGGCCTTGACCGTGTGGTCGCCCGCCGCCTTCGCGGTGGTCGAGCCGCGGCCCACGACCTTGCTGAAGCCCTTGTCCTCGGCCACCTCCCAACGCACCTCGACGTCCGGGCCCTTGCCGGACCCGGGCACCGCCTCGGGCGTCGGCGTGATCCGCGTCCACAGCAGGACGCCGTCGGGCAGCGGGTCGCCGGAGGCGACACCATGGAGGAAGGCGGGTCCTGCGGCGGCCCGGGCCGGCAGGGCCGCCGCGAGGGGGGCAGCGAGGGCGGCGGTGGCGGCCGCGGCCTTGACGACGGTGCGGCGGCGCGGCGTGAGGGCGGCCGACGGTTTGCCGGGACCCTCAGCGGGCGCAAGGGAGTTGTCTCTTCGACTGGTCACGAGGGGCTACCCTACGGACCGGTAACGGCGAAGAGCGGGCGACCACCGAAAGTTCGCCCGCTCTTCCGCAACACGCCTACTGCGCCTGCGTGATAACTCCCGCATCAGCCCTTCGGTGCCGCGGTCAGCCCTTCAGCGCCGCGTCGACGGCCTTGTTGTAGTCCGCGACCGACATCGGCGCGTTCTTGCCGTCGGCGCCCTTGAGCTGCTTGCCGTCCATGACGAACGCCGGGGTGCCCTCGACACCGTCCTTGTCGTCCTGGAACGCCTGCCCCATGGCCAGGGCCCAGCGGTCGTACGTGCCGTCCTTGACGGCCTTCTTGAAGGCGTCGCTCTTCTTGAGCTCGGGCACCTCGTTCGCGACCTTGATCAGGTACGAGTCGTCCTTGAACTTGTCGTCCTGCTCGCTCGGGTGGTTGTCCGACGAGTACAGCGCCTTCTTGTAGGCGAGGAACGCGTCCGGGGAGACGTTCAGGGCGGCGCCGAGCGCGCTCATCGCGTTGCGGGAGCCCTCGCCCGGGATGTTGTTGTCGAGGAACGTGGCCCCGACGAACTGGACCTTGTACTTGCCGTCCTTGATGTCCTTCTCGACCGTCGGGCCGACGGTCTGCTCGAAGCTCGCGCAGATCGGGCAGCGCGGGTCCTCGTAGACCTTCAGGGTCTTCTTGGCGCTCGCCTTGCCGACGACGACGCTCGTGCCGTCCTTGCCCGAGGTGTTCGCGGGCTTGACGAGCTTCTTGTCCTTGGCGTCTTCCCAGTAGCCGGGCTTGTTGCCCTGCATGACGGCGTAGGAGACGCCGCCCGCGAGGGCGAGGACGCCGACGATGGACGTGCCGACGATGATCGACCGCTTGCGCTTCTCGCGCTTGCGCTCGGCTTCCTGCTGGGCGCGGATCCGCTCGCGGGCGGCCTGCTTCGCGGCCTGGCTGTTGCGCTTGCTCATGATGGTTCTCCGTGGGTGTGGCGATGGCTGGTCGGCTGTGCTCAGGCGAAGAGGGCCGAGCACGGCGGTCCACGCCGTCCCACGCAGTGCACGAACAGCCGGGTGCGGACGACCGGCGTCCGGCGGGCGGGGCGCGGCAGCCAGCGCACCGGCTCGACCCGGCGGGTCACCGCGGCGACCGCGAGCAGCAGCGGCCGGAACGTCGCCGCGGCCGCGGCCCGAAGGAGACCCGCCACGGCCCGCTCCATGCGCCCGAGCCAGGCCGCCGCGAGCAGCCCGACGCCGACGTGCGCCCCGAGCAGCAGCCAGGCCGTGGCCGGGCCGCCGTCGGCGAGCAGGGCGGCGGCGCCGTGGCTCTCGCCGCCCGTCATCCGCGCCAGCGGAGTGCCGACGCTGCCGCCGCCGCACAGCACATCCACCCCGAAGGACCGCAGCGGGCCCGTGACGGGGCCGCCCGACTGGCCGTAGCAGACGTGTTGGCCCGAGGTGAAGACGGTGTCGGCGGCCAGCTCAAGGGGGATCAGCAGGGCGGCGATGCGGCCGAACCCGCGCTCACGGCCCGCCAGGGCGTACGCGATGACGTACACCCCGGCCGTGACGGCGAGGCAGGTCGTGAGTGGCAGCGGGGCCCGGGACAGCAGAATGTGCGACGCGGCGGACAGCATCACGACGAGTGCCGTGAACAGTGCCGCACGCACCACTCTGATCTGGGTCCCGGATATGTCCATCGCGCAAGCGAGTGTGCCATGAGCTGTCGTAAGAGACCCCTAAAGGGTCCCTATGAATCACATGGCCGCCCCTCAGAGCCCCGGGATCCGGCCATTGCGGAACAGGTCGACGAAGATCTGGTGGTCCGCGCGGGCCCGGGCGCCGTAGTCGTGCGCGAAGTCCACCAGGAGGTCGCCGAAGCCGCCCTCGTCGGCCGCGATGGCGGCGTCGATGGCCCGCTCCGTGGAGAACGGCACCAGCTCCGAGTGACCGCTCTCGTCGTCGGCGGCCGCGTGCATCGTCGCCGTGGCCCGGCCCAGGTCGGCCACCACGGAGGAGATCTCGTCCAGGTCGTCGATGTCCGACCAGTCCAGGTCGACCGCGTACGGCGAGACCTCGGCGACGAGCTGGCCCGCGCCGTCCAGCTCGGTCCAGCCGAGCCAGGGGTCGGCGTGCGCCTGGAGGGCCCGCTGGGAGATGACCGTGCGGTGGCCCTCGTGCTGGAAGTAGTCACGGATCACGGGGTCCGTGATGTGCCGGGAGACGGCCGGGGTCTGGGCCTGCTTCAGGTAGATGACGACGTCGTTCTCCAGGGCGTCGCTGTTGCCCTCCAGGAGGATGTTGTACGACGGCAGTCCGGCCGAGCCGATGCCGATGCCGCGGCGGCCCACGACGTCCTTCACGCGATACGAGTCGGGGCGGGCCAGGGAGGACTCGGGCAGCGTCTCCAGATAGCCGTCGAAGGCCGCGAGGACCTTGTACCGCGTGGCCGCGTCGAGCTCGATGGAGCCGCCGCCCGGCGCGAAGCGGCGCTCGAAGTCACGGATCTCCGTCATCGAGTCCAGGAGCTCGAAGCGGGTCAGGGAGCGGGCCGCGCGCAGGGCGTCCAGGAGCGGGCCCTGGGCCGTGTCGAGCGTGAAGGGCGGCACCTCGTCGCTCTTGGCGCCCGTCGCCAGGTCGTGGACCCGCTCGCGGTACGCCGCGGCGTACGTGCGCACCAGGGACGTGATCTGCTCGTCGCTCAGCGCCTTCGTGTACCCGATCAGGGCCAGGGAGGCCGCGAGGCGCTTCAGGTCCCAGGTGAAGGGGCCCACGTACGCCTCGTCGAAGTCGTTGACGTTGAAGATCAGGCGGCCCTGGGAGTCCATGTACGTGCCGAAGTTCTCGGCGTGCAGGTCGCCGTGGATCCAGACCCGGCCGGTGCGGTCGTCCACGTACGCGCCGCCGTGCTGCTCGCGGCCCAGGTCGTGGTAGAAGAGGCACGCCGTGCCGCGGTAGAACGCGAAGGCCGAGGCCGCCATCTTCCGGAACTTCACCCGGAACGCGGCGGGGTCGGCGGCGAGCAGCTCGCCGAACGCGGTGTCGAAGACGGCGAGGATCTCCTCGCCGCGCTGGTCGGCGGTGGGCTGCGGGACCGACATCGCGGGGTGCCTCCTGGTGCATGGCTCGGGGGACGGACGTCCGCCCTTCTCAACGCCCGACCGTACTCCCGAGTGCCCGCCGACTGTCAGTCGCGCGGATTAGACTTCCACGCTGTCCACCCAGACTGTCCGCAGCCTGTCGCCCAGTGTTCCCGTTGGAGGCCCACGCCGTGTCGAAGCCGCCTTTCACGCACCTGCACGTCCACACCCAGTACTCGCTTCTGGACGGCGCCGCGCGGCTGAAGGACATGTTCAACGCGTGCAATGAGATGGGCATGACGCACATCGCGATGTCCGACCACGGCAACCTGCACGGGGCGTACGACTTCTTCCATACGGCGAAGAAGGCGGGAGTGACGCCGATCATCGGGATCGAGGCGTATGTGGCGCCGGAGTCGCGGCGCAACAAGCGGAAGATCCAGTGGGGGCAGCCGCACCAGAAGCGCGACGACGTGTCCGGTTCGGGTGGTTATACGCACAAGACGATCTGGGCGGCGAACCAGACGGGCCTGCACAACCTGTTCCGTCTCTCCTCGGACGCGTACGCCGAGGGCTGGCTGCAGAAGTGGCCGCGGATGGACAAGGAGACGATCTCCCAGTGGTCGGAGGGGCTGATCGCCTCGACCGGCTGCCCGTCGGGTGAGCTGCAGACGCGGCTGCGTCTGGGGCAGTTCGACGAGGCGGTGAAGGCGGCTTCGGAGTACCAGGACATTTTCGGCAAGGACCGGTATTTCCTGGAGCTGATGGACCACGGGATTGATATCGAGCGCCGGGTGCGTGAGGATCTCCTCCGGGTCGGCAAGAAGCTGGGCATTCCGCCGCTCGTGACGAATGACTCGCATTACACGTACGCGCATGAGGCGACGGCCCATGACGCGCTGCTGTGCATTCAGACGGGCAAGAATCTGTCGGATCCGGATCGTTTCCGTTTCGACGGGACGGGTTATTACCTGAAGTCGACGGACGAGATGTACGCCGTCGATTCCTCGGACGCCTGGCAGGAGGGGTGTGCGAACACCCTCCTGGTGGCGGAGCAGATCGACACGAGCGGCATGTTCGAGAAGCGCGACCTCATGCCGAAGTTCGAGATCCCCGACGGCTTCACCGAGGTCACCTGGTTCCAGGAGGAGGTCCGGGTCGGCATGAACCGCCGCTACCCGGGCGGCGTCCCCGAGGACCGCCAGAAGCAGGCCGAGTACGAGATGGACATCATCATCCAGATGGGGTTCCCCGGCTACTTCCTCGTGGTCGCCGACTTCATCATGTGGGCCAAGAACAACGGCATCGCGGTCGGCCCGGGCCGAGGCTCCGCGGCCGGATCGATCGTCGCGTACGCCATGGGCATCACCGACCTCGACCCGATCACGCACGGACTGATCTTCGAGCGGTTCCTCAACCCCGAGCGCGTCTCCATGCCCGATGTCGACATCGACTTCGACGAGCGCAGGCGCGTCGAAGTGATCAGGTACGTGACCGAGAAGTACGGCGAGGACAAGGTCGCCATGATCGGTACGTACGGCAAGATCAAGGCGAAGAACGCCATCAAGGACTCCGCGCGCGTCCTCGGCTACCCCTACGCCATGGGCGACCGGCTCACCAAGGCCATGCCCGCCGACGTCCTCGGCAAGGGCATCGACCTCGACGGCATCACCAACCCCACCCACCCGCGCTACAGCGAGGCGGGCGAGATCCGGGGGATGTACGAGAACGAGCCGGACGTCAAGAAGGTCATCGACACCGCCAAGGGCGTGGAGGGCCTGGTCCGGCAGATGGGTGTGCACGCGGCCGGCGTGATCATGTCCAGCGAGCCCATCGTGGACCACGCCCCGATTTGGGTGCGGCACACCGACGGCGTCACGATCACACAGTGGGACTACCCCCAGTGCGAGTCGCTCGGCCTGCTCAAGATGGACTTCCTGGGCCTGCGCAACCTCACGATCATGGACGACGCCGTCAAGATGGTGAAGGCCAACAAGGGCATCGAGCTGGAGATGCTCAACCTTCCGCTCGACGACCCCAAGACCTTCGAACTGCTCTGCCGCGGTGACACGCTCGGCGTGTTCCAGTTCGACGGCGGCCCCATGCGCTCGCTGCTCCGCCAGATGCAGCCCGACAACTTCGAGGACATTTCCGCCGTCTCGGCCCTCTACCGGCCGGGCCCGATGGGCATGAACTCGCACACCAACTACGCGGAGCGGAAGAACGGCCGCCAGGAGATCACCCCGATCCACCCGGAGCTCGAGGAGCCGCTGAAGGAGACCCTGGGTCTCACCTACGGCCTGATCGTGTACCAGGAGCAGGTGCAGAAGGCCGCCCAGATCATCGCCGGCTACTCGCTCGGCGAAGCCGACATCCTGCGCCGCGTGATGGGCAAGAAGAAGCCCGAGGAGCTGGAGAAGAACTTCGTCCTCTTCCAGGCGGGCGCCAAGAACAAGGGCTACTCGGACGCCGCGATCCAGGCCCTGTGGGACGTCCTGGTGCCCTTCGCCGGATACGCGTTCAACAAGGCGCACTCGTCCGCGTACGGCCTGGTCACCTACTGGACCGCGTATCTGAAGGCGAACTACCCGGCCGAGTACATGGCGGCGCTCCTGACGTCGGTGAAGGACGACAAGGACAAGTCGGCGGTCTATCTGAACGAGTGCCGCCGCATGGGCATCAAGGTGCTTCCGCCGAACGTGAACGAGTCGGTGCACAACTTCGCGGCGCAGGGTGACGACGTGATCCTGTTCGGCCTGGAGGCGGTGCGCAACGTCGGGACGAACGTGGTGGAGTCGATCATCCGGTCGCGGAAGGCGAAGGGGAAGTTCGCCTCGTTCCCGGACTACCTGGACAAGGTGGAGGCGGCCGCGTGCAACAAGCGCACGACGGAGTCGCTGATCAAGGCGGGCGCCTTCGACACCATGGGGCACACCCGCAAGGGCCTGACCGCGCAGTACGAGCCGATGATCGACAACGTGGTGGCGGTCAAGCGCAAGGAGGCCGAGGGGCAGTTCGACCTGTTCGGAGGGATGGGCGAGGACGACTCCGACGAGCCGGGGTTCGGCCTGGACGTGGAGTTCTCCGACGACGAGTGGGACAAGACGTATCTGCTCGCGCAGGAGCGGGAGATGCTGGGCCTGTATGTGTCCGACCACCCGCTGTTCGGGCTCGAGCATGTGCTCTCCGACAAGGCGGACGCGGGGATCGGGCAGCTGACCGGCGGTGACTTCTCCGACGGCGCGGTGGTGACGATCGGCGGGATCATCTCCGGGCTGCAGCGCAAGATGACCAAGCAGGGCAACGCGTGGGCGATCGCCACCGTGGAGGACCTCGCCGGTTCCATCGAGTGCATGTTCTTCCCCGCGACGTACCAGCTGGTGTCCACGCAACTCGTCGAGGACGCCGTGGTGTTCGTCAAGGGACGGCTCGACAAGCGTGAGGACGTCCCCCGCCTCGTCGCCATGGAGATGCAGGTCCCCGACCTGTCGAACGCCGGGACCAACGCGCCCGTCCTGATCACCATCCCGACCGTGAAGGTGAGCCCGCCGATGGTCACGCGCCTCGGCGAGATCCTCAGCCACCACCGGGGCAACAGCGAGGTGCGGATCAAGCTCCAGGGCGCGCAGAAGACCACCGTGCTCCGGCTCGACCGGCACCGCGTGAAGCCCGACCCGGCGCTCTTCGGCGACCTCAAGGTGCTGCTCGGCCCGTCCTGCCTGGCGGGCTGACCCCGCCGCGGGCGGCGCGAGCGGCGCGCACGGCACGCATCACATGGCCAAGGGGCGCACCCGGTGCGGGTGCGCCCCTCATGTGTGCCTGTGCGGGCGTCAGTTGTGGCCGAAGCGGCGCTCACGGTGCTTACGGGCGACATCGCCGGGGTTCGCCGCGGCCGCGGACTTGGCCTGTGCCTCCATGGCGGACTGCTGGGCCTGCTGCTGACCGCGCTCGGCCTGGGCCGCCGCCTTCTGGTTGCGATCGCGGTTCTTGTTCTTGGCCATGGTGATCTTCCTCCTGAGGGGGATCGAGGGGCCAGGACGCGACCAGACTCACATAGGTCTGCAAAACGCGCATTTTGGATAATTACCGTGCGTCATAGGGGGACTCGCGGAGGCACTCAAAAGGAGCCACGCAGCGCGTTCGAGCGGATACGCCACGCCGAAGATCGAGTTCGGGCCGTTAACCTCCGCGAGGTCGGGCAGACTCGAAGGAAACCCGAAGTGACCTCCAGGATCCGCGGGCTCTTTCGATCCGCCGAATCGCCGGACCCCTGCCCGCGATCTGTGGGATCTTCGGGCACCTTCAGGAATCTTCCAGGAAAGAGGGTGGATGGCGTGGACCGCTGCATCGTCCTGGTGGACGCCGGGTATCTGCTGGGAGCCGCCGCGAGCCTCCTCGCGGGAGAGCCGTCCCGGTCCAGGATCACCGTCGATCACACCGCCCTCATCCAGGGTCTGCGCGAGCGCGCCGAGGCGGACACGGAGCGCCCGCTGCTGCGGATCTACTGGTTCGACGGCGCCCCCGACCGCGTACCCCAACCGGAGCACCGCAGGCTCCGCGTGATGCCCCGCGTCACCGTCCGCCTCGGCGCCCTGACCCGCAGCGACGGCCGCTGGGCGCAGAAGGGCGTGGACGCCGCCATGCACGCCGAGCTGACCGAGCTGGCCCGCAACCGCGCCTGCTCCGACGTCGTGCTCGTCACCGGCGACGGCGATCTGCTGCCCGGCATGATGGCCGCCAAGGAACACGGCGTCGCCGTCCACCTCTGGGCCGTGCAGGCCGCCGACGGGGACTACAACCAGTCCGAGGACCTGGTGGCCGAGGCCGACGAGCGCCGCGTCCTGGACCGCGTCTGGATCACCAAGGCCGTCCGCGCCAAGGAGCTGACCGGCGTCTGCGCCCCGCCGCCCGCCCCCCGCCCCGAGATCGCCGCGATCCTCTCCGCCCCGCTGCCCGAGTCCGCCCTCGCCGCGAGCGCCGAGCAGGCCACCGCCGCCCCCCACCCCGCCGCGGCCCCCCGCGTCCAGGAGAACGGGGACCGGAATCCGGCCACAAAGGGCGTGCCCACCCCCAAGGACCTCGCGGCCCTGCGCGCCCCCGGCGTGCAGCACCCCAAGGAACCGGCGAACGCGACCCTGCGCTGGTCGTCCGACAAGGGCTGGGTGGACCGCCCCGGCACCCCCGCCGAGCCCCCGGAGGCCGCGGCGCTGCCCACCCTCGCCCAGCTCACCACGGCCGAGCAGCGCTGGGCCGACAGGGAGGAGGACATCACCACCGTCGGCGGCGACCCCTACGAGGTCGGCCAGGTCTTCGCCCGGCGCTGGATGGGGCGCCTGCCCGAACAGCACAACCTCCAGAAGCTGTCCACGATGTACCCGCGCATCCCGCACCGCATCGACGGCGAGCTGCTGCGCTACGCCGCCCGGTTCGGTCTGCTCGCCCACAAGGACGACCAGATCGACGAACACGACCGGTACGCGATCCGGGCGGGCTTCTGGCGCGAGATCGACGTACGGACCGCCGCCGAGCACGCGCCCGCGGGGGAATGATGTCCCTGGTGCCCCCGGCGCGAGGGCGCGCACGCCACGGCGGGGGCATCCGTTCCGGTACGACGAGGGGGCGCGAGAGCCGCCCCGCGCGCCATACCGGACACAGGACCCCGTACCCTCGTCCTTCGTGAGTACGCGCGCGGCACAGGCAGTCCGACAGGGGCTCCGGCAGGGGCACGGCAGCGATGCCGTCTGCGTCGTGCGCGACCTGGTCAAGGTCTATCCCGCCGCCCGCGGCAGGCGCGGCAGGCCCGCGACACCCGAGGTCCGGGCCAGCGACGGCCTCGGCATCGAGGTCGGCCGCGGCGAGATCTTCGGCCTCCTCGGACCCAACGGCGCCGGCAAGTCCACCCTCGTACGCCAGCTGACCGGCCTGATGCGGCCCGACAGCGGCAGCGTCCACGTCCTCGGCCACGACATCGTGCGCCACCCGGAGCGGGCCGCCCGGCTCCTCGCCTATCTGGGCCAGGAGTCCACCGCCCTGGACGAGCTGACCGTCTCCCTCGCCGTCGAGACCACCGCGCGCCTGCGCGGGCTCGACACCGCCCGCGCGCGGGCCGAGCGCGACGACGTCCTGGAGGAGCTGGGGCTCACCGCCCTCGCCTCCCGGCCCCTGAAGAAGCTCTCCGGCGGCCAGCGGCGGCTCGCCTGCTTCGCCACCGCCCTGGTGGGGGAGCGGCGGCTGCTCGTGCTCGACGAGCCGACGACCGGCATGGACCCGGTGGCGCGGCGCGCCGTGTGGGGCGCCGTCGACCGGCGCCGGGCCGAGCGCGGCACCACCGTCCTGCTCGTCACCCACAACGTCATCGAGGCCGAGACCGTGCTCGACCGCGTCGCCGTGCTCGACCACGGCCGGGTCATCGCCTGCGACACGCCCGCCGGGCTCAAGGAGCAGGTCGCCGGGGAGGTCCGGGTGGAGCTCGTCTGGCGCGAGCGGGCGCCCATCGACGTGCCCGAGGTCGCCGCGCTGCGGTCCTCGGCGGTCGAGTCCGGGCGCAAGTGGACGCTGCGGCTCGCGCCGGAGGAGGCGCGGGCGGCCGTCGCGGCGGTCACCGGCGGGGGCGCCTTCGCCGCCCTCGACGATTTCACGTTGGCCACGCCCAGCCTGGAGGATGTGTACCTCGCCCTGGGCGGGCGGGGCGGGGACGGGCTGGTGAAGGCGTGAGCCCCGACACCGAGGGACCCGTCACCGGGGGAGGACGCGCCGGTGCCGCCGCCGCGCGGCGTGGAGTAGTCAGGCCAGTCGGTAGGAAGGTTGTCCGTTGAGTGCCGTTCCCCTGGAAGCCGTCGTGCGAGCCGAGGACCGCGCCGCGGAGGTGACGGACCCCGTCGCGCCGCTCGGGGCCCGGGCGCGGCTCCTGCCGGCCCTGGGCGCCGTCTACCGGGCACAGCTGTCACGGGCCCGCGTCGCCCGGATCCCGCTGCTCTTCGTCGCCACCTTCCAGTCCGTCGGCATCATGATCCTCATGCGGGGCGTCGTGGACGGGGGCGGTGAGGCCCGCGCCGTCGTCGCCGGATCCTCCGTCCTCGTGGTCGCGTTCGTCGCGCTGAACCTGCTCGCCCAGTACTTCGGCCAGCTCCGCGGCGACGGCGGCCTCGACCACTACGCCACGCTGCCCGTGCCGCCCGCCGCCGTCGTCCTCGGCGCCGCCGCCGCGTACGCCTCCTTCACCGTGCCCGGCACCATCGTCACGGCCGTCGTCGGCTGCGGGCTCTTCGGCCTGCCGCTGACGCACCTGTGGGTGCTCGCCGCCGTGATCCCGCTCTCCGGCGCCGCCCTCGCCGGGCTAGGCGCCGCCCTCGGGCTGCTCGCGCCACGGCCCGAACTCGCCACCCTGCTCGGGCAGATGGGCATGTCCGCCGCGCTCCTGCTCGGGGTGCTCCCGGCCGAGCGCATGCCCGAGTTCCTGCAGTACGCCCGCGACCTGCTGCCCTCCACGTACGGCGTGGAGGCCCTCGCCCGGACCTTCGGCGCCGACCCCGACTGGGGTGCCGTCGCACTCGATCTCGCGGTCTGCGCGGGCGTCGGCGTCGCCTCGCTGGCCGTCGCCACCTGGGCCTACCGGCGGGCCGCCGTCCGCTGACGCCGATCCGCCGTCCGGTGGCGCGGTTCTCAGACGGAGCTGGCACCATGTGTGCGTGACCGCACCGCTGACACCCTCCCAACCGCCGCACGATCGTCCCGAAGACAGCGACACCGACTCCTCCGGCCCCGGCCCCGACAACCCCTGGCGGGAGCCCGCGCGGTCCTCGGGGTACGCGGCCGGGACGGCGCCCGAGGAGGACGGATCCCCCGTGACGACCGACCTGAAGGCCGACGTGCGGGACGCCGTGGTGGTCATGGTCGCGGTCGCGGCCAGCGGAGTGCTGCTCGGGCTGCTGTGGCTGTGGCTGGCGCCCAGCGTGCCGCTCATCGCCGACAAGACGACCGTCTACCTCAAGGACACCGAGGGCGAGCAGGCCATCGGGGTCGACGGAACGTTCGCCCTGCTGGCGCTCGCCTTCGGGCTCGTCAGCGCGGTCGTGGTGTTCCTCGTGCGGCGGCGGGGCGGGATCCCGCTCGTCGTCGGGCTCGCCGCGGGTGGGCTGCTCGGGGCTGTGCTCGCCTGGAAGGTGGGGGTCTGGGTCGGGCCCGAGACGGATGTGGCGGCGCACGCGCGGGCCGTGGGGGCGGGGGTCGTCTTCGACGCGCCCATGGAGTTGAAGGCCAAGGGGGTGCTGCTTGCGTGGCCCGTCGCTGCGATGGTCGCGCAGCTGGTGCTCACGGGGCTCTTCGGGCCCCGGGATCCGGAGCCGTTCTCGTCGTACGAGAGTCCGTATCGGGATGCTTATGGGGCGCCGGAGCGGTAGGGGGCCTTGCCGGGGGCTCCCCAATCCCACCCCTTTCCCGAAACTGGGGCTCCGCCCCAGACCCCGCTCCTCAATCGCCGGAGGGGCTGAAAATTAGCGGCACATTCCCAGCCCGCCCCGGCAACATCTCAGCCTGTCCGGCGATTGAGGACGAGGCGCGGAGCGCCGATTCGGCTGGGGCTGTCCCACCCGCCCGGGACCTCCACCCCGGGGGCCCGGGGGCAGCGCCCTCGGTTTCGGGAAGGGGCGGGGTTGGGGAGCTCCCAGCCGGGTCCCTACGCCGGGCGCCTGCCGTGGTTGGACTTGCCCTTCCTTACCCGCCACTTCCGCTTGCGCGTTTTCTTCGACATGGGTGTGGTCCTAGTCGAGGACCGGCCCCCCGTCGAGGGGTCACGCACGCCCGATCGGGGCGAGCGTCGCGGCGGTGAGGGCGGCGAGATCGGCGGGGGAGAGCTCGACCTCCAGGCCGCGGCGGCCCGCCGAGACGCAGATCGTGGGGTGGGCGGAGGCCGAGTCGTCCAGGACGGTGCGCAGGCGTTTGCGCTGGCCGAGGGGGGAGATGCCACCGCGTACGTAACCGGTGGTGCGCTCGGCGGCGGCCGGGTCCGCCATCGTGGCGCGCTTGCCGCCGACCGCCGTGGCGAGGGCCTTCAGATCGAGGGTGCCCGCGACCGGGACCACGGCCACGGTCAGCTCGCCGTCGACGTCGGCGACGAGGGTCTTGAAGACGCGGTCGGGGGAGACGCCCATGGCCTCGGCGGCCTCCTGGCCGTACGAGGGATGGGCGGGGTCGTGGTCGTAGGAGTGCACGGTGAAGGCGGTGCCCGCCGCGGTGAGGGCGACCGTCGCGGGGGTGCCGCCCGCCTGCGTCTTCTTCTGCTTCTTCGCCACGCTGCTCGCCAACTTCCGCGGTTCGTACGGGAGGGGGTCCGGCCCCGCCTCAGTTGAGGCTGGTCGTGCCGCGCGTCAGTTCCGTCGCGGGCAACGACGGCAGGTTACGGATGATCGCGGTCTCGGCGCGCAGCAATTTCAGCTCGGCGCGCAGCCGGGCCGCCGTGTCGGGGGCTTCGAGGAGTTCCTGCTTGGTGGGGGTGTCGAGGACGGCCGCCGCCGCGACCAGGTAGGACACGACCGACGGCTCGTCGGGGAGCTCGGCGCTGGTCGACAGGGACCGCTCGCGGGCGCCCGCGAGCCGCTTCTGGTACGAGCGGAAGGCGCGCAGGACGCCCTCGGCGAGCGCGCCCGCCTCCTCGCCGGGCTGCTCCTCCAGCGGTTCGAGCTCGCCGACGAGGTAGGGCCCGGAGGTGTCCACCGAGAGCAGCCGCACCCGGGTCGTGCCGGTGGCCAGGACCTCGAAGCCGCCGTCCTCGCGCTCCCGGATGGTCGCCGCGTCCGCGACGCAGCCCACCTCGTGGAACGCCTTCATCGGGTCGTCGCCGAAGCCCGCGGCGGGGCCCTGCTCGGGCTGCGCGGTCTGGTCGGGCAGGCCCGGCGCGCTCGGCGCCACTTCGCGGCCGTCACGGATGGCCACGACTGCGAACTGCCGCTGCTCGTCGTCGGGGACCTTCAGGAGTTCGCGCATCATGGCGCGATAACGCTCCTCGAAGACGTTCAGGGGCAGCACGAGCCCCGGGAACAGCACCGAGTCGAGCGGGAAGAGCGGAAGCCGGACGGTCGTCACGATCGGAAAGCCTAACGGCCGTCGGCACCCCGGCCGTCCGCGTAGCCCTGCCGCGGGCGCAGCGGCGTACGTGCCGCGACCTCTATGCGGACCCCGTCCCTCAGCTCCAGGAACTGCCCGAGCGGGTCGTCGGCCAGCCGGTCCCAGGGGAACGAGGTCGCGTACGGGCCGATCAGACGGAGCTGGTCCAGGGCGTCGTGCCAGCGCTCCAGGCGGATCAGGACGTACATGAGGAGGTTGCGGACCTCGGCCGGCCAGGGGTCGGCGGCGGCGTACTCACCGGACAGGGCGATGGCCAGGTCGGCCGCCTTGTCCAGGCGTTCGCGCGGCAGATTTCCGGCGGCGCTGGTGAGGTACGCGAACGCGGCGCGCACCGGCAGTGCCTGTATCAGCGAGCCGGGCAGCGCGTCGGCCGCCGCCCGCTCCGCGAACTGGAAGCACTCGGTGTGCGAGCCGTACCAGTCCGCCGACAGGTACATCAGGGCCGAGGCGTGGCAGCCGTAGTGGTACGAGGAGCGGCGCACCGCCTGTGCCCACAGCTCCTCGAACTCGGTGTGCGAGGCGTGGGTGCCGCGGGCGTGGTCGAGCGCGATGCGCCACGGCACCGGGTCGCGCGGGTCGGCGTCGGCGGCGGCCGTGAGCAGCGGGCTGACCTCGCGCAGGAGTTCCGCGCGGGCGGGCGACTCCCAGCCGCGGACGACGGCCAGCTCGGCCTTGAGCAGCAGCGCGTCCGGGTCGTGCGGGGCGGCGGACAGCCAGTCGTCGAACCACTCGGACCGGGAGCGGGCGAAGGCGGCGAGGCGGGTCGCGTACCGGTCGCGGTTCTCCCACTCGGCGGCTTCGCGGGTGGTGGCGAGCAGCTTGGCGGCCGGGCCGTACTCGCCGCGTCCCGCCGCGACCAGGGCGGGCCCCAGACGGTCGTCCGGCACGTCAAGGAGCACTTCGTCGTCGGGGGTCAGGCCGTCGGCCAGGCGGGGGGTGTGCCGGATCATGCGGGCGGTACGGACGAAGGCGCGCAGCAGCGGCATCTGGCTGTCCCCCTTCGCGCCCCGACCGGCGCCGCTGCGTGGGGCGGGGCGCCGGTCACCCTGGCCGGTGTCGTGGTCGGTGCTGCGGCCCGCTCGTGGTCCGCGAGCGGGTCTCTTGCTGGTCGCGTGTGTTGACGGACGAGGTGGGCCGATGGTTGCCCCCCGTCGGATAACGGTTCAGCCGCGAAGCGCGGGGCGCGTCCCGGCCCGCCCTCAACTCCGCCGCAGCAGCCGTGTCGCCCCCGCCGCCACCGTCGTCGCCAGGATCCAGCCGAGCAGGATCAGGGCCGCGGCCAGCCACTGCCAGCCGCCGCGGAGCTGCCAGTAGCTGTCCTGGCCCAGGTTGATGACGGGCAGGAGGAGGTCGAGGGCGAAGAGGGAGGGGTTCCAGTTCGGGTGCTCACCGGGCTTGAGCGGGGGGTGGTCGGCGCGGGAGAAGGCGATGGCGCTCGCCGCCCACAGGACCGCCATCCAGAGCGCGGCCCGGCCGGGCCGATAGCCGTAGGCCACCGTCCAGTCCTGGGCGTATCCCCAGAGCTTGGCGGCGGGGGGCAGCGTCTCGCGGCGGCGGCGCTGCTTGGCGAGCAGGACCTCGCGGGCGTCGGCGTCCTCGCCGCCGTTGCGCAGGACGGTGGCGAGCTTCTCGTACGGCTCGGGGTTGTACTCGGCGGTGGCCGCGGCGACCCACGCCAGGCGCCGCGACAGCGGGAAGCTGCCCTGCGGGATGAGGTTCTCGTACGTGAAGCCGCCCATCTGGAGGTTGCCGGGGCCCGGCCAGCTGGAGGCGCGGTCCATCAGGTTGACCACCCGTGCGCCGGACAGCACGATCTTGCCGCGCCGCGGTGCCTCGGACAGGAAGCGCAGCTCGGGCGTCTGGACGCGGCGCAGCGACACCTCCTGGTCGTTCTGCAGCGTGAACCGGGCCTGGCCGAAATCCACCGCGTCGCCGAAGCGCCCGTCGTCCAGGCGGATGCCGCCCTCGCACTCGAAGCGCTGCACGCGGGTGCCGCGCGCGGGTGTCGTGCCGCTGGTCTGCGGGGGATTGCCGATGCCCGCCGGGGTCAGGTACAGCGTGCGCTCGACGGTCAGCTGGGGCGCGTTCAGGGCGCGGCGGCTGTACGGATTGGCGAGGCGGCTGCCGCGCAGGCTCAGGCTGACGCCGACCTTCGCGCCGCGCAGGCTCAGCTCGCCGTGCGACTCCAGCATCTCGGCCTGCAGGTCCTGGCCGACCGTCATGCCGTCGCCCATGATCGAGCGGCCGCGCCGGTCGCGGTAGACCACGGCCTGGTTGAGCAGCAGGTCCGTGCCGATGTGGGCGTCGGTGAGCCGCATGCCGTTGTGCAGGCGGCAGCGGGGCAGGTGCAGATCGCCCTCGGTGTGCAGCCGGGCGGCCTCCAGGCGCGGGATGGAGCAGTCGACCAGGCGCAGCGTGGTGAAGCGCGCCTCGGGCAGCAGGATCTCCTTCTCGAACCGGCAGCCCTTCAGCTCCGTGTACGGCACGACCGTGCCGCCCGCCAGGTCGAGCACGTCCGTGATCTGCACCCCGGCCAGCTTCAGGGACGACACCCGGCCCGCGAGCGCGGGCGGGCCGTCGAGCAGCAGCCAGCACACGATGCGGGCCCGGACGCTGCGCTCGGGGCCCCAGGGATACCCGCCGTGCGGGTCGTCCTCCGCGGCGTCCCCCGACCTCAGGTCGTACACGCTGCCGTTGCGGAACGCCTGCCACATGCCGATCTCCGCTGCGGTCAGCCCGTCCGGCGGGTCCCCGATGCCGGTGTCGTCGACCACTGCTGGTGTCCTCCCGTTGTGTTCGCCGGTGTACTCGTGTCTCGTACACCTGTTCATGCCCGCTCCGTGACCGCCTGAACGCTAGTGGTGAACACGGTCTTCCGTTAATTCGCCGGGTGGAACGGCGAGGTCCGGTGGGCCTGTATCAGCCACTGATACGGGCGACCGGGCGCAGATGGCGGTCTGAGAGAATTGGCCATGTGATCTCTCGAATCGATCTGCGCGGCGACGCCCTCCCCGAGGGCAACGCCCTGCGCGCCCTGCTGCCCCGTGCCGACTTCGACGTCGCGGCCGCCCTGGAGAAGGTGCGGCCGATCTGCGAGGACGTGCATCATCGCGGCGACGCGGCGCTGATCGAGTACGCGGAGAAGTTCGACGGCGTGAAGCTGGAGCACGTCCGGGTGCCCGCCGCCGCCCTCGCCGAGGCCCTCGCCGGTCTCGCCCCGGACGTCCGCGCGGCCCTGGAGGAGTCCATCCGCCGCGCCCGCACCGTCCACCGCGCCCAGCGCCGCGCCCCGCACACCACCCAGGTCGTGCCCGGCGGCTCGGTCACCGAGAAGTGGGTGCCGGTCGAGCGCGTCGGCCTGTACGCCCCCGGCGGCCGCTCCGTCTACCCGTCCTCCGTGATCATGAACGCCGTGCCCGCGCAGGAGGCCGGCGTCGCCTCCATGGCGCTCGCGTCCCCGCCGCAGGCCGACTTCGGCGGCCTGCCGCACCCGACGATCCTCGCGGCCTGCGCGCTGCTCGGCATCGACGAGGTGTACGCGGTCGGCGGCGCCCAGGCCGTCGCGATGTTCGCGTACGGCACGGACACCTGCGCCCCGGCCAACATGGTCACGGGCCCCGGCAACATCTGGGTCGCCGCCGCCAAGCGGTACTTCACCGGCCGCATCGGCATCGACACCGAGGCCGGGCCGACCGAGATCGCGATCCTCGCCGACGACACCGCCGACCCGGTGCACGTCGCCTCCGACCTGATCAGCCAGGCCGAGCACGACCCGCTGGCCGCCGCCGTCCTCGTCACGGACTCCACCGAACTCGCGGACGCCGTGGCCAAGGAGCTGGAGCCGCAGGTCGCCGCGACCAAGCACGTCGAGGACCGGATCGCCCCGGCCCTCGCGGGCAGGCAGTCCGCGATCGTCCTGGTCGACGGCCTGGACGAGGGCCTGCGCGTCGTCGACGCGTACGGCGCCGAGCACCTGGAGATCCAGACCCGGGACGCCGCCGCCGTCGCCGACCGCGTCAAGAACGCGGGCGCGATCTTCGTCGGCCCCTGGGCGCCGGTCTCCCTCGGCGACTACTGCGCGGGCTCCAACCACGTGCTGCCCACGGGCGGTTGCGCGTGCCACTCCTCGGGCCTGTCCGTCCAGTCCTTCCTGCGCGGCATCCACATCGTGGACTACACCCGCGAGGCCCTGGCCGACGTCGCCCACCACGTGGTGACGCTCGCGGAGGCCGAGGACCTGCCCGCGCACGGCGCCGCGATCAAGGCCCGCTTCGGCTGGAAGGTGCCGGGCCAGTGAGCGACGTGAGCATCGACGACCTCCCCGTCCGGGACGAGCTGCGCGGCAAGTCCCCCTACGGCGCGCCCCAGCTGGACGTCCCCGTACGCCTGAACACCAACGAGAACCCCTACCCGCTGCCCGAGCCGCTGGTCGAGCGCATCGCCGAGCGCGTGCGCGAGGCGGCGCGTGACCTGAACCGCTACCCCGACCGGGACGCGGTGGAGCTGCGCACCGAACTCGCGCGCTACCTCACCCGCACCGGCGGCCACGAGGTGACGCGCGCCAACGTGTGGGCGGCCAACGGCTCGAACGAGGTCATCCAGCAGCTCCTGCAGACCTTCGGCGGCCCGGGCCGTACGGCCATCGGCTTCGAGCCCTCGTACTCGATGCACGGCCTGATCGCCCGCGGCACCGGCACCGGCTGGATCTCGGGCCCGCGCCGCGAGGACTTCACCATCGACCCGGAGGCGGCTGCGCGCGCCATCGCCGAGAACGCGCCGGACGTCGTCTTCATCACCACCCCCAACAACCCCACGGGCAACGCCGTCTCCGCCGAGACGGTCGTGGCGCTGTACGACGCCGCGCAGGCCGCCAAGCCGTCGATCGTCGTGGTCGACGAGGCGTACGTGGAGTTCAGCCACGGCGCCTCGCTGCTCCCGCTGCTCGCGGGCCGCCCGCACCTGGTCGTCTCGCGCACGATGTCGAAGGCCTTCGGCGCGGCCGGGCTGCGCCTCGGCTATCTCGCCGCCGACCCCGCGGTCGTCGACGCGGTCCAGCTGGTGCGCCTGCCGTACCACCTCTCGGCCGTCACCCAGGCCACCGCCCTGGCCGCCCTGGAGCACACGGACACCCTCCTCGGGTACGTCGAGCAGTTGAAGGCCGAGCGCGACCGCCTGGTCGACGAGCTGCGGGCGATCGGCTTCGACGTGACCGAGTCCGACGCCAACTTCGTGCAGTTCGGGCGGTTCGAGGGCGAGGGCGCCACCCACGCGGCCTGGCAGCGGATCCTCGACCGGGGCGTTCTCGTCCGGGACAACGGAGTGCCGGGGTGGCTGCGGGTGTCCGCGGGAACCCCCGCCGAAAACGACGCGTTCCTCGATGCGGTACGCGAACTGAAGAAGGAGCAGAGCGCATGAGCCGCGTTGGCAGAGTCGAGCGGACCACCAAGGAGACCTCGGTCCTCGTCGAGATCGACCTCGACGGCACCGGCAAGGTCGACGTGTCGACCGGTGTCGGCTTCTACGACCACATGCTCGACCAGCTCGGCCGCCACGGCCTGTTCGACCTCACGGTCAAGACCGACGGCGACCTGCACATCGACTCGCACCACACCATCGAGGACACCGCCCTCGCCCTCGGCGCCGCCTTCAAGCAGGCGCTCGGCGACAAGGTCGGCATCTACCGCTTCGGCAACTGCACGGTCCCCCTCGACGAGTCCCTCGCCCAGGTCACCGTCGACCTCTCCGGACGCCCCTACCTGGTGCACACCGAGCCGGAGAACATGGCGCCGATGATCGGCGAGTACGACACGACGATGACCCGGCACATCTTCGAGTCCTTCGTCGCCCAGGCGCAGGTCGCCCTGCACATCCACGTGCCCTACGGACGCAACGCGCACCACATCGTGGAGTGCCAGTTCAAGGCCCTCGCCCGGGCGCTGCGCTACGCCAGCGAGCGCGACCCGCGCGCGGCCGGCATCCTCCCCTCCACGAAGGGCGCCCTGTAGCCATGAGCGGTACCTCCACCCTGCTGTTCTTCGTCGGGCTCTTCCTGCTCGGCGGCGTCTACTCCTTCGTCAAGCAGAAGCAGTCCAAGAGCCTGATCACGCTGCTCTCCATCGGCGCGGGCATGTGCCTGATCGCGGGCGTCGTCCGCCTGGAGGTGTGGAATTGACCTCCTCCGCTCCACGTAAGCGCGTCGTCGTCTTCGACTACGGCTTCGGCAACGTCCGCTCCGCCGAGCGGGCCCTGGCCCGAGCGGGCGCCGACGTCGAGATCACCGGTGACTACGACAAGGCCATGAACGCCGACGGCCTCCTGGTGCCGGGCGTCGGCGCCTTCGAGGCCTGCATGAAGGGCCTGACGGCGGCGCGCGGCGACTGGATCGTGGGCCGCCGCCTGTCCGGCGGGCGGCCCGTCATGGGCATCTGCGTGGGCATGCAGATCCTCTTCGCGCGCGGCATCGAGCACGGCGTCGAGACCGAGGGCCTGGACGAGTGGCCCGGCACGGTCGAGCCGCTGAAGGCCGACATAGTCCCGCACATGGGCTGGAACACCGTCGAGGCGCCCGCGGGCTCCGAGCTCTTCAAGGGCCTCGGCGCCGACGAGCGCTACTACTTCGTGCACTCCTACGCGGTCCACGACTGGTCCCTGGAGACCGTGAACCCGGCGCTGCGCGCCCCCCTGGTCACCTGGGCCACGCACGGCGAGCCGTTCGTGGCGGCCGTGGAGAACGGCGCCCTGTGGGCCACCCAGTTCCACCCCGAGAAGTCCGGCGACGCCGGCGCCCAGCTCCTCACCAACTGGATCGGAACCCTGTGAGCACCCTCGAACTCCTCCCCGCCGTCGACGTCCGCGACGGCCAGGCCGTGCGCCTGGTCCACGGCGAGTCCGGCTCGGAGACCTCCTACGGCTCCCCGCTGGAGGCCGCCCTGGCCTGGCAGCGGTCGGGCGCCGAGTGGCTGCACCTGGTCGACCTGGACGCCGCGTTCGGCACCGGCGACAACCGCGCCCTGATCGCCGAGGTCGCGGGCGCCATGGACATCAAGGTCGAGCTGTCCGGCGGCATCCGCGACGACGACACCCTCGCCGCCGCCCTCGCCACCGGCTGCACCCGCGTCAACCTCGGCACCGCCGCCCTGGAGACCCCCGAGTGGGTCGTCAAGGTCATCGCCGAGCACGGCGACAAGATCGCGGTCGGCCTCGACGTGCGCGGCACGACCCTGCGCGGCCGCGGCTGGACCCGCGACGGCGGCGACCTGTACGAGACCCTGGAGCGCCTGAACGCCGAGGGCTGCGCGCGCTACGTGGTCACCGACATCGCCAAGGACGGCACGCTCCAGGGCCCGAACCTGGAGCTCCTGAAGAACGTGTGCGCGGCCACCGACCGCCCCGTCGTCGCCTCCGGCGGCGTCTCGTCCCTGGACGACCTGCGGGCCATCGCGGAGCTCGTGTCGCAGGGCGTCGAGGGCGCGATCGTCGGCAAGGCGCTGTACGCGAAGGCGTTCACGCTGGAGGAGGCCCTCGCGACGGTGGCGTCGTCATGACCGGGGACATCCGCCGGGTGGGCTCGGGCGGGCCGTGGGAGGAGTCCATCGGCTACTCCCGCGCCGTCGCGCTGCCCAACGGCCTGGTCCTGGTGTCGGGCTGCACGTCCGTGGTGGACGGCACGATAGACGCGGGCACGCCGTACCAGCAGACGCTCAACGCCTTCCAGGTCGCCTTCGACGCCCTGCGGGAGCTCGGTCTCGGCCCCGAGCACGTGGTGCGCACCCGGATGTACCTCACGCACGCCCGGGACGTGGAGGACGTCGGCCGCGCCCACAAGGAACTGTTCGACGCCGTCCGCCCGGCCGCGTCCATGCTCATCGTCTCCGGCTTCATCGACCCGAGCCTGGTCGTCGAGGTCGAGGTGGAGGCGTACGCGCCCACCGGGGACGGTGACGCCGCATGACGCTCGCCGTACGGGTCATCCCCTGCCTGGACGTGGACAAGGGCCGCGTCGTCAAGGGCGTCAACTTCCAGAACCTGCGCGACGCGGGCGACCCCGTCGAGATGGCCAAGGTGTACGACGCCGAGGGCGCCGACGAGCTGACGTTCCTGGACATCACGGCGTCCTCCGGCGACCGCGAGACGACGTACGACGTGGTCCGTCGCACCGCCGAGCAGGTCTTCATCCCGCTCACCGTCGGCGGCGGCGTGCGGACGGCCGAGGACGTCGACAAGCTCCTGCGGGCCGGGGCGGACAAGGTCGGCGTGAACACCGCCGCCATCGCCCGCCCCGACCTGATCCGTGAGATCGCGGAGCGCTTCGGGCGCCAGGTGCTGGTGCTCTCCGTGGACGCGCGGCGCACGGCGACCGGCTCCTTCGAGGTCACCACGCACGGCGGCCGGAAGTCGGCGGGGATCGACGCCGTCGAGTGGGCGCACCGCGCGGCCGAGCTCGGCGCGGGCGAGATCCTGCTGAACTCGATGGACGCCGACGGCACCAAGGACGGCTACGACATCGAGATGATCGAGGCCGTCCGCAAGCACGTCAGCGTCCCCGTCATCGCCTCGGGCGGCGCGGGCCGCCTGGAGCACTTCCCGCCCGCCGTCGCGGCGGGCGCGGACGCGGTGCTCGCCGCCTCCGTGTTCCACTTCGGCGACCTGCGCATCGGCGAGGTCAAGGACACGCTGCGGTCGGCGGGTCACCCCGTCCGGTAACTCCGCGCCGCCAGGCCCCGGTTCACCTCAGGGTGGCCGGGGCCTTCGCGTGCGCGGACGCGAAGGCGCGCAGGGCGGGACGTCGCGACAGATGCGAAGGGAAAGTTGCGCAAAATCAATTGCGCAACTTTCCTTTCCTGTCTAGCGTGCGGGGCATGAACGACAAGCCCGGACAGGACGAGCGGAGCGCGGGCGACCAGCCCGAGGACCGCCGCATCACCGATCTCGGCACGCTGAAGGCCTTCGGCCACCCGCTGCGCCTGAAGCTGTACCGCTCCCTGTACGTACGCCGCAGGGCGACGGCCTCACAGCTCGCCGACGAGATCGACGGAGCCGTCTCCCTTGTCAGCTACCACCTGCGCAAACTCGCCGAGCACGGCCTCATCGAGGAGGCGCCCGGCGCCCACCGCGGCGACGGCCGCGAACGCTGGTGGCAGCCCGCACAGCAGGGCCTGAGCCTGCACCGGCGCGACTTCGAGGACGCCCCCGAGAAGCTCGCCGCGCACAGCGCCGTGACCCGCGTGATCGTCGACCAGCGCACCGACGCCTATCTGCGCTACCTCGACGAGCAGCCCGCCTGGAGCCCCGAATGGCAGGCCGCGGCGGACGGCTCCGACCATCTGCTCCGGCTCACCGCCGCCGAACTCTCCGACCTCTCCGGCGAGTTGCGCGCCGTCATCAACAAGTACGTCGGCTCCGGCAACGCCGCGCACGAGGCGGGCGACGACGAAGGCCGCGAGAACGTCGCGCTGCACCTCTACAGCTTCCCGTTCCGGACCTGAGGGGCACCGCCCGTGACCGTCACAGGGACACGCACCGCCCCGGCCGTGGGGAGACCCGCCCACCGCGACGGCAACGTCCTGCGCTGGCTCGCCGCGTACACCGCCTCGATGATCGGCGACAGCGTCTACTTCGCCGCCCTGGCCTGGGCCGCCGCCGGAAGCGGCAGCGCCGCCCGGACCGGCCTCGTGCTCGCCGCGGGCGCCGTGCCGCGCGCCGTCCTGATGCTCGGCGGGGGAGTCGTCGCCGACCGGTTCGGGCCGCGCCGCGTGGTGCTCGGCAGCGACGCCGCGCGCTGCCTGGTCACCCTCGCCCTGGCCGGGGTCCTGCTGGTGTCGACGCCCGCGATCTGGCTGCTCGTGGTGGCGGCGCTGCTCTTCGGCGTGGTGGACGCGCTGTTCCTGCCGAGCGTGGGGGCGCTGCCGCCACGGCTCACCGCGCCGGGGGAGCTGGCCCGGGTGCAGGGGATGAAGGTCCTCGCGCAGCGGGTGGCGACGGTGACGGCGGCCCCGGCGGGCGGCGTGGCCGTCGCGCTGGGCGGGCCCGCGGCGGGGTTCGCCGTGGCGGGACTCCTTTTCGCGCTCTCGCTGCCGCTCCTGCTCGCCGTGCGGGTGCGCGAACTGCCCGCCGACGACCGCGCGGGCACCGCGGAGCCCGCCGGACGGCAGCTCCTGAGCGGCCTGCGGTACGTGCGCGGGCACAAGGTGCTCGCGCCCCTGATGGTCGTCATCGCGGTCACCGAGACGGGCTTCTCCGGGCCGGGCAACGTGGGCATCGTGCTCCTCGCCGACGAGCGGGGCTGGGGCGCGACCGGCATGGGCTGGATCGTCTCCGGCTTCGGCGCCGGGGCGGGGCTCGCCGCGCTCTGCGTGGCCGTGCGGGGACGGGTGCGGCGGGCGGGGGCCGTCCTGTCGTGGACGGCGCTGCCGGGGGCGGCGGCCCTCGCGGCCCTGGCGCTCGTGCCCTCGGTCGCGGCGGCGGTGCTCGCGGCCCTCCTGGTGGGACTGCTGCTCGGGCTCGGCGGGGCCCTCGGCGGCGCGCTCCTCCAGACGGTCACCGAGCCCGCGTACCTGGGGCGGGTCACGTCGGTGGCGAGCCTGCTCACGCTCGGCGTGCCGCCGCTGTGCTACCCGCTCACCGGGGTCGCGATCGGGCTGTGGGGCGTCGGTCCCGTGTTCGTGGCGGGGGCAGTGGTGACCGGGGCGGGCGGCCTGGTGGGGCTCCGGTGGCTGCGCGGGGCGGAGCTCGCGCGGTGACTGCGGGGCCCTGCGGATGCGCGCTGCGTATACGGAGCCCATGCTGGAGGTGACCGACGAACAGCAAGGAGGCCGGCGATGTCTGTGATGGACAAGCTGAAGCAGATGCTCAAGGGTCACGAGGACAAGGCCGGACAGGGCATCGACAAGGCCGGTGACTTTGTCGACGAAAAGACTCAGGGCAAGTACAGCAGCCAGGTCGACACGGCCCAGGAGAAGCTCAAGGAGCAGTTCGGCGGCGACCAGGGGCAGCAGCCGCCACAGTCGTGACGCCGCGCCCCTCCTGCCGTCCCTGAGCGGTGGCTCTTGTGCCGCTGCCGCGACGCGCACTCTGAAGGCTGTGGCAGGCCTTTCCCGCGCCTGCCGCAGCCTTCAGGCGTTCTCGCAGGTCAGAGCCCCAGCTGCTTCGTCTCGTGCAGCCGCGCGATCGCGTCCTTGTCGCCCTCCAGCTCCACCTCCGCCGCCTCCTGGCGGCCGAAGACGAACATCAGGAGCTCGCCCGGCTCACCCGTCGCCGTGACCACGGGCGTGCCGCGGTGGGCCACCGCGGTCTGGCCGTCGGGGCGGCGCAGGACCAGGCCCACCGGGGCCTTGCGGCCGACGACCCGGGCCATCCGCTCCAGGCGGGACCACAGGGTCTCGGCGAAGACGGGGTCGAGCTCGCGCGGCGTCCAGTCGGGCTGCGCGCGCCGCACGTCCTCGGCGTGGACGTAGAACTCCACGGCGTTCGAGGCCTCGTCGACCTGCTTCAGGTTGAACGGCGAGAACCGCGGCGGGCCCGTACGGATCAGCTGGATCAGCTCCTCGTACGGCTTCGCGGCGAACTCCGCCTGCACCCGCTCCAGGCGCGCGGCGAGCTGCTTGATCAGGATTCCGCCCGCGGCGTCCGCGCGCCGCTCGCGCACCACCACGTGGGCCGCGAGATCGCGGGTGGTCCAGCCGTCGCAGAGGGTCGGTGCGTCCGGTCCCGCCGCCTCCAACAGATCGGCGAGGAGGAGCCGTTCACGCTTGGCATGGGTCGACATGGAGCCAGCCTACGACCGGGTGCCCGGTCCGGACAGTGGACGTCCTCCGGGTGCGCGCCGCGCGGGCGGCACAATGGCCCCATGACCGCATCGCCGCAGCCCAGCAGCCTCGACCCGGAGATCGCCGCGCGCCTGAAGCGCAGCGCCGACGGCCTGGTCCCCGCCATCGCCCAGCAGTACGACACCGGTGAGGTGCTGATGCTCGGCTGGATGGACGACGAGGCGCTGCACCGCACCCTGACCACGGGCCGCTGCACCTACTGGTCCCGCAGCCGCCGGGAGTACTGGGTCAAGGGCGACACCTCCGGCCACTTCCAGTACGTCAAGTCCGTCGCCCTCGACTGCGACGCGGACACCGTCCTCGTCCAGGTCGACCAGGTCGGCGCCGCCTGCCACACCGGCACCCGCACCTGCTTCGACACCGACGTGCTCGCCGTGGCCGACGCCCCGGCGCCGGGTCAGTAGGGTCTGGACCCATGGATCTGGAGACCTTCCGCAAGCTCGCGACCGACCGCCGGGTGATCCCCGTCAGCCGCCGACTCCTCGCGGACGGGGACACACCGGTCGGGCTCTACCGCAAGCTCGCCGCCGAACGCCCCGGGACGTTCCTCCTGGAGTCCGCGGAGAACGGCCGTTCGTGGTCCCGGTACTCCTTCGTGGGCGTCCGCAGCGCCGCCACCCTGACCGTCCGCGACGAGCAGGCCCACTGGCTCGGCGACCCGCCCGTCGGCGTCCCCACCTCCGGCGACCCGCTGGCCGCGCTGCGCGCCACCGTCGAGGCCCTGCACACCCCGCGCGACCTGGCCGGGGCGGAGGGCCTGCCGCCGTTCACCGGCGGCATGGTCGGCTACCTCGGCTACGACATCGTGCGCCGCCTGGAGAAGATCGGCCCGGGGGAGCGGGACGACCTCGGGCTGCCCGAGCTGACGATGCTCCTGACCAGCGACCTCGCCGTGCTCGACCACTGGGACGGCTCGGTCCTGCTCATCGCCAACGCCATCAACCACAACGACCTGGACACCGGCGTCGACGAGGCCCACGCCGACGCCGTCGCCCGCCTCGACGCCATGGAGGCCGACCTCTCCCGGCCGCTCTCCCAGCCCCCGGCCGCGCTCCCGCCGTCCGAGCTGCCCGAGTACACCGCGCTGTGGGGCGGCGAGCAGTACCAGGAAGCCGTCGAGGACATCAAGGAGCGCATCCGCGCGGGCGAGGCCTTCCAGGTCGTGCCGTCGCAGCGCTTCGAAACCCCGTGCGGGGCGAGCGCGTTGGACGTCTACCGCGTGCTGCGGGCCACCAACCCGTCCCCGTACATGTACCTGTTCCGGTTCCCCCACGGGGACGGGGAAGCCTTCGACGTCGTCGGGTCCTCGCCGGAGGCGCTGGTCAAGGTCGAGGACGGGCGCGCCATGGTGCACCCCATCGCCGGCACCCGGCCGCGCGGCGCGACCCCGCAGGAGGACCAGGCGCTCGCCGAGGAACTCCTCGCCGACCCCAAGGAGCGCGCCGAGCACCTGATGCTCGTCGACCTGGGCCGCAACGACCTGGGCCGGGTCTGCGAGCCCGGCTCCGTCGAGGTCGTGGACTTCATGTCCATCGAGAAGTACTCCCACGTCATGCACATCGTCTCGACCGTCACCGGCCGCGTCGCCGAGGGCCGCACCGCCTACGACGTGCTCACCGCCTGCTTCCCCGCGGGCACCCTCTCCGGCGCCCCCAAGCCCCGCGCCATGCAGATCATCGACGAACTGGAGCCGTCCCGGCGCGGCCTGTACGGCGGCTGCGTCGGCTATCTGGACTTCGCGGGCGACTCCGACACCGCCATCGCCATCCGCACCGCGCTGCTCCGCGACGGCACCGCGTACGTGCAGGCCGGAGCCGGGGTCGTGGCCGACTCCGACCCCGTCGCCGAGGACACCGAGTGCCGCAACAAGGCCGCCGCCGTGCTGCGCGCCATCCACACCGCGAACCGGCTGCACGGCGCCGGGAGCCGTGAGGGATAGTGGACGGGTGACTTCTGCAGTGCCAACACCCCGTACCGACGGCGTGTCGCCCGCTTCCGACGGGGCGCCGCGAGTGGCCGCCGACCCCGCACCCCGCGGCGGTCGGCGCAGCCTCGCCGCCGCCCTGCTGCTCGGCGCCGCCGGAGCCGCCCTCGCGCTGCTCGCGTCCCGGCAGTCCTGGGCGCACGGCACCGCGGCCGTGGCGGGCGGCGACTTCCCGCTGACGGCCAAGGGCGGCGACGTCACGGGCGTGCCCGCGGCCCTCGCCATAGTGGGCCTGGCCGCGCTCGTCGCCGTCTTCGCCGTGCGCCGCACCGGCCGCCTCCTGGTGTCCCTGCTGCTCGCGCTCAGCGGCGTCGGCATCGTCGTGGCCGCGCTGCTCGGCGCGAACGACAGCGCCGCCCTGGACGAGAAGGCCGCCGAGACCTCCGGCGACGCCGCCTCCAAGATCGCCGGGCTCAGCCACACCGGCTGGCCCTACGCGGCCGTCGCCGCGGGCGCCCTGATCCTCGCCGCCGGCCTGCTCGCCCTCTTCCGCGGTCGCAACTGGCCCGCGATGTCCGGGCGTTACGAACGCGACGGCACCCCCCGCCCCCGCGCCCCCCGCCGTGCCCCGGACCCGGACCGGCCCGAGGAGCTGTGGAAGGCGATGGACCGCGGCGAGGACCCGACCCGCGAGGCCTAGGGCCTGTCCGGCGGATCTTCGCGGGCCCGCGACGCCTGGCACGCACTCTCGCCGCACGCCCGAATCACCCAAGTACGTCCAGTACGA
>NZ_JBHXTE010000066.1:17082-42836 GCF_042677545.1 Streptomyces sp. NPDC127108 | reverse complement strand
GCGGCGGGCCTTCGGGCCCCCCCCCCCACACCGCGTCTCAGCGGACGCCGCCCATCACGGAGGTGAAGGACGACAGGTCGGTGTCGAACCCGTGGAGCAGCTCGCGGAACGCCCAGGGCCCTCCCGGCTGTTCCCTGGTGAACTCGGCGACCACGGAGGCCGTGGAACCGGCCACTTCCTCGAAGTCGCGCTCGAGGAGGTCCGTGTGCCCCTCACGGATGCGGACCGAGGCATTCACTATGTCCCCGAAGACACGGCCGTCCGGAGGCTGCTGGATGGCCACGCCGATCACCACGCGCACGTACCTCTCGGCAAGCCGCTCCAGTTCCAGGACCATGACCTCGTCGTGGCCGAAACCCTGGCCGGTCTTGCTGTCCCTGCTGAGCGTGATCGTGCCGTCCGGGGAGCGACTGTCGAAGTGCACGAGGTAGGCGGGGCTGCCGTAGGGGTCCTCGGATGTGTACGTCGCGGCGACGATGTCCAAGTCGTGCGCCGTCGTGCCGAGGGGGCTCGGGTCCCATCTCAGGCCGACCTCGACCTTCTTGAGACCCTTCCTGATGTTGCTCACCGAACTCCCCCTCGGTCTTCGCGCGTTGTCAGTGCTACGACCACGCTAAGGCCTGCCACTGACATCGTGCCGTGAACCCCGCGAATCGCCTGCGATCATTGCCCCCATGACATGGAACGGGGAAGAGCTGGACGTCGACGCCTACTTGGCGAGAATCGGCTACGAGGGCGAGGCCAAGCCCGACCTGGAGACGCTGCGGGCCCTCCACCGGGCACATGTGGACTCGATCCCCTTCGAGAACCTGGAGATCATGCTTGGCCGCCCGGTCCTCCTGGACCTGGCCGCGCTCCAGGACAAGATGGTCCACAGGCGGCGCGGGGGCTACTGCTACGAGCAGAACCTCCTGTTCGCGGCGGCACTGGAGCGCATCGGCTTCTCCGTGAGGGGACTTGGTGCGCGGGTGCGGGCGGGCGCGACCTCCACGCGCCCGGTGACGCACATGCTCCTGAGCGTCGAGGCGGACGGTGAACAGTGGCACTGTGACACCGGGTTCGGCGGGGACGGACTGCTCGAACCCATCCCGTTGCGGGACGGCGTCGACGTACGACAAGGAGAGTGGCGTTTCCGCGTCGCAGGCGAGGAGGACGGCGTTCGGGTGCTGCGTACCGAGCACGCCGACGGCTGGTTCGACCTCTACGCCTACACGACGGACCGGCGGCTGCCCGTCGACTACGTAGTGATGAACCACTACACCTCAACCCACCCCAAATCTCCCTTCATTCGGCGGCCGGTCCTGCAACAGGCCGGCCCGGAGGTGCGGCGCCGACTGGTCGGCGCGCAGCTGACGCTCACGCGCCCCGACGGATCCCGTGACGAACGCGACGTACCTGTAAGCGAGTTGCGGGACACACTCGTGCGGGAGTTCGGCATCGAGCTGAGGGACGACGAGTTCGCCGAGCTGATCCGGGTGCACTACGCCGGAGCGTGACCCTGGCCACGCGCCGCGCCGTACGATGGCGCGGTGCTGGTCAAGTGGATTCGCTGCACCGTGGTGGACCGCCGGGGTTTCGAGCGGGCGCAGCGAAAGTGGGCGGGGCTTCTGGGGGAGCCGGGGTTCCGGGGACAGGGCGGAGGATGGAGTCGCAGCCGACCGGATGTGGCGCATGTCTTCGCGTTCTGGGAGAGCCGCGCCTTCTACGACTCCTTCATGGCCCGCTCGCACGACCGGCTGGCCTCGGCGCAGGTGGGCACGTACAAGAACCTGCAGGCCAAGCTCTTCGATCACCGCTTCGACGTGAAGACGGGGTTCGAGCCGCGGTTCACGGACGCGGACGTGGTGCGGGTGGCGCACTGCCGCGTTCATGAGGCGCGGGTGGAGAACTTCGCGCTGATGCAGGAGAAGGTCTGGAACCCGGCCATGGCGGGCTCGCCGGGCATGGTGCGCGGGCTCTTCGGCGAGGCGCCCGGCCATGAGTTCCTGGTCCTCTCCATGTGGCAGTCGGCCGCCGAACACGGGAAGTACCGGGTGGAACGGGTGGAACGGCTCGCGTTGCGCGCGCAGACGGAGGCGGATGTGGCGGCGCTCACGGGGGACGTTGTGCAGTTGGAACCTTCGTGGACGGTGTGACGGTGTGAGGCGGTGGGTGCCTTAGCTGGTGCTGGTGCTGGTGCTGGTGCTGGTGCTGGTGCTGTCGCCGCATCCAGTCAGCGCCTGGCGAACGCCCCCGCGCGTGCCGCCGCAAGCACCACCGCCGCGGACTGGTCGGCGAGCGCCGCGTCGACCGGCTCCCGCGTGACGAACAGGCGGAGCATCAGCGGCGCGGAGACAGCGCGCACGAGTGCCGCCGCGTCGGTGTCCCGGTCAGCCTCGCCCCGCTCCACGGCCCGTGCGACCACGGCCTCGCAGCGGGAGAACCGCTCGGTGTAGAAGGCGCGCAGGGCGTCGGCGGCGCGTGGGGACTGGAACGAGGCGGCGATGAAGGCGGTCGGCGCCGCGGCCTTCGACTCGTCGGCGAACGCGTCGACGACCTCATGCGCGAGCGCGTGCAGATCACCTTCCAGGCTGCCGGTGTCCGGCGGGGTCCACGTGTCCTCTCCCGCGAGGTCGAGCGCGTCGGCCACCAGGCCCTCCAGGCCGCCCCAGCGCCGGTACAGCGTGGTCTTGTGCACCCCGGAGTGCTCGGCGACGTACTCGATCGTCAGGCCCGGGTAGCCGTGGTCGCTGAGGCCGCTCAGGACCGCGTCGCGGACGGCCGCGCGGGTGCGGGCGGTGCGGCCGCCGGGGCGGCGAGTACCGGGTGCAGGGTGCTCGTCGGTGGGAACGCCCTCGTTCGTCATCTCGGTCCTTCGCTTCGTCTGTCCAGCCCGCGGTGCCGGTCTGTCTGTCCAGCCCGCGGTGCCGGTCTGTCTTTCCAGCCGTGCCGGGCGCGGCCGCATCCAAGTGCTACATCTGTTGCATTAGTGAGGGGGACTGTGCCACACTCATCGTAATGCGACAAGCGTTGCGTTTGCTCGCGGAGTGCGGAAGTGGCATGTACGGAAACGGGGGTGCCCATGCCTACACAAATCTCGGTACGTGGCGTGACGAAGGCCAGGGGTGAACGCCTCCTGCTCGGCGACGTCTCCTTCACGGTCAGGCCCGGCGAGCGCATCGGAATCGTGGGCGAGAACGGCGCGGGGAAGTCGACGCTGCTGCGCCTCCTGGCCGGACGCGACCGGCCGGACGCCGGTGAGGTGGTCACTGTCGCGGAGGGCGGCGCGGGGTTCCTCGCGCAGACGCCCCAACTGCCCGCGGACCATTGCGTGGGGGACGCGATCGACGCGGCCCTGTCCGAACTGCGCTCCATGGAGCGACGGTTGCGTGAGCTGGAGGAGGGTCTCGGCGCGGCATCCGAGGCTGTGCTCGGTGAGTACGGCGACCTGCTCACGGCTTTCGAACTGCGCGGCGGATACGAAGCCGACGCGCGCGTCGACAAGGCCATGAACGGCCTCGGACTCGCCCACATAGACCGCGAGCGGGAGCTGGGCAGCCTCTCGGGAGGCGAGCAGGCCCGTCTCGGCCTGGCCTGCCTGATCGCGGCCGCCCCGGAGGTGATGTTCCTGGACGAGCCGACCAACCATCTCGACGAGAACGCCCTCGACTGGCTGGAGACCGCCCTGCTGGCACACCAGGGCACGGTTGTCGCGGTCTCGCACGACCGGACCTTCCTGGAGCGCGTGGCCACCGCGATCCTTGAAGTGGACGAGGCCCGCCGTGCAGTCGTGCGGTACGGAGGCGGTTATCAGGGACTGCTGGCCGAGCGCGCGGCATCGAGGAGGCGCTGGGAGCAGGCTTACGCGGAGTGGTGCGAGGAGACGCGACGGCTTGAGGAGTTCGCGGCGACCACGGCACACGCGGTGGCGGGCGGCCGGGGCATGAAGGACAACAACAAGATGGCGTACGACCGCGCGGGAGGCCGCGTGCAGGCCTCCGTCGCCGGTCGCGTGCGCAACGCACAGGAAAGACTGCGCCGACTGCACGACCATCCCGTGCCCAGGCCGCCCGAGCCACTGCGCTTCGCCGCACGTCCGGAGGCCGGGGCTGTGGACGGACACCTGGTGTCCCTGCGGGGCGTGCGGGTCGGGGACCGGCTGTCCGTCCAGGAGCTCACGGTGTCGGCCGGAGAGCGGCTCCTCATCCACGGAGGCAACGGCGCGGGCAAGTCCACTCTGCTGCGCCTCATGGCGGGTGTGCTCGAACCGGACGAGGGCTCCGTCGTCCGCCGTGGTCGCATCGGGTACCTGGCCCAGGAGATCCCGGTGCACCGCCCTGCGGAGCGCGTGCTGGACACCTTCGGGAAGGGCCTGCCGCTCACTGCCGAAGAGAAGGCCGAACTGCTGCTCTCCTACGGCCTGTTCCACCCCCGTGACCTCCACGTCCCCGTCGGCTCGCTCTCCGCAGGGCAACGCCGAAGGCTCGCCCTGGCCCGGCTGCTCGCCAGACCCGCGGACCTGCTCCTCCTCGACGAGCCGGGCAACCACCTGGCGCTCGCCCTCGTGGAGGAACTGGAGGAAGCCCTCGAGCAGTGGACGGGAGCCCTCGTGGTCGTCTCGCACGACCGGCTCCTGCGCGACCGCTTCACCGGGCGAATACGCCGGATGGAGTCCGGAGGGCTACCCACCTGACCCGCCCGGGGTGCCGCCGATCTAGGGTCGACCCATGGCACGACCGCGGCGCATCGTCCTCGTCCGGCACGGCGAGTCGGCCGGCAACGCCGACGACACCGTGTACGAACGCGAGCCCGACCATGCCCTGGCGCTCACCGAGACAGGGTGGCGTCAGGCGGAGGAGACCGGAAAGCACCTACGGGAGCTGTTCGGGCAGGAGCGGGTCAGCGTGTACGTCTCGCCGTACCGCCGGACCCACGAGACCTTCCGGGCTCTGCGCCTCGACCCCGACCGGGTACGGGTGCGGGAGGAGCCGCGACTTCGGGAGCAGGACTGGGGGAACTGGCAGGACAGGGACGACGTCAAGCTCCAGAAGGCCTACCGCGACGCCTACGGCCACTTCTTCTACCGCTTCGCCCAGGGCGAGTCCGGTGCCGACGTCTACGACCGCGTCGGCTCCTTCCTGGAAAGCCTGTACCGCAGCTTCGAGGCCCCCGACCATCCGCCGAACGTCCTGCTGGTCACTCACGGGCTGACCATGCGGCTGTTCTGCATGCGCTGGTTCCACTGGTCGGTGGCGGAGTTCGAGTCGCTGTCCAACCCCGGCAACGGCGAGACACGGACGCTGCTGCTCGGTGAGGACGGCAAGTACACACTCGACCGGCCGTTCGGGCGGTGGAAGTAGATTTTCCGTGTCTTTGGCTGTCGCGGGGGCTGATGGTTATGGGGCCCTTGGCTCCAGCGGCCGTTTGAGCGCTGGCGTGAGCCGGAGCCGTACGGCATCACCGGATAGAGTGACAGGGCGATGACCGCTGACCTCTCTCCAGACCGGCGCCTGGACCGCGCCCTCGCCAGCCTGCGTGGTCTTGCGGTGGGAGACGCGCTGGGTTCCCAGTTCTTCACGCCCGCGCACTACCCACTGCTCAAGCGGCGCGAGCTGCCCGACGGTCCCTGGCCCTGGACCGATGACACCGAGATGGCCTGCTCCGTCCTGTCCGTCCTGGCCGCCCACGGCAGGATCGACCAGGACGAGCTGGCCCGCTCCTTCGCTGAGCACCACCACACCGAGCGGGGGTACGGCCCTGCCGTGAACCAGTTGCTCGGTCGGATCCGGGAGGGCGGGGAGTGGCGGGAGCTGGCCTCCGCGCTGTTCAAGGGACAGGGGTCCTGGGGCAACGGCGCGTCCATGCGGATCGCTCCGCTCGGCGCCTGGTACGCCGACGACCCGGAGCAGGCGACCCACCAGGCCGAGATCTCGGCCTACCCGACGCACCAGCACCGCGAGGCCGTCGTAGGAGCCATGGCGGTGGCCGCCGCTGCGGCGCTGGCCGCCGACCCCGCAGGGCCCCCGGCTCCCAAGGCGCTGCTCGACGGGGTCATCGACCTCGTGCCCCGCAGCGCTGTGGGCGCCGGGCTGCGCAGGGCCCGGGACATGCTCGACTACGGCGACTCCGGGACGGTGGCGGCGGTGCTGGGGTGCGGGCGCCGCACGACGGCGCACGACACGGTGCCGTTCGCGCTGTGGTCTGCGGCACGTGCGCTCGGCGATTACGAGACGGGCTTCTGGGCGACCGTGCGGGTGGGCGGTGACATGGACACCACGTGCGCGATCGTGGGTGGGGTCGTCGCTGCCGGTTCCGGCGCAGAGGCTGGTGGGGCGCCCCCGGCCGCATGGCTGGAGCGTACCGAGCCGTTGCCCGCTTGGGCGCCGGTGGCTGGCGCCTGACGGCAGGAGAAGCCGGTAGTTCGTCCTGTCGGGACGGGTGTAGTTCGTTCTCTGGGGACTCTGTGGGGACGCGCGTAAGCGGCTCTTCAAGGGTGGGTCGACCACGTGTGTGCCGGGCCGGTCTCGCCGTCGCGAACGGCCCGGCACACACGGCCCCCGTCAGCCCCCCGCTGGACCTGCCGCGCTCGCCGTACCGGAGAGGGCGTCCAGGTCGCTCTTGCGTACTCGGATCACCAGCAAGGCCGTGATCAGGGCTAGTACGGCCATGCCGACGGCCGGCAGGAAGGCCGTGGAGATGCCGGTGGACAGCACCTCGTGGCCCCAGGGAGCGGGAAGCTCTCCCGATTTGGCGAACTCGGCCTTCTGCTCCGGGGAGGCCTTCGCCAGGAAGTCCGGGATCTGCTCCTTGGCCTCGTCCCGGCTCGCCGTACCGAAGACCGTCGTCAGGATGGACAGGCCCAGCGAACCGCCCACCTGCTGCGTCGCGTTGAGCAGTCCGGACGCCGCTCCCGCCTCGTGCACGGCGACGCCAGACACTGCGGTCAGCGTCAGCGTCACGAAGTTCAGCCCCATGCCGAAGCCGAACAGGACCATCGGCCCGAGCACCCCGCTGACGTACGAGCTGTCCGGAGTGATGAACGTCTGCCATCCGAGGCCGAGGGCGACGATGGCGGAGCCGGTCACCATGAACGGCTTGGGTCCGAGAACCGGCAGGAACCGCTGGGACAGACCCGCACCGATCACGATCGCGACCGTCACGGGGAGGAAGGCGAGACCGGCTTCGATGGGCGTGTAGTTCAACACGTTCTGCACGAAGAGGACGATGAAGAAGAACATGCCGAACATGGCGGCCGCCAGGCTGAGCATGATCACGTAGGTGCCCGACCGGTTGCGGTCGGCGAACATCTTCAGTGGTGTGATCGGTTCCTTCGCCCGGCTCTCGATCAGGACGAAGGCGGCGAGCAGCACGACCGCCGCGCCGAACGACCCCAGGGTCAGACTGTCGCGCCAGCCCTCCTCGGACGCCCGGATGAAGCCGTAGACGAGCGCGGCCATACCGGCGGTCGACGTCAGCGCGCCCACGAAGTCGAAGCGGCCGGGATGGCGCTCGGACTCACTGATGTAGAGCGGCGTGAGGAAGGCGATGAGCACGCCGATGGGCACGTTCACGAACAGCACCCAGCGCCAGTCCAGCCACTCGGTGAGCATGCCGCCCGCCAGCAGGCCGATCGCGCCGCCACCCGCGGAGACGGCCGCGAAGACACCGAACGCGCGATTCCGTTCGGGACCCTCGGGGAACGTCGTCGTGATCAACGCGAGCGAGGTGGGCGACGCGATCGCGCCACCGACGCCCTGCAGGGCCCGGGCCGCCAGCAACTGCCAGGGCTCCTGGGCGAATCCGCCGAGCAGCGAGGCGAGCGTGAAGAGCAGGATGCCGGTCATGAAGACCCGGCGGCGACCGAGGATGTCACCGGCGCGGCCACCGAGAAGCAGCAGACCGCCGAAGGTGAGGGTGTACGCACTCACGACCCAAGTGAGGTCCGTCGTGGAGAATTTGAGCGCGTCCTGAATGTGCGGGAGCGCGATGTTCACAATCGTCGCGTCCAGGACCACCATGAGTTGGCAGGCGGCGATGATGGTGAGCGCCACACCGGGGCGGCCTTCTCGGCGGGCCGCACCTGGCTTCTGATCTTGACTTAACTGAGAGGTTGTCACTATGGGTCTCCCACAAGTGCGTTAGTGAACGCAGACGTTCACTGTCGCGGCCTACGGTAGTGACACCCTGACAGTGAACGCAAGCGTTCACTGGAACTGCCTTGATTGCTCAACGGAGATGTGCAGATGGTTACTTCGCGTTGGACGGCTGCCTCCGCGCAGGCGGTCTCCTCGCGCCGCCGAGGACCCGTGCTGGAGCGCGCGATTCTTGAGTCCGCGCTGGAGCAGCTCAGTACGGTCGGCTGGAGCGGGCTGACGATGGAGGGCGTGGCCGCGGGCGCCCAGACGGGCAAGGCTGCGGTGTACCGGCGCTGGCCGTCCAAAGAGGACCTCGTGGTCGACGCGCTGCAGGCCGGGCTGCCGGACCTTGTGGGCGTCCCGGACCACGGCAGCGTCCGGGAGGACCTGCTGCAACTGTGTCGTCAGATGCGTACGGCCATGACGTCACGCCCTGGCTATGCCCTCATGGCCGTTCTTCACGAGTGCGACACGGCAACCGCGGAGCGTTTCCATGCGGTGATCGTCGAGGGTGTCATCGAACCGAGTGTGGAACTCATCAAAGAGGTCATGCGGCGTGGAATGGAGCGCGGAGAGGTGCGTTCCGGAGCGACGGACCCGTTCGTCTGCGATGTGATTCCAGCGATGATGATGTATCGCTCCAAAGTGTGCGGGAGCGAATGGACGGATGAGGAATTCATCAGCCTGATTGATCAGGTCATGGTGCCGCTGTTGCGCGTGTAGCGCGGGGGCGGCCGAGACGTACGCGCGGGGCGTTGGCGTGAAACCGGACAGAGCTTGGCGAACCGGGGTGTCGCGAGTGGTCATCGGCGGCGTACGCTGTCTGGCGCCATGCCGTACGAAGCACCCACCCACACCGTCGAGCGCTCCCTGCGCGCCACCACCGGAGCGAAGATCGTCGCCGGTGTCGACGAAGTCGGACGCGGGGCGTGGGCGGGACCGGTCACCGTCTGTGCGGCGGTGACGGGACTGCGCAGGCCGCCCGCAGGACTCACCGACTCCAAGCTGATCAGCCCCAAGCGGCGTGCCGAGCTCGCCGACGAGCTGGAGGGCTGGGTGACGGCGCACGCCCTCGGTCATGCCTCGCACGAGGAGATCGACGACCTGGGGATGACGGCCGCGCTGCGGTTGGCCGCGGTCCGGGCCCTGGAGGCCCTGCCGGTCCGTCCGGAGGCGGTCATTCTCGACGGGAAGCACGACTACCTCGGGGCGCCGTGGCAGGTCCGTACGGTCATCAAGGGCGATCAGTCCTGCGTGGCCGTCGCCGCCGCGTCGGTGATCGCCAAGGTTCGGCGCGACAAAATGATGGCCGAACTGGGCATCGAACATGCAGACTTCGGTTTTGCGGCCAACGCCGGTTATCCGTCGCCGGTGCACAAGGCCGCGCTGGCGGAACGGGGGCCCACCCCCTACCACCGGCTTACGTGGGCGTATCTTGATGCGCTGCCCCAGTGGCGGCATCTCAAGAAAGCCCGCAGCTGGGCGGAGGGAAACGTTCCGGAAATCGAGGGCCAGCTCGGCTTTGACTTCTGATGTTTTCCGCAGTTCCGGTCGCACTCATGTGCCACCCGCCGACGCGTGTCGCATCGGCGTTTGATAGACAACAACGCATGCCTCTCATTCCCGAGGAGCCTCAGATTCACGAGAGTGCCCAGGGTCCCCGCGCCACGCCGGCCAGCAGCCGTACCGCGCCGACCCCCCGCCCCGTACCCGGCCCGCGTCCCGCGGCGCCGCCGCGGCCCGGACGTCCGGGTCCCGCACGGCCGACCCCGCCCGCGCAGCGCGCGACGCGCGAACCGGCCGCCAAGCCCGGGCCCACCGCCCTGGCCCTCACGCCGGAGCCCACGGCTCCGGCTGCCCCCGAAGCTTCCGCCGTCGACACCACCGCGGCGGTCCCGCAGATCCAGCTGATCCCGGCCTCGGTCGAGGGTGCGCTGGACGCCGCCGAGGAAGCCGTCGACCTGTTGCTCGACTCGGGCCGCGCCCCGGGTGACGTCCTGGTGATCACCACCGGCGAACCGCACCCGTGGGCGACGCACGAGCTGTCCTTCGGCGACGACGCCTACTGGGCCCAGCACGACGCAGGCGACGACGTCTTCTACGCCGACGCCGCCGTCCTGTCCCGTGCCGCGGCTCGCCCCGTGGTCGTTGTGGCCTTGAACGGCGGCAGCGAAGCGGTCGCCGTCGCGGCCCTGCCGACGGCGCTCACCCGGGCCGGAACCCTGCTGGTCGTCTGCGGCGACCCGCAGCGGATCAACGCGATGCTGGGCGCGGGCGTCTGACGCTCCCGCCCGGCGGGCCACGCCGCGGCCTCGTGCCGCGGCGCCACGCGCCACATCGCGCTGGGACCGCGACCACCCGCGTGGCTCCGCGCCGCACGCGCATGTGAAGCGTGAGGTCAATGCGACGCGTGTGATCTCGTTGGTGCTTGGTGCTTGGTGCTTGGTGCTTGGTGCTTGGTGCTTGGTGCCGGTGCCGGTGCCGGTGCCGGTGTCGGCTGACGCCTGCGTGGGTTTCTCGCGGCGGTACACGGGGGCAGCGGTGGTCCTCGGAGCGCGAGGCGCGTCCGGCTGCATCTACCCGCCCCACCCCGGGGCGGCGCGGCCCGGACCCTGCGACGCCTCAGCGAGCGGCGACGCGACGTAACAACTCCGACGCCACGCCACCCATGCGCGGCGGAGGCGTCTCGACCTCGGAAAGGTCCTCAGGACGCGAACCGGCGCTCGGCCGACGGCCCGCGCGGCCTTCGCCGAGCACCTGCCAGCCCTCCCGGGTCAGCGTGATGTACGCCCCGCAGCGCAGCCCGTGCAGCGTGCACGCGTCCCGCAGCCCCCACATCCACGCCCCGTCCTCCTGCGTCCACAGCCCGTCCCCGTCCCGGCAGTAGAGCAACACGGCCGTACGCACCGGGGTGCGGCGCCGCAGATCGTGCGGGATGACCCGGCGCAACTGCGCGAGCAGGGCGTTGCGGAACACCCAGCCGTCAGCCACGCTCGACCGCCTCGCGAACGACGCGGACGCCCTGACCCGCTCCTCCTGGTCGAGGACGGCGACGACCGCCGTGGCCGGAGTGGGCCGGTGCCGGGCGTGCAGACCACTGACGACCTCGCGGGGGTTCCGCAGCAGCGGGATCTCGGCGGCCGACCATTCGGCGGGCTCGAGCAGGCGGGTGGGCGACTGAGCGGGATCGGGTATCGCGGCGGCGGCCGATGAATCCGACGTCGATGCCGCTGTGGACGGAGTGAATCCGAAGGTCACGATCCTCCCTTCGGCTACACGCCCCTGCGAGGGCGGCGTCGGACTGGGGCGCACCGCGGCAGAGCCCTACTGGACCACGGGGGCCGCGCGGGAGCGGTTCCAATTCTTCCCGTCGTACTGGCTTGCGGCAACGAGCAATTGAAGCCGTCGCCCTGTATCCGGTGATACGTCTCGCATATCCCTGCCCAGAGCGTCCCTCGCCCAAGCCCGTTTCACCCCTGTACGGCCAGGACCAGCGGCAACACCCCCTCGGCTCCGGCCCGCCGCAGCATGCGCGCCCCCACAGCGAGTGTCCAGCCGGTCTCCGTCGAATCGTCCACCAGGAGCACGGGCCCGTCCGCCTCCTGGAGGGCCGAGGCCAGCTCGGGCGGCACGGTCAGCGTTCCGTCCAGGGCCCGCAGCCGCTGAGCGCTGTTGCTCCTCGGCACGTGCGCGGTCTCGGCCCCGTCGGCGTACTCCAGGGAACCGAGCAGGGGCAGGTGCCCGACCTCCGCGATCCGCGCGCCCAGGGACTGGATCAGCTGCGGCTTCGAGCGTGATGCCATGGTCACCACGCCCACCGGACGCGGCCCCGCGTCGGAGCTTCCCGACGCCCAGCCGCCCGGGCCCTTCGCCCAGTCGGCCAGTACTTCCACGACGGCCTTTGCCACATCGTCCGGAACTGGCCCGTCCGGAGCCTGGGGCGCGAGCATCGGCCGCAGCCGATTGCCCCAGCCGATGTCCGAGAGTCGGCCCAGGGCCCGCCCGGGGGCGGCCAGTTCACCGGCCGGGATGCGCCCCTTCAACGACATGCCCACGGCTGCCAGACCCGTGGGCCACATCTTCCTCGGCTCGACATCGACACCCGGGCGGGCGAGCTCACCGCGGGCCGTCTCCAGCGCGGCGGACGACACGTTGTCGCTGAACCTCCCGCCCGCGCAGTTGTCGCAGCGCCCGCACGGCGCGGCCTCCTCGTCGTCGAGCTGGCGCCGCAGGAACTCCATACGGCAGCCGGTCGTCGTCGCGTACTCCCGCATGGCCTGCTGCTCCGTCTGCCGCTGCTTGGCGACCCAGGCATAGCGCTCGGTGTCGTACGTCCACGGCTGGCCCGTGGAGATCCAGCCTCCCTGGACCCGCCGGACCGCACCGTCGACGTCGAGGACCTTGAGCATCGTCTCCAGGCGTGACCTGCGCAGCTCGACGAGAGGCTCGAGGGCCGGAAGCGACATGGGGCGGTCCGCTTGCGCCAGCACGTCCAGGGTGCGCCGCACCTGCTCCTCCGGCGGGAAGGCGAGCGAGGCGAAGTAGTTCCAGATCGCCGTGTCCTCCTTGCCCGGAAGCAGCAGGACTTCCGCGTGGGCGACGCCGCGCCCCGCCCGGCCCACCTGCTGGTAGTAGGCGATCGGTGAGGACGGCGAGCCGAGGTGGACGACGAACCCCAGGTCCGGCTTGTCGAAGCCCATTCCCAGCGCGGAGGTGGCTACGAGGGCCTTGACCCGGTTGGCGAGCAGGTCCTCCTCGGCCTGCTGCCGGTCCGCGTTCTCCGTCTTGCCGGTGTACGACGTGACGGTGTGCCCGCGATGGCGCAGGTACGCCGTCACTTCCTCGGCCGCGGCCACCGTGAGGGTGTAGATGATCCCGGAGCCCGGCAGCTCGTCGAGGTGGTCGGCCAGCCAGGCCAGCCGGTGCGCCGCGTTGGGCAGTTGGAGCACGGCGAGGCTCAGGCTCTCCCGGTCGAGCGCGCCGCGCAGGACGAGGGCGTCCGACCCGCCGCCGGTGCCGAGCTGGTCGGCGACATCGGCCGTCACGCGGGCGTTGGCCGTCGCCGTCGTGGCCAGGACCGGGACGCCGGGCGGAAGGTCGGCCAACATGGTGCGCAGCCTGCGGTAGTCGGGCCGGAAGTCGTGTCCCCAGTCCGAGATGCAGTGGGCCTCGTCGACCACGAGCAGGCCTGTCGCCGCTGCGAGCTTCGGCAGTACCTGATCGCGGAAGTCCGGGTTGTTGAGCCGCTCCGGGCTCACCAGAAGGACGTCCACCTCGCCCGCCGCCACCTCGGCCTGGATGGTGTCCCACTCCTCCGTGTTGGACGAGTTGATTGTGCGGGCGCGGATGCCGGCGCGCTCGGCCGACTCCACCTGATTGCGCATGAGCGCGAGCAGGGGAGAGACGATCACGGTGGGACCGCTGCCCCGCTCCCGCAGCAGTGCGGTCGCGACGAAGTACACGGCGGACTTGCCCCAGCCCGTCCGCTGTACGACGAGCGCCCGGCGCTTCTCGGCGACCAGCGCCTCGATCGCGCGCCACTGGTCCTCGCGCAGCCGAGGGCTGTCCGGCGGCGCCCCGCCGGAATCGGGGGAGGGGCCGCCGACAAGGCGGGCGAGGACGGCGTCGGCCGCCGTGCGCAGGTCTTCGTTGCTCATGGCTCCATGCAACCTGATGGGTACGACATCGGGCGAATGGGTCCGCCAGTCTGTGGATAACTCTTGAGGTGCCCCTGATCATGGTTATCCACAGGCGCAACCGGAATGATGAGATCCGGTGCAGAGTCGGCGCATGACGAATCACAGCGAATCAGCCGACCCGATCGAAGACCCCATCGAAGATCCGGGCACGGACCCCGTCGCCGAGTCCGTGGTGACCCTGCGCAGTCCCGCCGAACTGGCCGACGCCTTGCCGTACTTGCTCGGCTTCAGGCCCGAGAACAGCGTCGTCCTCATCGCGCTGCACGGCCGCAGCGGACGGTTCGGCGGGCGAGCGCGCCTCGGTATTCCGACGCGTGCGGAGGACTGGCCAGCCGTCGCGGAGCAACTCGCGCAGTGTCTCGTGAGCGGTTGCGAACGGCGCGAGGCCCGACCGGACGGCGTCGTCGCCTTCCTCTGCCAGGAGCCGGGAGGGTCCGCGGGGGACACCTCCGGGCGGTCCGGGCGAGGAGCGGGCGGGGACGCCTCCGCGACCTCCGGGCGGCAGGTCGTGGACCGCCTCCGGCCGCTGGCCCAGGCTCTGCGGACCGCCTGCGGCAGCCTCGACGTGCCGGTCCTGGAGGTCGTCTGCATCTCGGACGGGCGCTTCTGGACGTACTGCTGCCCTGACCAGCGGTGTTGCCCGGCCGAGGGTACGCAGATGCCTCCCGCGGGCACCTCGGTCCTCGCGGCGGCCACCGCGTACTCGGGACGCCTGGTGGGTCTCGACCAGGGGAAACTGCGGGCGCGACTCACGCCGTGGCGGACCGACGCCGCAGCGGCTCAGGAGAGCGCGTTGCACGGGGCGGCCATCGCGCTCGTACCCAGGATCCTGGACGAGGGCGGCCACGATGAAGTCTCCGACGAGACGATCGATCTCGCCCGCCGCGTGATGGCCCGTCTTTCCGAGGCGCCCGCGAAGGGGGACCCGCTGCAAGCGGACCTGCAGGACGACGAGTTGCTGGCCCATGACGAGGCCGCCGCCCTGATCCTCGGCATCCAGGACCGCACGACCAGGGACCGGGCGGCGGAGTGGATGGAGGGCGCGGAAGCGAAGCCCGCCCTCAGGCTCTGGCGGGCGCTCGCTCGCCGCTGCGTCGGCCCTTTCCATGAACACGCGGCGGCGCCGCTGACCTTGGCCGGTTGGGTCGCCTGGTCCCTGGGCGACCTCATCGAGGGTCAGGAGGCATTGACCATGGCCCTGAAAGCCGACCCGCACTACACCTTCGCGCTCCTGCTCTACCCCGCCTGCGGCGCGGACGAAGACCCGGAGCCGATTCGCCGCATCCTGCGCGGCGAGCGGGCCGAGCGCGAGTCGGACGAATCCGAGATCCCGCTCGTCCCGGAGGGCTTCATCGACCTGGAGGCCCCGATGGACTCAGGTGCTCCGATTCACGACCTGGTAGACGGGCGGAGTGGCGCGTCTGCTGATGACGCTGGCGCTCCGGACAGCCCCGGCCGGTCCGATGACGCCACGGTTGCGGACAGCGCTGATCCCATCGATGTATTTGGCTCCGATCGTGCTGCTGCCCTCGATGAGATTCCCGAGCTTCTTGGGGGAACCGAACGTCCAGGAGGTGCGGATCGGTTGAGCGCATCCGCCCCGGCCCCCGCTGGCGCGCCCGCCCCAGCACCTACTGGCGCATCCGTCGCGGCTCCTGCTTCCGCCACGGGACCGGGCGCCGGTCCCGACACGAGTTCCGACACCGCGGCAGGAACCGAACCCAGGGCTGACGCAGGCGTCGGCAGTTCCACGCCCCCTGCCCGCCGCTGTGCTCCCCGCGCCACCACCCGTGGGACACGCCCGGGCGGCAGCGCGGGAACGGGACCGCGGCACCGACGGCCCACGGCCCGGCGTGACACGAGGAACGGCAGGTGAACACGGGGGACGGGCGCCGCAGGCAGCGACCTGTACGGGCGCGGACCGCGGCGGCGGTCGCGGCAGTGCGCCGCCGTATGGGCGGCTTCCTGAGGTGCGTGCGTGACTTGGGGCGGTCCAGGCCCGTTCACCTGAGTGGCGGTACCCACGTCCGGGTCGCGCCGCTGCACCGCGACCGAGTCTCCGCAGCGCAGACAACGCAGAAGAGGCCGCCCCATGCACGTTCCCGCCCCGTCTCCTGCCTCCGGCCTGTCCGGTCTCTCCGGCAGGCCCAAGAGATCCGACGGCGGGCAGGACAACAGCATCCGCCTGCCCACCTCGACTGCCCGGCGCCCATCCGCCGGACAGACCCCCGCTCCCGCTTCACGCCGCCCAGGCGCGCTGCCGCCCGTGCATGCCTCGCTGGTCTGTGTCGCGCTGCCCGCGTTGGCCGTCTCCACGGACCAAGGGCAACTGAACGGCCGTGGGCTCGAAGGGTTCTACCGCTCGGGTCGGCGCATGCTGTCACGCTGCCAGGTGCGGGTGGCCGGACGGGAACCGGTCGCCGTGCAGGCACGGATGCTCTCGGCCGACAGCGCCCGCTTCGTGGCCACCGTCCTGCCGTCCACCGAAGGCGGCCCGGACCCGGACGTCGTCGTGGAGCGGACCCGACACGCGGACGGCACGGAGCGGATCACCCTGCACAGCGCGGCCAGCCGTCCCCTCAGGTTGCCGGTCGAGGTGTCACTCGGCACGGACCTCGCGGAACTGGGCGCGGTCGCCTCAGGCAGAGCCGGCCCGGAACTGCCCGCCAGCGTGCACGACTCCGGCATGCGCTGGTCCTCGGGGAAGGGCCACTGCGTGGTCACAGCCGTCCCGGCGCCCAAGGACGCGCTGGCCTCCGCCGGGCTGCTCCGCTGGGAGGTGCAGTTGCCGCCGGGAGGCAGCCAGAGCGTGGAGCTGCGGGTCCGCCCGGACGGCGGCGGGCCGGTGCGGCCGGTGGGGCACGGCGCGAGCAGCCCGCTGTCCCCGGCCCGGGCCGTCGGCGACGAGCCGACGGTGGGGCGGCTCCTGGAGACCTCCACGGCGGACCTGAGGGCGCTGCTGCTGCGGGATCCCGCGCATCCCACCGATCTGTACGTGGCAGCCGGGGCGCCCTGGCGCTGCGGCCTCGCACCCGCCGAAGCGCTCATGGCAGCCCGGATGGCCCTGCCGCTCGGCACCAGGCTCGCCGTCGGTACGCTGCGCACCCTCGCCCGCAGCCAGACCGGCACACCGGGGACGCGGGCAGGCATGATCCCGGGGCCGATGCGCAACGCGGGGCCGCTGCTGCCCCCCGGCTGCACGGGCATCGAAGCCACGCTCCTGTTCCCCGTGCTCCTGGCCGAGGCCTGGCGCTGGGGGATGCCGGAAGCGGACGTGGAGGAGTTGCTGCCACCTGCGGAGCGGTGCCTGCGGTGGCTTCTCGGCGCCGTCGACGACAGCGATTTCCTCCAGGACCCTCACCCCGGCGGTCCTGCCCGCTGCGAGACGCAGGCTCACGCTCACCGTGCGGCGCTGCTCGGCGCCGACCTGCTCGACGCACATGGACGCGCGGGCGGTGGCGAGCTGCGGGAGTGGGCGGGGCGGCTGCGGGCCCGGTTCCGGAAGGAGTTCTGGGCGGCGGACCGGGCGGGCGGCAGGCCTGCGGCGGCACGGTTGTCGGACGGCCGACTGGTTCCGTACCTCACCGGGAGCGCGGCCCACCTCCTGGACACAGGACTGCTCGGGTCCGGGGCACTCGCGCCCGGCCTGCTCGACAAGGTGCAGACGGAACAGGTCGCCAGGCTGTTCGGCGGTCCGGCCATGGACTCGGGCTGGGGACTGCGGAGCATGGGCGTGAAGGAGGCCGCGTACAACCCGTTCGGGCACCGGAGCGGGGCGGTGCGCGTGCACGAGACGGCCGTCGCGGTCGCGGGACTGGCCGCTGCGGGCTACGAGAAGGAAGCGGGGTCGCTGCTGCGCGGAGTGCTCGCCGCGGCCGAGTCCTTCGGTCACCGGCTGCCCGAGATGTACGCGAGCGAGCAGCGCGCCGAAGGCGGCGCGCCCCTGCCGCACCCGGCGGCGTGCCGCCCGGCGGCCATGACCGCAGCAGCTGGGGTGCAACTCCTGACGGTCCTTGCCGGTATCCGCCCGGACGCCCCGGCGGGGACGGTCACGCTGAACCCCGTCCGCAGTGCCCCCCTGGGGGAGCTCGGGCTGACGGCGCTGCGGGTCGCGGGAGCCCCGTTCTCGGTGCGGGTGAGCAGGCTCGGGCTCGCCATGGTCGAGGAAGCGGCCGACCGGCTGCAGTTGGGGGTGTGAGAGCGCTGGGCGGCGGTGCGGAGGGTGCGGCGGGCCATGAGCGCGGATCCCGGGAATCGGGGCCGGAAGTAGATGTTGCGGGAGATGGCGTAGGAGGTGTTTATCGTCAGGCAGACGACTATGATCGCGGCATGTCGCCCTACGACCCGTCGGCCTTCCCGCCCTTCGCTGTCACCGTCGATCTGGTCGTGCTGACCGTGCGCCGCCACGCACTGTGCGCGCTGGCCGTACGCCGGGGTGAGTCACCGTTCCAAGGGCGTTGGGCGCTGCCCGGCGGGTTCGTGCGGCCCGACGAGGACCTGTCGGCGGCAGCGGCGCGGGAACTGGTCGAGGAGACGGGGCTGTGCGCCCATGATCCGGACAGCCCGGTTCAGGCAAATGGGGCGCACCTGGAGCAGCTTGCGACCTACGGCGACCCGAAGCGGGATCCTCGCATGCGCGTGGTCAGCGTCGCGCACCTCGCGCTCGCACCCGACCTGCCCGCGCCCAGAGCGGGCGGTGACGCGAACAGCGCGCGCTGGGCGCCGGTCGACGCCCTGCTCGCCCAGGGCGGGTACGGCCGCGAGGGCGAACAGGCGACACCCCTCGCGTTCGACCACGCGCAGATCCTCTCCGACGGAGTGGAACGAGCCCGTTCGAAGATCGAATACTCCTCCCTGGCCACGGCGTTCTGCCCGCCCGAGTTCACGGTCGGTGAACTGCGCCGGGTCTACGAAGCCGTGTGGGGCGTCGCGCTCGACCCGCGCAACTTCCACCGCAAGGTGACCGGCACGCCGGGCTTCCTCGTTCCCACCGGCGGCACGACGACCCGCCAGGGCGGCCGGCCGGCGCAACTCTTCCGGGCGGGCGGCGCCACGCTCCTCAACCCGCCGATGCTGCGACCGGACGTCTGAGGGAACCCCTCGATCGCGTACCACCCGGTCCCGGCCGCGCGATCGGGGCGCACCACTCGACGTCTCGGGCACCGCGGTTGACACCCGCGGCTCACGCCCTGAGCGAAAAGCCGGAAATGTCGCGTTATCTTGCTGCGGTACCCACGGGGTTCGTCCGTCCCCGATTCGGCGGACTCGCCCCGGCCGCCGAGCGGTCGCACATCCCGCGAGAGAAGCGATGATCCAGGCCATCGGACTGACCAGCAAGAGCCGCAAGGAGCTTCCGCCCGCTGTCGACGACGTGTCCTTCGAGGCGCGTACGGGCCGTGTCACCGCGCTGCTCGGCGCGGCCGGCGCGGGCAAGACGACGGCGCTCGGGTTGATGCTCGAACTCCAACAGGGCCGCGGGGTCACCTACTTCAGAGGCCGTCCCCTGCACCGCATCGCCCATCCCTCCCGGGAGGTGGGTGCGCTGCTCGGCGAAGTCCCCGGTCATCCGGCCCGCTCGGTGCGGGGCCACCTGCGGATGCTCTGCGCTGCCGTCGGCGTGCCCGTGCTGCGTGCTGACGACGTGCTGGAGGCCGTCGGGCTCGTCAGTCTTCGCGAGCAGCCGCTCGGCACCCTCTCGCGCGGCATGGACCGCAGGCTCGCGCTGGCCTGCGCCCTGCTCGCCGACCCGCACACGCTCGTCCTGGACGATCCCGCCGATGGGCTTTCGGCTCGAGAGAGCGCCTGGTTGCACGGCTTCCTGCGGGCGCACGCGGATCGCGGCGGCACTGTCCTGTACACCACCAGCGACTCCAAGGAGGCCGCGCGAACCGCTGACCGGGTCGTCACGCTCGACGCCGGACGCATCGTCGCCGACCAGGAGGCAAGGGAGTTCGCCCGCACCCGGCTGCGCCCCCGCGTGGCCGTCCGCACGCCCCATGCCGCGCGCCTGGCCGCCCTGCTGACCAAGGAGGCGCGCACACGCCGCAGGCCCGTGGAAGTGGTGGAGGAGGACGGCAACAGGCTTTCGGTGTACGGCAGCACGTGTGCGGACGTGGGCGAGGTCGCGTTCCGACACGGCATTCTCGTTCATCACCTCGCGGACGAGATCGGGGACGCGGGAGTGTCAGCGGGCCTCGGGCAGGTCCTTGAGGTGAAGCCGGAGCCGACAGCGCCGGAGCGCGCGCCCGGCGTATCCACCGGGAGCCCCGCACGCGCCCCGCGCAGTGAGGGCCCTGTCCCGCCAGATGTCACCCACTCGCCGGACATCGCCCTCCCGTCAGCGACCTCGACGGGTCCAGCGTCGACCGCTCAACTCCCCTCCAGGCAAAGCGAGTGCCTCAGTTCCGTCCAGCCAGTTGCGGAGCATGAGCATGAGCATGAGCATGAGCATGCGCCGGAGACAGGTGCAGGAGCGGAATCCGCTGCACGAGCCGGGTCGCCCGCCGCCGAGCCCCCGAGTGAGCCCCGGGACGAGCCCGAACGCGCCGTCGAGCTCTCCCCCCGCCTCATCCCGCTGCGCCCACTGGACGGCGGTGCATCGCCCGCCTCCGCGACCGCCCCACGGACGCCCGGGGAGCTCCGGCCCCAGACTCCGCACCAATCCGCGTCCCAGCCTTCACCGCCCCCCGCATCGCCCCTGCCGCCCCCCATCGCCGTCCGCGCGGCTCGCGGCCCTCTGCGCCCCCTGCGCTACGAACTGTTCCGTGCCACCGGAATCGGCACCGGATACCTCACGGCGGCCGCAGTCCTCGCCGTATCCGCACTGCTGTGCGTCTTCCTCGGCCGCACCGGACACACACCGCAGCCCCGGCTGCTCGCGGCCTGGCCCACCGAACTTCCTTTGCCACCCGCAGCCCTGGGCGCCGGGCTTCTGGGCGCACTTGCCTTCGGTGAGGAATTCCGCCACCCCGCCCTGGCCACGGACCGAGGCACCGTTCCACGCCGCCTCGGACTCCTCGTCGCGAAACTCGTGGTCGCCACAGCCACCGCCCTGCTCCTGGCCGTGCTCACCGTGGGCTGTGACGCCGCCGTGCTCCACCTCGTATACGGTTCGGAGCTCACCGAAGTTCCCGCTGACTGGCTTTCCCTGAGCGCGAGTTGGACCACTTTCATGATCGGCTGCGCCTGGGCGGGGGTTCTGGCCGCCGGTGTGTTCCGGTCCACCACCGCCGGGCTCGCCGCTGTGGTCGCGGTTCCGGTTGTCGTCGTACCCCTCGTACAAAAGGGGCTGGCGGGTCCGTCTGTGCGATCGGCAGTCGGTCTGCCAGGGCGGTTGCGGCAGCTCACGCTCGTGGAATGGCCCTTCGGGGTCGAGCGGTATCTGGCCGGGGGATTCCGGATGGTGGCTCAACCCGTCGGCGGCGCACTGACGTTGTCGGTCACCGCGCTGCTCTGCGCTTATCTGCTCACCGCGACGCGCAACAGGGCGGGCTGACCGCAATCTGCTGCCTTTCGTTCCCGGGTTGCGCGCAACTCTCCGGGAGGCGGCCACTTCTTTCCGATAACGCGTCAATTGGAGCGAGGTAAGCGATCACCCTTTCGTGTGCTTTTCACCAAAGACCTCAAGGGACTTGAGGGCCAAGCCGACAACTCATCCGTGAGTACCCTTGCGCACACCATGATGACCACCGCCCGCTCCGCAGACGCCGGCCTCGCCGGTCCGGCGGGCGAACTCGACCGCTACCCCTACGGGGAGGCTCCCGGCGCCGACCGCGTGGTCGCCCCCGCGTGGGACGGCGCGGACCAGGACCTCGGCCGCGTGGGCCGACGAGCCGCAGGCAACCGCGGCCGCGGACTGCATGGCCAACTGGTCCAGCAGCTGGGCCAGATGATCGTCTCCGGTGACCTCGGAGCCGACCGGCCCCTGGTCCCGGAGGAGATCGGCCAGCGGTTCGAGGTCTCCCGCACCGTCGTCCGCGAATCGCTGCGCGTGCTGGAGGCCAAAGGCCTCGTCAGCGCCCGCCCGAACGTCGGCACGCGCGTCCGCCCGGTCAGCGACTGGAACCTGCTCGACCCGGACATCATCGAATGGCGGGCGTTCGGCCCGCAACGTGACGACCAGCGGCGCGAACTCAGTGAGCTGCGCTGGACGATCGAGCCCCTCGCCGCCCGCCTCGCCGCCGGGCACGGCCGCGAGGAGGTGCAGCAGCGGCTCACCGACATGGTGGAGATCATGGGCCACGCGCTGGCCCAGGGTGACTCGATCACCTTCTCCCGCGCGGACGCCGAGTTCCACTCGCTGCTCATCCAGGTCGCGGGCAACCGCATGCTGGAGCACCTCTCCGGCATCGTCTCCGCCGCGCTCCACGTCTCCGGAGGGCCCGTCACCGGCTGCGACCGCCCGACCGAGGCCTCCCTGGTGCACCACTCCCGGATCGTCGACGCCCTCGCTGCGGGCGACGGAGCCGGTGCCGAGGCCGCCATGCGGCAGCTGCTCACCGTCCACCCGGAGGTGGAGCGCGTGGTGCCCGCTCCCCGCGAGCACTGACCCCTCCCGCGTCAGTACGGCAGCCCGTGCCCGCCCCGCAGCATCGTTTCGCTGCCCCGACACCGCCGCCCGTGTCGCCGGACTCCCGCGCTCCGTCAGGGGCCGGGTGGGTCCGGCGGCAGCGGCGGGGGGAATGGGGGAATGACGAGACGGATCGCGGGGAAGTCGATGAGTTCGTACGCGGACGGCGGCCGCGAGCCCCGGCGCCCGGGTGGCGTCATGGTCCGGGCCGATGGACGCTGACGGATACGGAGAGACGCTGACGTACACCCCAGGGGCGCCGGCGGACATCGAAGGATGTTGATGCGGGACGAGGAATGTTGATGCGACCGCGAGTGTGTCGACGGATGCCCTTCCATGAAGGCACCCACGTGCGCATCCGACTGGAGGATGACGGAACTCTCGTCGCTTCTGACCGCTTCTAGCTGCTTTTGAGTGCTTACGGGGTGTGACTCGGGCCACGTAGATTGGGCGTAACGCTCCTACGAACAGCGCGATGACCTAAGAGGTGATAGCCGAGGAGGGAATACAGCCGTCGTTCACGGCGCTGTCCGAGCTCCACGGTCCCGCCCGCGCCGTCGGCCCAAATCCCCAGCCGTCGGTCGTCGGCTCCGGTCCACAGTGGACGGGGCCGGAAGCCGTTTTCCAACGTTCCGAGAGGTTGTTCGTGTCGGCCAGCACATCCCGTACGCTCCCGCCGGAGATCGCCGAATCCGTCTCTGTCATGGCGCTCATCGAGCGGGGAAAGGCTGATGGGCAGATCGCCGGCGACGACGTTCGTCGTGCCTTCGAAGCTGACCAGATCCCGGCCACTCAGTGGAAGAACGTTCTGCGCAGCCTCAACCAGATCCTCGAGGAAGAGGGTGTGACGCTGATGGTCAGTGCCGCGGAGCCGAAGCGCCCCCGCAAGAGCGTCGCAGCGAAGAGCCCGGCCAAGCGCACCGCGACCAAGACGGTCGCGGCCAAGACCACCACGGCGAAGCCGGCCACCACCGCGGCCGCGCCCGAGAGGCCGGTCAGCGCCGAAGCCGCCGAGGACGGTACGGCCAAGAAGGCCGCTGCCAAGAAGACGACCGCCAAGAAGGCCGTCGCCAAGAAGACCACCGCCAAGAAGACGGCGGCCAAGAAGACCACTTCCAAGAAGGAAGCCGGTGAGCTCCTGGACGAGGAGGCCACCGAGGAGACCCCCGCCGCCGGCAAGCCCGGCGAGGGCGAGCCCGCGGAAGAGGGCGCGCAGGGCTTCGTGCTCTCCGACGAGGACGAGGACGACGCGCCCGCACAGCAGGTCGCCGCCGCGGGTGCCACCGCCGACCCGGTCAAGGACTACCTGAAGCAGATCGGCAAGGTCCCGCTGCTCAACGCCGAGCAGGAGGTCGAGCTCGCCAAGCGCATCGAGGCCGGTCTGTTCGCCGAGGACAAGCTGGCCAACGCGGACAAGCTCGCGCCGAAGCTCAAGCGCGAGCTGGAGATCATCGCCGAGGACGGCCGCCGCGCCAAGAACCACCTCCTGGAGGCCAACCTCCGCCTCGTGGTCTCTCTGGCCAAGCGCTACACCGGCCGCGGCATGCTCTTCCTGGACCTCATCCAGGAGGGCAACCTCGGTCTGATCCGCGCGGTCGAGAAGTTCGACTACACCAAGGGCTACAAGTTCTCCACGTACGCCACCTGGTGGATCCGTCAGGCCATCACCCGCGCCATGGCCGACCAGGCCCGCACCATCCGCATCCCGGTGCACATGGTCGAGGTCATCAACAAGCTCGCGCGCGTGCAGCGCCAGATGCTCCAGGACCTGGGTCGCGAGCCCACCCCGGAGGAGCTGGCCAAGGAACTCGACATGACCCCGGAGAAGGTCATCGAGGTCCAGAAGTACGGCCGGGAGCCCATCTCCCTGCACACGCCTCTGGGCGAGGACGGCGACAGCGAGTTCGGTGACCTCATCGAGGACTCCGAAGCCGTCGTCCCGGCCGACGCGGTCAGCTTCACGCTCCTCCAGGAGCAGCTCCACTCCGTGCTCGACACCCTGTCCGAGCGCGAGGCGGGCGTCGTCTCCATGCGGTTCGGTCTCACCGATGGTCAGCCGAAGACCCTCGACGAGATCGGCAAGGTCTACGGAGTGACGCGCGAGCGCATCCGCCAGATCGAATCGAAGACGATGTCGAAGCTGCGCCACCCGTCGCGCTCGCAGGTCCTGCGCGACTACCTGGACTGAGCCACGGCACAGTGCCACAGAAAGGCCCGGAGTCCCGCACGGGACTCCGGGCCTTTCGCCTGCCCGCGTGGCGCACGTGCGGGGCATGGGACGGTAGCTGACTCTGGGTGTGCGATTGCAACCCGGAGTGAGGAGATCGCATGCGTCGTCCCATCGCCCGAGCGCTGGCGCCAGCGCTGGTTCTGGGGGCCGCGGCAGCCGTACTGCCGCTGGCCTCCACGGCACCCGCAGCGGCCGACAGCGTCATCATCGGAGGCAAGCCGGTGCGGGTCGCCGACAGCCCGTGGACGGTGGCCCTGGCGAGCCGTGACCGGTTCGGGGGTACGAGGTCGGGCCAGTTCTGCGGCGGCGTCGTGATCGCGCGCTCGACGGTCCTCACCGCGGCCCACTGCATGCGCGAGGAAGTCCTCGGCGTGCCCCTCGGCGAGGTGGAGGACCTGAAGGTCATCGCCGATCGCGAGGATCTGGCCACGAACGCGGGAAGCGAGATCTCCGTGAGCCGCGTGCGGATCAACCGGAGCTACGACAGCTACACCAACGCCGGTGACTTCGCGGTGCTCACCCTGTCGCAGCCGCTCTCACAGAGCCACGTGATCGGGACGGCGGGCGCCGGAGACGCCGCCTACGACCCCGGAACGAGTGCCACTGTGTACGGCTGGGGTGACACCACGGGGCGGGGCGACTACGCCCGGTCGCTGCGTGCCGCCGATGTGACCGTCCTTGCGGACCAGGTGTGCGAGGAGGCGTACCCCGGCAGCGCTGACGGCACGTACATGCCCGCTTCCATGGTGTGTGCGGGCGAACCGCAGGGCGGCCGGGACGCCTGCCAGGGGGACAGCGGTGGGCCGCTGGTCGCACGGGGGCGGCTCATCGGGCTGGTGTCGTGGGGGGACGGCTGCGGCCGCGCGGGCAGTCCCGGGGTGTACACCCGGATCTCGGACGTCGTGCGGGTGATGAACCGGGGCCAGTGAGCGAACGGGCCGTGCGGGGCGCTGGGCGGCCCGCAGGGGCTCGTCGGACGGTCGTACGGCACAGGGCCCCGGTCGGCCGGGGATCGGGGGCTGTCGGGCGTCCTGGGGAATGTGAGCGGGGGGGTGCCCCGGGGGGTAAAGGGGCAGCCCCCCGGTCGCCGGGGTGGTGGGGCGGCGCGCGCACGTCGGCGGGCGAGGCGTAAGCGGTGCACG
>NZ_JBHXTE010000066.1:0-17074 GCF_042677545.1 Streptomyces sp. NPDC127108 | reverse complement strand
GTGTGGGGGGGGGGGGTGTGGGGGGGGGGGGGGGGGGGGGGGGTGGGGGGGGTGGGGGGGGGGGGGGGGGGGGGGGGGGGCGTGGTGGGGGGGTTGGGGGGGGCGGGCCCCCCGCCCCCCCCCCCCGGTCGCCGGTCTGGTGGTCCGGCGCTCGCTCGTCGTCGTGCGAGGCTTCAGCGTTCCTCTTCGGATGAGCTGGCCGGCACAGCGGTCAGGCGCTCCGTCTCATCCTGTATCTCGGCGGCGATCTTCTTGAGTTCCGGCTCGAACTTGCGACCGTGGTGGGCGCAGAAGAGCAGTTCACCGCCGCTCAACAGGACGACGCGCAGGTACGCCTGTGCGCCGCAGCGGTCGCAGCGGTCAGCGGCCGTCAGGGGGCTCGCGGGGGTCAGAACAGTAGTCACGTCGCCTCTTCTCTAGCTCGACGAGCTGTCGTACCAGGGTCAACATCCAACCAGGCCGAAAACGTTCCCGCTCGTGGCTTTTCCTCGAATTTTTCATTCGGGGTGGCTGTCTGCTGCCGGTTGGCGGCGAATGTGCCGTATTGCTGTCGTACGGTTTCGCGCTGTCTGTCAGGTCAGGTCCTCGCCGGCTGGCTTGCCGGTTGTTCATGAGGACGTGCCCGGAGCCTAAATGGTTCATGCCTGGAAGGGAACGTGATGTGTGCTTCACTCCATCGAGCGATCGAACACGCGTGCGCTTCTGGACTAGTCTGGGCCGAGTCGAGGGTGGCGTGACAACGGCTCTACCAGGCCTCGGTACCCTCTGACGGGCAGTAGAAGCCGAGCCCTTACCCCAAAGGGCCTCCCTTGAAATTCAGCGAGGAGCGAACCGCGTGACCGCCGAGACGTCCGTGCCGTCCACAGCGTTGCTGACCGGAGCAGACCGGGACGGTTCCAACTACACCGCGCGGCACCTTCTCGTCCTGGAGGGGCTCGAAGCCGTCCGCAAGCGTCCGGGCATGTACATCGGGTCGACGGACAGCCGCGGTCTGATGCACTGCCTCTGGGAGATCATCGACAACTCCGTCGACGAGGCCCTGGGCGGGTACTGCGACCACATCGAGGTCATCCTCCACGACGACGCCTCCGTAGAGGTCCGGGACAACGGCCGAGGCATCCCGGTCGACGTCGAGCCCAAGACCGGGCTCTCCGGAGTCGAGGTCGTCATGACCAAGCTGCACGCGGGTGGCAAGTTCGGCGGCGGCTCGTACGCGGCCTCCGGCGGCCTGCACGGCGTGGGCGCCTCCGTGGTGAACGCCCTGTCGGCCCGCCTCGACGTCGAGGTGGACCGCGCCGGACACACGCACGCCATCAGCTTCCGGCGCGGTGTCCCCGGGGCCTTCGCCAAGCCCGGCGCGGACGCGGCCTTCGACCCGGCGGCACGGCTGAGCAAGGTCAAGAAGATCCCCAAGGCCCGCACCGGCACGCGCGTGCGCTACTGGGCCGACCGCCAGATCTTCCTCAAGGACGCCAGGCTCAGCCTGGAGAACCTGCATCAGCGCGCCCGCCAGACCGCCTTCCTGGTGCCCGGACTGACCATCGTCGTGCGGGACGAGTTCGGCCTCGGTGAGGGCGGCACGAAGGGCGAGGAATCCTTCCGCTTCGACGGCGGAATCAGCGAGTTCTGCGAGTACCTGGCACAGGACAAGGCCGTCTGCGACGTCCTCCGCTTCTCCGGCCAGGGCACCTTCAAGGAGACCGTGCCCGTCCTCGACGACCATGGCCAGATGACGCCGACCGAGGTCACGCGGGAGCTCGGCGTGGACGTCGCGCTGCGCTGGGGCACCGGCTACGACACGACGGTCAGGTCCTTCGTCAACATCATCGCCACCCCCAAGGGCGGCACGCATGTGACCGGCTTCGAGCGGTCGCTCACGAAGACGATGAACGAGGCGCTGCGCGCGCAGAAGCTACTGCGCGTCGCCGAGGACGACATCGTCAAGGACGACGCCCTGGAAGGCCTCACCGCCGTCGTCACCGTGCGCCTCGCGGAGCCGCAGTTCGAGGGCCAGACGAAGGAAGTCCTCGGTACCTCGGCCGCCAACCGCATCGTCGCCAACGTCATCGCCAAGGAGCTCAAGGCGTTCCTGACCTCCACCAAGCGTGACGCCAAGGCGCAGGCGCGCTCCGTCATGGAGAAGGCCGTCGCCGCCGCACGCACACGCATCGCGGCCCGCCAGCACAAGGACGCCCAGCGTCGGAAGACCGCCCTGGAGTCCTCCTCGCTGCCCGCGAAGCTCGCCGACTGCCGCAGCGACGACGTCGACCGCAGCGAGCTGTTCATCGTCGAGGGGGACTCCGCCCTCGGCACCGCCAAGCTCGCCCGGAACTCCGAGTTCCAGGCCCTGCTGCCCATCCGCGGCAAGATCCTCAACGTCCAGAAGGCCTCGGTCTCGGACATGCTCAAGAACGCCGAGTGCGGCGCGATCATCCAGGTCATAGGAGCCGGGTCCGGCCGGACCTTCGACATCGACGCGGCGCGCTACGGCAAGATCATCCTGCTGGTCGACGCCGATGTCGACGGCGCGCACATCCGCATCCTGCTGCTGACCCTGTTCCAGCGCTACATGCGGCCCATGGTCGAGGCGGGCCGCGTGTTCGCCGCCGTGCCGCCGCTGCACCGGATCGAGCTGGTCCAGCCCAAGAAGGGCCAGGACAAGTACGTCTACACGTACTCGGACCGCGAGCTGCGCGACACCCTGCTGGAGTTCGAGCGCAAGGGCGTGCGGTACAAGGACTCCATCCAGCGCTACAAGGGCCTGGGCGAGATGGACGCCGACCAGCTGGCCGAGACGACCATGGACCCGCGCTTTCGCACCCTGCGCCGGATCAACATCTCCGACCTCGAGTCGGCGGAGCAGGTCTTCGACCTGCTCATGGGCAATGAGGTCGCGCCGCGCAAGGAGTTCATCACGAGCTCGGCGGCGACCCTGGACCGGTCGCGCATCGACGCGTGAGGTCCGTGCGGGCGTGTGCTTGAACGTGTGAGTGCCCCGTGTGCGCCGGGTGCGCCCTTATAGGGCGCCCGGGGCACACGGGGCGCCCGCGTTTGCAGGGCTGCAGGGCTTCGTGACGGGCGTCTCCACCCATGGGTGGAGACGTCGGGTCCACCCATGATCCACCCGCGCTCCGATCCTCTGACCAGGCTGATTCCGTAGCGTCGAAGGCGTACTTCTTCATCCGTCTTCTTCGTCCGCGCATGCCATCGGAGGCCGTTATGCCCGGGTTCGCCAACGCGCTGCTGATCCTTGCCGCAGTCGCTCTCGTCGTCGTACGCCAGACCCAGCCGCAGCGCATGACGGGCTCCAAGCGCTGGTGGCTGCTGCCCGTGGTGCTCGGCTACGTCGGCCTCACGGGATCCGGTGTCGTCGACACGCAGCACGAGACGGCCTCCGTCGTGCTGCTCGGCGGTGAGATCGTCGTGGGGCTGCTGATGGGTGTCGCCTGGGCCTGGACAAGCCGCGTCTGGGCCGAGCAGGACGGGTCCGTATGGACTCGCGGCACCAAGTCCACAGCGATCGTCTGGGTCGTCGGCATAGCCGCCCGGCTCGGGCTCATGGGGATAGGCCTCCTCATCGGCATCCACCAGGGCTCCGGTGCGCTCCTGGTCGCCCTGGCCGCGTCGCTGCTGGTGCGCGCGGGCATCCTGGAACTGCGAGCCCAGGCCCTGCGCCCGGCGCGAGCCCTGGCCGACGGCGTACGGTGACAAAATGCCCACACTGATGGGGACAGACCCCGCCGGCCACGGGGCTCCCCGCGAGGACGGGGGAACCGGCACGCTCGACACCTGGACGCGCTGGCCGTCACGCGAGGCCCTGTCCAGCGAGAGGGTGACGCGTCCGCGGCGGCTGCTCAGCTGGCTCGTGCGCGCGGTGTTCATCAGCCTGCTGCTGTGGAGCACCCTGTTCCGGGGAGGGGTCCCGGGCTGGGGGATCGCGCTGGGGCTGGTCGCCATCGTCGTCTGCGGGGCATCCCTCGTGGTGTTCTTCCGCGCCACGCTGGAGCAGCGGCTGTGGCTGTCGCTGGGGTCGATCGTTGTCGTCCTGGCGGTGGGCTCCGCGGCCCACGCGACCGGCTTCGACCTTCCGGCGACCGTGCTGTGGTGCGCCGCCGCCATCATGTCGATGGAGCGGTTGCCCCTGGGAGCGGCCGTGATCACCGCAGGGACGGCACTTGGGTCGTTCGCCCTGGTGAACGAGGACCCCTGGCCCACGACGGCGGCCGTCACCGCGGGGCTCGCCCTCGCCGGGTACGTGCTGCGGCTGGACGCGGAAGCCCGGGGCAACGCCCAGCAGTTGCTGGCCCAGGAGCGCGCGGCACGGGCTGCCGAGGCCGAGTCGGCGGCGTTGGCCGAGCGGGGGCGCATCGCCAGGGAGATCCACGACGTGCTGGCGCACAGCCTGTCCGCGCAGCTCGTCCACCTGGAGGCGGCCCGGCTGTTGATCGAGGGGGACGGCGACCGGCAGCAGATCCTCGGACGCGTGGTGGCCGCCCGTTCCATGGCCTCCGAAGGACTGGCCGAGACCCGTCAGGCACTGTCCGCGCTGCGTGGTGAGATGACGCCGGTGGAGGACTTCCTGCGGGAACTGGTGGTGTCGGACGGGGCGTCGGTGGCGGTCGCCGGGGAGCGGCGGGCCCTGACGGCGGAGGCGTCCCAGGCGGTGCGCCGAGTGGCTCAGGAGGCGTTGACGAACGTGCGCAAGCACGCGCGGGGGGCCAAGGTGACGGTCCTCCTGGAGTACGGGGAGGGGGAGGTGACGCTGGACGTGCGGGACTCGGGCGGTTCGTCGGGCGAACTCGCGGCTTCGGGAGCCGGGTACGGTCTGCTGGGGATGCGGGAGCGCGCCGAGTTGCTGGGCGGCTCGCTGGAGGCAGGGCCGGAACAGGAAGGCTTCGCGGTGCGGTTGAAGGTGCCAGGATGACGAGGGACGAGGGGTCCCACGAGGCTGGTGCTGGTGCTGGTGTCGCGGGTCGACGGGGTACGGGCAGCAGCGGTGAGGGTGCGGTTCCGCAGGGCGCCGGCCCAGGTGGTGGGGGCAGGCCGCCCGCGCGGGTGGTCGTCGTCGACGATCAGACCGTGGTGCGCGAGGGGATCGTGATGCTGCTGGGGCTGCTGCCGGGCATCGAGGTCGTCGGGTCCGGGGGCGATGGCGAGGAGGCGGTGCGGCTCGTCGCGGAGCTCTCGCCGGACGTGGTCCTGATGGACCTGCGGATGCCGCGCTGCGACGGGGCGGAGGCCACGCGGCGGATCCGGTCGCAGTATCCGGGCACGCAGGTCGTGGTGCTCACGACGTACGCCGACGACGAGTCGCTATTCCCGGCGCTGAAGGCCGGCGCGCGGGGCTATCTCACCAAGGACGCGGGCGGTGAGGAGATCGTGCGGGCCGTCGAAGACGTGCTCTCGGGGGACGCGGGGCTCTCGCCGAAGATCCAACGGCGCCTCCTCGAGCGGCTTTCGGAGCCCGCGGAGGCCTCGCGCCCGGTGGAGCCGCCCGACGGACTGACCCTGCGGGAAACGGAAGTGATCGCGCTGATCGCGGAAGGGATGACGAATCAGGAGATCGCGCGGGCGCTGCATGTCTCCACCGCCACCGTGAAGACCCACATCAACAACCTCTTCGCCAAGGCGGGCCTCAAGGACCGTGCGCAGGCGGTGCGTTACGCCTACCGGCACGGTCTCGCGCAGCCGCCGGGCAGAACACGGGCGTGAGGGGCTTCCGTCACCTGATGGGGTGAAGAGCAGGGAGAGAAGAGTCACGGATCTTCCCGATCTGCCCATCCTTGGGCACGCGGCCGGATCAGGCCGCGGACAAGGAGAGTTCGGTGGAGAAGCACGACGGCCGCGACGCCGGGCGGGTCCGGCCCGGCGATCTGAAGGATCCGTGGTACGACGAGCTGGCCTCCGGATGGGGCGAGCTGGACGGGACCGGCGCACCCGCGGCGGCCGCCGTACCGGCGCCGACCGCCGCGCCGGAGCGAAGTGCCGCCGACATCTACCTGGAGGTGCAGGCGAGCGCGGCCTTCCAGGAGGTCCGCCGTCGGTACCGAAGGTTCGTGATCCCCGCCGTGGCGGCCTTCTTCACCTGGTACGTGGCGTACGTCGTGACCGCGACGGCGGCGCCGGGGCTGATGGCGCGCCCGGTCAGCGGAGCGGTGAACGTCGCGATGGTCGCGGGCCTCGCCCAGTTCGCCACAACGTTCCTGCTGACGTGGGCGTACGCACGGCATGCGCGGTTGCGGCGGGACAAAGCGGCGCTGGATCTGCGGTGGGCCGTTTTCGAGCAGAAGCGGGAGCAGGAACTGCGCCAGGGGGCCGAGCGGTGACGGGGGATCACCAGACGCTGGCGTTGGTCCTGTTCGGGGCGTTCGTGGCGGTCACGCTGGGGATCACGACGTATGTGAGCCGCAACCGGCACGGCTCCGCGGAGGAGTTCTACGCGGGCGGTCGGTTGTTCTCGCCCATGGAGAATGGTTTTGCCATCGCGGGCGACTACATGTCGGCGGCCTCGTTCCTCGGTATCTCCGGTCTGATCGCGCTCTACGGCTACGACGGGCTGCTCTACTCGGTGGGCTTCCTGGTGGCCTGGCTCGTCGTGCTGTTCCTGGTGGCCGAACTGGTGCGGAACTGCGGGCGGTTCACGCTCGCCGACGTGGTGGCGGCGCGGATGCGGGAGCGGCCGGTGCGGATCGCCGCGGGAACTTCCTCGGTGACCGTGTCCGTTCTCTATCTGGTGGCGCAGATGGTGGGGGCGGGCTCACTGGTCGCGTTGCTGCTGGGCGGGACGAGCGAGGCGGCGCAGACCTGGACGGTGATCGGCGTCGGCGCGCTGATGGTCATCTATGTGTCGATGGGAGGGATGCGGGCCACCACATGGATCCAGATCGTCAAGGCGGTCCTGCTGATGGCCGGGGCGATCGCGCTGACCGTGCTCGTACTGATGCGTTTCCACGGCGACTTCGACCAACTGCTGCGGACGGCCGCCGACCGCAGTGGGCACGGCGGGCAGTTCCTGGCGCCCGGGCTGAAGTACGGCGGGGACTGGACCTCGCGGTTCGACTTCATCAGCCTCGGCCTCGCGCTGGTGCTCGGCACCGCCGGGCTGCCGCACATCCTGTCGCGCTTCTACACCGTGCCGACCGCACGGGCCGCCCGACGTTCGGTCGTCTGGTCCATCGGCCTCATCGGCAGCTTCTACCTGATGACGATCGTGCTCGGGTTCGGTGCGGCGGCGATCGTCGGCACCGACGCGGTGCGCGGTTCCAACGCGGCGGGCAATACGGCCGTTCCGCTGCTCGCGCTCGATCTGGGTGGCGGTGCGGATTCCACAGGCGGAACGGTTCTTTTTGCGGTCGTGGCAGCCGTCGCGTTCGCCACGATCCTCGCCGTCGTCGCCGGAATCACGCTCGCCTCCTCCGCGTCCGTGGCCCACGACCTGTACGCCTCGCTGCGGCGCAAGAACGCCAAGCCGCGCAGCGAGGTCGCGGTGGCGCGGGTCGCGGCGGTGGGGATCGGCGCGGTCGCGATCGGACTCGGCCTGGTCGCCCGAGATCTCAACGTCGCCTTCCTCGTCGGCCTGGCCTTCGCGGTCGCGGCGTCCGCGAACCTTCCGGTGCTGCTCTACTCGCTGTTCTGGCGGCAGTTCACCACGCGCGGCGCCGTCTGGTCCGTCTACGGCGGACTGCTGCCCGCGCTGGTGCTCGTGGCGCTGTCGCCCGTGGTCTCCGGAAGCCCGACATCCCTCTTCCCCGGTGTGGACTTCCAGTACTTCCCGCTGGAGAACCCCGGCATCGTGTCGATTCCGCTCGGCTTCCTCGCGGGATGGTTCGGCACGGTCACCTCGTCGGACCCGGCGGACGAGGCCAAGCACGCGGAGACGGAAGTGCGGTCGCTGACGGGAGCGGGCGCCGCGTAGCGGGTCAGGAGGAGGACGACCACGCATAGCGGTGTTCGGGGCGGCCCGTGTCGCCGTACTTCAGGCTCAGCCGCACACGGCCCGTGCGCTCCAGGAGCTTCAGATAGCGCTGTGCGGTCTGCCGGCTCAACCCCGTGCGCTCCGCGAGGTCCTGGGCGGAGATCGGCCCCTCAGCCGCCATCAGGGCCCTGCGGACCAGCTCCGCGGTCGTAGGGGAGTGACCCTTGGGCAGCTCCGGGACCGGTGTGGCCGAGAGGGCACCGAAAATGCGGTCGACCTCGGCCTGCTCCGCCTCGCCGCCGGCTTCGAGGGTGCGGCGCAGCGTCGCGTACGCGTCGAGCTTGGCGCGAAGTCCCGCGTACGAGAAGGGTTTGACCAGGTACTGCAGCGCGCCGTGACGCATCGCGGCCTGCACCGTGGCGATGTCACGGGCCGCCGTCACCATGATCACGTCGGTCTGATGACCGCGCTCACGCAGCGAGCGGACCACCGCCAGGCCCGTCTCGTCCGGCAGATAGTGGTCGAGCAGCACCAGATCCACCGGCAGCTCCTCGACGAGACGCAACGCCTCGGTGGCGCTGTGCGCGCGCCCGGCCACCCGGAAACCCGGAACCTTCTCCACGTAGGCCGCATTGACGTGCGCCACGCGCACGTCGTCGTCCACGACCAGAACCTCGATCATCGTGCCTCCTCCGTGACCACCGGCCGCGGTTCCGCGAGCCCCTCGGGCAGTACGACCGTGAACTCGGCGCCACCACCGGGCGCCGCACCGACCGCCGCACTCCCGCCCTGCCGCTCGGCGAGCCTGCGCACCAGGGCCAGCCCGATACCGCGCTTCCCGTGCGCAGGCGGCTCCTTGGTGCTCCAGCCCTCCATGAACACCGACTCACGCTGCTCCGCCGGCACACCGGGACCCGAGTCGCGTACCCGAAGCACCACCGTGCGCCCCTCCGGTCCCTCGGTGCGCAACGCGACCTCCACGCGCGCGTGCCCGATGCCCCCGCCCCCGGGCCGCAGGGTCGCCGCGGCGTCCAGCGCGTTGTCGACGAGGTTGCCGACGATCGTGACGAGACCACCGGGGTCGACGAGCCGGTCCGGCAGGGCGGTGTCCCCCGAGACGGCGAGCGCCACGCCACGCTCAGCGGCGACGGTCGCCTTGCCGACCAGGAGGGCCGACAGGAGCGGGTCGTGGATCTTCTCGGTGATCTGCTCGGCGGTCACCCGGTGCGCGCCCGCCACCTCGCCCACGAACTCCGCGGCCTCCTCGTACATCTCCAGTTCGAGCAGGCCGAGCAGCGTGTGCATGCGGTTGGCGTGCTCGTGGTCCTGGGCGCGCAGGGCGTCGATGAGGCCACGCGTGGAGTCGAGTTCCCGGCCGAGCTGTTCCAGCTCGGTGCGGTCGCGGAGGGTCGCGACGGCGCCGCCGTCATCTGTGGGCATGCGGTTGGCGACCAGGACCCGCTGGCCGCGTACCGTCAGCAGGTCGGTGCCGGTGACGTGGCCCGACAGGACATCGGCGGTGCGGCCCTCACCGAGTGCTGCCTCCAGGGACGCCCCGATCGCCTCCGTACCGAGCCCCAGGAGCCGCTGCGCCTCGTCGTTGAGCAGCCGGATCCTGCCGCCGCGGTCCAGGGCGACGACCCCCTCACGGATGCCGTGCAGCATCGCCTCACGCTCCGCGAGCAACGCCGAGATGTCGGAGAACGCGAGGTCACGCGTCTGACGGTGCACCCTGCGCGAGATCAGATAGGCGGCGAGCGCACCGACGGCCAGCGCCCCGCCCGCGTACGCGAACAGGCTCGGGATCGTATGGATCAGCCGGGCGCGCACACTGTCGTACTCGATGCCTACGGAGACAGCGCCCACGATCGTGCCGCTCGCGTTCCGCAAGGGCACCTTCCCGCGCGCGGAGCGGCCGAGCGTGCCGTTGTCGATCTCCATGACGTCGCGGCCCGCGAGCGCGTCGCTGGGGTCCGTCGAGACGACCCTGCCCACCTCGTCACGGTCCGTGTGCGACCAGCGCACACCCTCCTTGTTCATGATCACGACGTACTCGGCGCCGCTGGCCTTGCGGATCCGCTCCGCCGCGGCCTGCACAGGACCGTCGGCCGCGGGACGCGAGGAGACCAGGTCCTGGGCGATCCGGGGCTGCGCCGCCGTCGTCTGCGCGATGGCGAGGGCCCGGCGCATCGCCTGGTCGTCCAGCTGGTCGCTGAGCGGCGCGAGGAAGAGCCCGGTGGCGAGCACGGCCACCCCGGCGGCGATCGCCAGCTGCATCAGCAGCACCTGCGAGAAGACGCGCCGCGGCAGGCCGAGGCGCAGACGTCGGGCAGGGGGAGTCGGGCTCATGTGTACGAACGGTACGGCGAGGGGCGGCCTGCTCCGAAGGGAGTGTGGCGTGGATCTCCCGGGAGCCCGTCGGCCGACAGGCCTGCGTGATCTTTCGGGAGCGGTGCTGTCCGGTCGGCTTTACGCGACCACCAGGAGGGTGCTGTCCGGGCGGTTTCACGCGGTCACCAGGAGCCCGCTGTCCGGGCGGCTTCACGGGACCACCAGAGCCTGCTGTCCGGAGCGGCCCTACGCGATCTCCCGCACCGCCACCACGTCCATCCGCGCGGGCGACCCCAGCGCCGCCCCGCAGCTCTCCGGACGCGGCGGCAATGAGGCGCCCTGCGCGACGGTGACCTGCCAGCGCCGTCCGCCGGTGTGGGCGACCGTGACCTCCCAGCGCGGAGCGCAGCCTGTCGTGCCCACGACGCTGAGCGCTCCGAGCGCGTCCTCCCGCGCGGCCGTGCGCACCGCCAGCTCGGCGGCCTGTCCGGGGCGTTCCCAGGCGGAGTTGCCCCGGCACCCTTCGGTGACGACGCGGTCCTCACGCACCGCCTGCAGGATCTCCTTGACGGCGTGCGCCCCGGTCCTGCCGTACGCGTAGCCGTGCGGCAGGACGAGGAGCGTGGGGGAGAAACGATGACCACCCAGATGAGTGATCTCCCAGATGCCTTCTTCACCGGAGGCGGTCAGCTCACCGGCCAGCGGCCTGCCGAGCAGGGCGCAGCAGCGGTCGCGCTTGCCGTTCGTGCACACGAGCGCCAGCGGCTCGCCCGTGTGCGGAGTGCCGAAGCCTCCGTGGTCGCCCGCGCCGAGCGCCGTGAAGTCCAGGTCAAGCAACTGCCGTGGTTCGTCCACCACATGGGAGCGCAGCCAGGCGTTGCCCGGGACGGTATGGGCGACGTAGACGCGGTGCCGCGCGGGTGTGTGGCAGTCGGCGTGACGTCCCGGGCGCCGGATGAGGGCGACCCGCACGCCGGTCGACTCGGCCGCCCGCTCCAGGGCGCGGCCCACGTCCGGATCGAGGTGGCTCGACGTGAGCGCCTTGGCGCCCCAGGGGCCGGGCTGTTCCAGGAGCAACCAGGTCCTGGCGGTGGCCGCGGTGCCCGCCAGAGGTTCGTCCAGATCCCGCGAGGCGGTCGCGCACGTACTCACGGAGGTGAGCCTAACCCGGGCCCGGACCAGCCGGTTTCACCTGCTGGGCGAGCCGGGCGCGTCGGTCGTGCCGGGTACCTCGGGCGTGTCGGGCACCTCTGACGCGTCGCGAACCTCGGACGCGTCGGACAGGCCGTGCGCCTCCGGCAGCGGCTGGGGCGGCCGCGTCCCGACGTACTGCCCCACGGGACGCATCCGCATCGGCCGCTCCCCGTACTCCTCCAGGGCGTGCGCGATCCACCCGGCCGTGCGTGCCACGGCGAAGACGGTCTCGCCCGCCTCCGCGGCCATGCCGGACGACGCCGTGAGGACGGCGAGCGCGAGGTCGACATTGGCGTGCAGGTCGGTGTGGCGGGCCGTGGTGGCCACTACGTCTCGGGCCGCGGCCAGCGCCGGGCCGGCCTTCGGCATCCTCTCCAGGAGGCCGAACAGTGCCTGCGCGCGGGGGTCCTCGCCCTGGTAGACGCGGTGGCCGAGGCCGGGGACCCGGCGGCCCGCGCGCAGTTCGTTGGCGACGACGGGTGCCGCCGTGCCGCGGTCGAGGACCTCCAGGAGCATGCGGTGGGCGAGGCCGCTGGCCGCGCCGTGCAGGGGGCCCTCCAGGACGCCGAGCCCCGCCGACACGGCCGCGTACGGGTGGGCGCGTGCCGATGCCGCGACGCGGACCGCCAGCGTGGACGCCGCCAGGTCGTGGTCGACGAGCAGCGCGAGCGCGGTGTCCAGGGCGCGCAGGGAGGCGTCGTCGGGCTCGCGGCCGCTGAGCCGTGCCCACAGGCGCCCGGCGAGCGGGCCGCCGTCCCGATGGCCGGGCAGGCGGGGCGGGAGCGCCGTCACGAGCGTCGGGATCAGGGTGCGGGCCGTGCCGATGACGGCTTCTTCGGAGAGGTCGAAGCGGAGCGGGTCGGATGCTCCCGCGGCGATGGCCGCCACGCGCAGGCGGTCCGTGGGTCCGCAGTGCTCCGGGAGCGCGCGCACGGCCAGACGTGCCGATCCGGACGGCTCCGGGGGCGCCGTGAAATGGATGCCCGGCCGCAGCACGCCGGTCCACAGCCACTCCGCGACCTCTTCGTAGGAGTGGCGCAGGGCCAGCGCGGCCGCGTCCACGCCCCGGAAGTAGTAGCGGTCCTTCTCGATCAGCGTGATGCGGGTGCGGACGGAGAGTTCGTTGGCCCCGGAGGCCGCGGCGGGCTCGCGCCTGTTCCTGAGGGCCAGCGCCTGGACCTCCTTGGGGTCGAAGGTGCTGCCCCGCGAGCCGGGGCCGCGGCGGCTGCTGAGCTGGCCGCGGCTCACGTACGCGTACACGGTCTCCGGCTTCACGCCGAGGAGTTCCGCGGCTTCCTTGGTGCTGAGGCGGCGGTCTGCGCGCGCGAACGCGCTGTGACCCGCTTCTTGATCCGTCATGGGCGTCACCGTATCCGTGTCCCGATAGCCGCATCGTCATATTGATTCAATCAATATTGACATAGCTTCAGTCAAGCATGGACAGTCGAATCAAGTCCAGGGAGGAAGTCGAGGAACAACATGCCGATCAATGGCTCCGCCGCCGCCCCCACCGCTCCCGTCGAGGTCCCACGCGGCCTCGCGGGCGTCGTCGTCACCGAGACCCAACTCGGTGACGTCCGGGGGCGCGAGGGCTTCTACCACTACCGCCAGTACTCCGCCGTGGAGCTCGCGCAGACCCGCAGCTTCGAGGACGTCTGGCACCTGATGTTCCACGGCTCGCTGCCGGACGCCGCGCAGCGGGCCGCCTTCGCCCAGCAGACCGCCACGCTGCGGCACCTCCCCGATGAGGTGCGGGCGGCCCTGCCCGGCATCGCCCGGGCCAGCGCCCTTTCCGGGCCGCTCGCCGGGCTGCGCTCGGCCCTCTCGCTCTTCGGGGCCGCCAAGGGCTTCCGCCCGGTGTACGACATCGACGGCGACGGGCGGCGCGCCGACGCGCTCGCCGCGTCCGCCGTCGTGCCGACGCTGCTCACCGCGCTGTACCGGCTCGGCCAAGGCCTCGACCCGGTCGAGCCGCGCGACGACCTCGCGTACGCCGCCAACTACCTCTACATGCTCACGGGTTCACAGCCGGACGCCGACCGGGCCCGTGCGGTCGAGCAGTACTTGATCTCCACGATTGACCATGGATTCAACGCGTCCACGTTCACGGGCCGGGTCATCGCCTCGACCGGTGCGGATGTGGCCGCCTGCCTCGTGGGTGCCGTCGGCGCGCTGTCGGGGCCCCTGCACGGTGGCGCCCCGAGCCGGGCCCTGGACACGCTCGACGCCATCGGCACCCCCGACCGCATCGACCCGTGGATCCGTGAACGGGTTCTCGCGGGCGAGCGCATCATGGGCTTCGGGCACCCGGTGTACCGCACCGAGGACCCGCGTTCCCGGATGCTCCGCGGCATCGCGCAAGGGTTCGGCGGGGAGCTGGTCGCGTTCGCGGTCGAGGTGGAGCGGCAGGTCGAGGCGATCCTCGCGGAGCTCAAGCCGGGCCGCGAACTCCACACGAACGTGGAGTTCTACGCGGGCGTGGTCATGGAGCTGTGCGGGCTGCCGCGCGAGATGTTCACGCCGACGTTCGCGTCGGCACGTGTGGTCGGGTGGAGCGCCAACATCCTGGAACAGGCGGAGGACTCGAAGATCATTCGGCCTGCGGCGCGGTACGCGGGGCCGGTCCCGCCGGTTCCGGTGCCCGCGCCGGAGGGGGTGGGTGCCTGAGGCGGCCCCGGTGTGAGGTGGCCTGAGGGGGGAGCCTGAGGCGGCCTGGGGGAGGTGACCTCGGGCGGCCGATGGCAGGAGCCGGAAACGGCTGTGAGGCCCGGTGCCGGTCTGGCGCCGGGCCTCACGGAACAGCAAGGTCGGTGGGGGCGAGCGGAGGAGTTCGTCATCCGGAGGCGGGCTCAACGGGGTGGCCGGAGGACCTCGACGGAGAGGGCGCGGTGAGCGCCGGTCATCACTCCACGCCGCGGATCAGCTGTTGGGGATGTCGGCCTTCGCACGGACGAGTGTCTCGCGGCTGACGATCACGATGCGCTCGTGAGCGGCGCGGGCGGCGTCAGGGGGGAGCTCGCCGTCGAGCGCCGCTGTTGCTTCCGTCCCGATGACGGCGAAGTCGCCGCTGCTGAGTTCGAAGATGTCGGGGCAGGTGTCGCCGGCGAGACTGCCACGTTCCCGTGGTGACGCACCGATGCGGCGCACGATCTTCAATTGGATCCCGGTCCTTGAGGAGTGAGCGGTCATGGGTAGGGGGCGGTAATGGAGTATCGGTCTGGAGGGTGCTGCGGATTGGGTGAGAAGAGCGGGGCTCCGACGTGGGAAGGGTCGTCGCCCCGAGGTGTGGGCATGCCGCGGCGCGCGTCATTCAGGATGCGGACGACGGGGCGGGGACAGGTTAGCCGCTCCTTACCCCACCCCGGACACGGGCTGCTCCAACCGGCCCTATTCAGGCGGGGGTTCGCCCACGACCCAGTACTCGTCGGTGTCGGCTTCGTCCAGGTCGCGGATGATGGCGTCCGTCATCCGGCCCACCCGGGCTTCGTCGGAGGAGTCCTTCAGACTGGCGCGTTGATGGCGGGTGGCGTGCCAGTACTGACGGAAGACCGAGTTGGTGCAGATCCATCGCAGGTGACCGTGGAGTTCTTCCCAGCTGACGACGCCACTGCGGTAGGCGAGCACCGCGTTCGCGTAGAGCGCGTTGGCGAACAGGAACTGGCGCCGCTGCGTGGGTGAGCCGGCTTCCGCAACGCTGTAGACCGCCGCGAGATCGGGGTCCTCGATCGCCTTCCGGAGCAGATAGAGCTGGAGTTCCTGCTGCTCGGCCATCATGGCGCGCCGCCACTCGGCGCGCTCCGCCCGGTCCGCCTGTGCGCGGAGCTCTGCGTACTTGCGCTGCTGGGCGGCCAGGAGCGCGAGGCATCCGGCCGCGAGGGCGAGTCCCGCCCCGGCCGCGGAGCAGAGCCTCCCTGTGCCGAATTTCTGTGTGGTCATGTCAACCCCCGAATCAGGCGACCGTCCGCCGGTCGTCGGGTGCGGGGCGACAGGGCGCGGACCGGCGAGCGATGGGCGGCGCTTGCCGTCTCCCAGGGTGCCCGAGCGGCTCTGATCGGCTGGGAGGCGGAGAGGAGGCGCACGGAAGGAAAGGGCGTCCACAATTCCCTGCGCCGTGCCCAATGTGTGCCCCGCGAGCGCCGCTAACAATCGTTCACCAACCGGCGCGTCTACGCGCACATATCCTGGAGCGGTCTTCAATCGTCGTACAGCTTCGTCGCCCGCGATGTGTACACGTCTTGAGCGACTTGATCCACCTTGATGAGAGTTGACGCGAGGGGCCGCACGTGCGTGAGCAGCAGATTCCGGTTGTCGTCCTCACCGGCTTTTTGGGCTCCGGAAAGACGACACTCCTGAACCATCTGCTGCACCGCAGCGGAGGCAGCCGGATCGGCGCGATCGTCAACGATTTCGGGTCCATCGAGATCGACGCGATGGCCGTCGCCGGAGCGCTCGGCGACTCCACCGTGTCGCTCGGCAACGGCTGTCTGTGCTGCGCCGTGGACGCCAGCGAACTGGATGAGTACCTGGAGCGGCTGGCCGACCCGGCCGCCCGTATCGACGTCATCGTCATCGAGGCCAGCGGGCTCGCCGAGCCGCAGGAGCTGATGCGGATGGTGCTGGCCAGCGAGAACCCGAACATCGTGTACGGCGGTCTCGTGGAGGTCGTCGACGCCGCCGAGTTCGACGCCACCAGGCAGCGGCATCCGGAGGTCGACCGGCACCTGGGCATCGCCGACCTCGTCGTCGTCAACAAGGCCGACCGGGTGAGTGACGCCGAGCGGGAGCGCGTCCTCGCCGAGGTGCACCGCCTCACCGACCGCGCGGCCGTCGTACCCGCCTCGTACGGACGCGTCGACGTGGCGCTCCTGCTCGACCGCAAGCCCGTGGGGGAGCGCGTCGGGCAGTTGTCCTTCGACGACCTGCACGACCACGGCGAACAGGCCGACCGGGCCGACGCGGAGTGGCCTGACTCCGACCGGCCCGACACAGAGGGGTCCGGCGCAGAGGGGTCCGACGCCGGCAGGCCCGGCGCCGCAGGCCACGCCGCATGCGGCTGCGACGACCCCGCCCACCACCACCTGCACGTCGGCTACGAAAGCCTCGCCTTCACCTCCGAAGCGCCCCTCAACCCGCGCCGTCTGATGGCCTTCCTCGACAGCAGGCCCGAGGGGCTGTACCGCATCAAGGGGTACGTCGACTTCGGTGCCGCCGACGCCCGCAACCGTTACGCGGTGCACTCCGTAGGGCGCTTCCTGCGCTTCTACCCCGAGCCGTGGGAGCCCGGCGAGAAGCGCCTCACCCAGCTCGTCCTCATCGGCTCCGGCATAGACGTCGCGGCCCTGGACGGGGAGCTGACGCTGTGCCGGGAGAACGACGAGGACGCCCCGCACACCGATGAGTTCGGCATGTGGGGCGTCCTGCGCTACGTACAGGAGCCGGGGGAGCCGGGAGACCAAGCTCTCGGATCCGGCCCGGAAGCCTGATCAGAGGTCAGGCCCCTGGGCCGACCCTCGGCGGCCATACCTAAGCCGGCCCCCGCCTAGGTTCTGTCCGGCGGATCATGGTCGGAGCCAGAGTCTGATTGCTGCGGTGGTGACGGTGCCGTGGAAGACGTAGGCCCTCTTGTCGTACCGG
>NZ_JBHXTE010000065.1:0-42864 GCF_042677545.1 Streptomyces sp. NPDC127108 | reverse complement strand
CGCACCCACTCCGCGTTCGTCAGATCACCCCGCCCCACACCGAGAACAACGAGCAGGCAACCCGACAGTCACATGATCCGCCGGACAGAACCTAGGCGGGCCCCGCCACCGCCGCCACCGGCTTCGCCAGCGACACCCCGGAGCCGTCCCGGCGCGGGTCGACCTCCGGCAGCTCCGCCGGAAGGCCGTTGCGCTGGGCCGCGCGCGGCGGCGTCGGCCCCGCCCACGCGAAGCTCAGGCAGTCCTCGCCCTTCAGGAGCCGCTGGCAGCGCACGCCGCCCGTGGCGCGGCCCTTGCGCGGATACTGGTCGAACGGCGTGACCTTGGCCGTCGTGTGCACCGAGTCGTCGAGCGTGCCGCGCGAGCCCGCGACCGTGAACACCACGGCGTCCGCCGCCGGGTCGACCGCGGTGAACGACAGGACCTTCGCGCCGTCGGCGAGCTTGATGCCCGCCATGCCGCCCGCCGGACGGCCCTGCGGGCGGACCTGCCCCGCCGGATAGCGCAGCAGCTGCGCGTCGTCCGTGATGAAGACCAGGTCCTCCTCGCCCGTGCGCAGCTCGGCCGCGCCGACGATGCGGTCGCCGTCCTTGAGGGTGATGACCTCCAGCTCTTCCTTGTTGGCCGGATAGTCGGGCACCACGCGTTTGACGACGCCCTGCTCGGTGCCGAGGGCCAGGCCCGGAGAGGACTCGTCCAGCGTCATGAGGCAGATCAGCTTCTCGTCCGCCTCCAGGGAGAGCAGTTCCGCGACCGGTGCCCCTCCGGAGAGGTTGGGTGCCGAAGCCGTGTCCGGGAGCTGCGGCAGGTCCACCACGGAGAGCCGAAGGAGCCGCCCCTCGGACGTCACCGCGCCCACCTCGCCGCGCGCCGTCGCGGGCACCGCGGAGACGATCACGTCGTGCTTGACGCGCTTGCCGTCGCTCTCCCCGAAGGGCTCGCCGTTGGCCGTGCGGGCGAGCAGGCCTGTCGACGACAGGAGCACCCGGCACGGGTCGTCCGCCACCTGCAGCGGCACCGCGGCCGCGGGCGCGCCCGCCGACTCCAGGAGCACCGTGCGCCGGTCCGTGCCGAACTTCTTGGCCACGGCGGCCAGTTCCGCCGAGACCAGCTTGCGCAGCTCCGCGTCGGACTCCAGGATCCGCGTCAGCTCCTCGATCTCCGCCTTCAGCTTGTCGCGCTCGGACTCCAGCTCGATGCGGTCGTACTTGGTGAGGCGGCGCAGCGGCGTGTCCAGGATGTACTGCGTCTGGACCTCGCTCAGGGAGAAGTGCTCCATCAGGCGCTCCTTGGCCTGAGCGGAGTTCTCACTGGAGCGGATGAGGCGGATGACCTCGTCGATGTCCAGGAGGGCGACGAGGAGGCCCTCCACCAGGTGCAGACGGGCCTGCTTCTTGCCGCGACGGAACTCGCTGCGGCGCCGCACCACGTTGAAGCGGTGGTCGAGATAGACCTCGAGGAGCTCCTTGAGGCCGAGCGTGAGCGGCTGGCCGTCCACCAGGGCGACGTTGTTGATGCCGAAGGACTCCTCCATCGGCGTCAGTTTGTACAGCTGCTCCAGGACGGCCTCCGGGACGAAGCCGTTCTTGATCTCGATGACCAGGCGCAGGCCGTGCTGACGGTCGGTGAGGTCCTTGACGTCGGCGATGCCCTGCAGCTTCTTCGAGCCGACCAGGTCCTTGATCTTGGAGATGACCTTCTCGGGGCCCACGGAGAAGGGCAGTTCCGTGACGACCAGGCCCTTGCGGCGCGCGGTCACCGACTCCACGGAGACCGTGGCGCGCATCTTGAAGGTGCCGCGCCCCGATTCGTACGCGTCCTTGATGCCCGACAGGCCGACGATGCGGCCGCCCGTGGGCAGGTCCGGGCCCGGGATGAACCGCATCAGCGTGTCCAGGTCGGCGCCCGGGTGCTTGATCAGGTGCCGGGCGGCGGCGATGACCTCGCCCAGGTTGTGCGGCGGCATGTTCGTCGCCATGCCGACGGCGATGCCGGAGGAGCCGTTCACCAGGAGGTTCGGATACGCGGCGGGGAGCGCGACCGGCTCCTGCTCCTGGCCGTCGTAGTTCGGCTCGAAGTCGACCGTGTTCTCGTCGATGGACTCCGTCATCAAGGAGGTCGCGTCGGCCATGCGGCATTCGGTGTACCGCATCGCCGCGGGCGGGTCGTCGTTGCCCAGGGAGCCGAAGTTGCCGTGGCCGTCGACCAGCGGGAGGCGCATGGAGAAGGGCTGCGCCATGCGCACCAGGGCGTCGTAGATCGACGCGTCGCCGTGGGGGTGCAGCTTGCCCATGACCTCGCCGACGACACGGGCGCACTTCACATAGCCGCGCTCGGGGCGCAGGCCCATCTCGTTCATCTGGTACACGATGCGGCGGTGCACCGGCTTCAGGCCGTCCCTGGCGTCGGGCAGGGCGCGGGAGTAGATGACGGAGTAGGCGTACTCGAGGAAGGAGCCCTGCATCTCGTCGACGACGTCGATGTCGAGGATCTTCTCCTCGAACGAGTCGTCGGGCGGCGGGGTCTTCGTGCTGCGGCGGGCCATCGCTGCTGCGGCTCCTTCACCAACAAGTGCGGGATCTGACGCCGACCATTGTGGACTGTCCCACTGACAACGCCGACCACGACCCGGTGGTGGGCGGGCCCCGAGCGCGCGTCAACCGCGCGCCGCACCCCTACCGGCCGTGCGCCGCGCCCGTACCCAACGCCCGCCGGACCCGTACCGACCGCGCGTGACCGACCCCACGGCGCGCCCGCACTGGGCGCGCGCCCCGTCCGCCCCACCGCCACCACCGCTCACCCGCCCGGCGGGACGGCGCCCGCGCCCGCGGCGGATCACGCCGAGGGCGAAACCCGACTACGCCGAGGGCGGAGCGGGAACTTCGCCAGGGGTCCGAGGCCTTGCTTACAGTGGCAGGACTTGACAGCACTCATCGAGGATTTCGCGATCGAAGGGACGTACATGCCCATGGGTCACACGGCCACAGCCGAGGCCGGCTCCGGCGGCCTGACAGCGACCGAGCACCGGCTGGCCAACGGCCTGCGCGTGGTGCTCTCCGAGGACCACCTGACCCCGGTCGCCGCGGTCTGCCTCTGGTACGACGTCGGTTCCCGCCACGAGGTCAAGGGCCGTACGGGCCTGGCTCACCTCTTCGAGCACCTGATGTTCCAGGGTTCGAAGCAGGTGCACGGAAACGGCCACTTCGAGCTGGTGCAGGGCGCCGGCGGGTCGCTGAACGGCACCACCAGCTTCGAGCGCACCAACTACTTCGAGACGATGCCGACCCACCAGCTGGAGCTCGCCCTCTGGCTGGAGGCCGACCGCATGGGCTCGCTCCTGTCGGCGCTCGACGAGGAGTCGATGGAGAACCAGCGGGACGTCGTCAAGAACGAACGCCGCCAGCGCTACGACAACGTTCCGTACGGCACGGCCTTCGAGAAGCTGACCGCCCTCTCCTACCCCGAGGGCCACCCCTACCACCACACGCCCATCGGCTCCATGGCCGACCTGGACGCGGCCACCCTCGAGGACGCGCGGGAGTTCTTCCGTACGTACTACGCGCCCAACAACGCGGTCCTCTCCGTAGTCGGCGACATCGACCCCGAGCAGACGCTCGCCTGGGTCGAGAAGTACTTCGGCTCCATCCCCTCGCACGACGGCAAGCAGCCCCCGCGCGACGGCTCGCTGCCCGAGCGCATCGGCAAGGAGCTGCGCGAGGTCGTCGAGGAGGAGGTCCCCGCGCGCGCCCTCATGGCCGCCTACCGCCTCCCGGAGGACGGCACGCGCGCGAGCGACGCCGCCGACCTGGCGCTCACGGTCCTCGGCAGCGGCGAGTCCTCGCGCCTCTACAACCGCCTCGTGCGCCGTGACCGCACCGCCGTCACCGCCGGGTTCGGCCTGCTGCGCCTTGCCGGGGCGCCCTCCCTGGGCTGGCTGGACGTGAAGACGTCCGGCGACGTGGAGGTCCCCGTCATCGAGGCCGCCGTCGACGAGGAGCTGGCCCGGTTCGCCGCGGAGGGCCCCACGCCGGAGGAGATGGAGCGCGCCCAGGCCCAGTTGGAGCGCGAATGGCTGGACCGGCTCGGCACGGTCGCGGGCCGCGCCGACGAACTGTGCCGGTACGCCGTCCTGTTCGGCGACCCCCAGCTCGCCCTCACCGCCGTCCAGCGCGTCCTCGACATCACCGCCGAGGAGGTCCAGGAGGTCGCCAAGGCCCGCCTGCGCCCCGACAACCGCGCGGTGCTCGTGTACGAACCCACCGCCCCCGAGGGCGTGGACGACACCAGCCCCGAAGACGCCGCCGGCACCGACGAGGAAGACGAGGAGACGGCGAAGTGACCGAGGCCGCAACGATGCAGTTCCACCCGCAGCCCCAGGCGGGCACCGCCAGGCCCTGGGCCTTCCCGGCCCCCGAGCGCGGCGCGCTCGGCAACGGCCTCACCGTGCTGCGCTGCGACCGTCCCGGCCAGCAGCTCGTCGCCGTGGAGATCCACCTCGACGCCCCCCTGGACGCCGAGCCGAAGGGCCTGGACGGCGTCGCCACGATCATGGCGAGGGCCTTCTCCGAAGGCACCGACAAGCACTCCGCGGAGGAGTTCGCCGCCGAGCTCGACCGCTGCGGCGCCACGCTCGACGCGCATGCCGACCACCCCGGCGTCCGGGTCTCCCTGGAAGTGCCCGTGTCCCGGCTGCCCAAGGCCCTCGGCCTGCTCGCCGACGCCCTGCGCGCGCCCGCGTTCGCCGACAGCGAGGTCGAGCGCCTGGTCCGCAACCGCCTGGACGAGATCCCGCACGAGGCCGCCAACCCGGCGCGCCGCGCCGCCAAGGAGCTCTCCAAGGAGCTCTTCCCGGCGTCCGCGCGCATGTCGCGCCCGCGCCAGGGCACGGAGGAGACGGTCTCCGCCATCGACTCCGCGGCCGTACGCGCCTTCTACGAAAGGCACGTCCGCCCCGCCACGGCCACCGCCGTCGTGGTCGGCGACCTCACCGGCATCGACCTGGACACCGTCCTCGCCGACACCCTCGGCGCCTGGACCGGCGGGACGGCCGAGCCGCGCCCGGTGCCCCCGGTGACCGCCGACGACCGCGGCCGCGTCGTCATCGTGGACCGCCCCGGCGCCGTCCAGACGCAGCTGCTCATCGGCCGCGTCGGCCCGGACCGGCACGACCGCGTGTGGTCCGCGCAGGTCCTCGGTACGTACTGCCTGGGCGGCACCCTCACCTCGCGCCTGGACCGCGTCCTGCGCGAGGAGAAGGGCTACACCTACGGAGTGCGTGCCTTCGCCCAGGTGCTGCGCTCCGCCGCCCCCACGTCCCCGGAGGGGGCCACGGGCGCCGCGATGCTCGCCATCAGCGGCTCCGTGGACACCCCCAACACGGGCCCGGCCCTCGACGACCTGTGGAAGGTCCTGCGCACGCTCGCCGCGGAGGGCCTGACCGACCCCGAGCGCGATGTCGCCGTGCAGAACCTGGTCGGCGTCGCCCCGCTGAAGTACGAGACGGCGGCGGCCGTCGCCGCCACCCTCGCCGACCAGGTCGAGCAGCACCTGCCGGACGACTTCCAGGCCCACCTGTACCGCCAGTTGGCGCAGACGGGCACCGTGGAGGCCACCGCGGCCGTCGTGAGCGCCTTCCCGGACGACCGGCTCGTGACGGTCCTCGTGGGCGACGCCGCGCAGATCGAGGAGCCCGTCAAGGCGCTCGGCATCGGTGAAGTGACGGTGGTCACCGGCTGATTGCCGGGATCGGCCGGCGGCGATGCGGCGATGTTCCGGCGGCGTCCAAGGCGGCGTACAGGCCGCGGCGAGCTGCTGACGTAAAGCTGGACATAGCGGCATCAACGCCTCGTGGGAACAGGGACCCCAGCGGCTCAGGAAGCCACTGGGGTCCCTGCATGCCGCCATATGTCCGAATTGACATGGAGGTTGCTCGTCTGGCCTGTGGCGTGCGCTACAAAAGGCCTGATTCGTTTGTCGATTGAAAGATGAGGCGTTTAGCGTCGGTCCGGCTGTCCGTCAGGCAGTACGCCGCGTCCGCGGCACCGGACAGCCATCGCCGAGTCCCCGTACGGCGCGAGCCAGGGGAGCCGGGGACCCACACGTCCCCTGGGGTGAATCGGACCCCTTGCCGCGAGGCGAGGAGCCCGTAGGAGACCTTCCTGCTCCGAACCCGTCAGCTAACCCGGTAGGCGAGAAGGAAGGAAAGGATCAGCCGCTTCATGGCGTTCACCCGCCCGACCGGCAAGCACCGCCGTCCGAGCCGCATCTCGCGTACGACCGCCAGCGCCGCGGGCGTCGCCGCGCTCACCACCACCGGAGTCATCTCGGGCCTGGCCGCGCCGGCCCTCGCCGCCGAAGGCAGCTCCGCGGAGTACGCGCACACCGGCCTCACCCAGTCCATCTCCGTCGGCGACTCCCTGGCCGGCGAGATCGACGCCCAGGCCGCCGCGCAGAAGCACGCCGCCGTCGAGGCCGCCGCGCAGAAGAAGGCCGAGGCCGAGGCCCGCGCCGATGCCGCAGAGGCCAAGCGCAAGGCCGCCGAGGCCAAGCGGAAGGCCGAGGCCGCCGCGAAGGTGAAGGCCCAGAAGGAGCGCGAGGCCAAGGAGCGCGCCGCCCGCGAGGCCGAGCGCAAGCGCCTCGGCTCCTACGTCTCGCCGATCGACGGCAGCTACGTCTCCACCGGCTACAAGACCGGCGGGGCCATGTGGTCCTCCGGCAGCCACACCGGCGTCGACTTCCACGCCGCGTCCGGCACCCAGGTCCAGGCGGTCGCCGCGGGCACCGTCGTCGAGGCCGGCTGGGGCGGCGCCTACGGCAACAACGTCGTGATCCGCCACAACGACGGCACGTACACGCAGTACGGCCACATGTCGTCCCTCAGCGTCACGGTCGGCCAGACGGTCACCCCGGGCCAGCAGATCGGCCTCTCCGGTTCGACGGGCAACTCCAGCGGCCCGCACCTGCACTTCGAGGCCCGGACCGGCGCGGACTACGGCTCCGACATCGACCCCGTGGCGTACCTGCGCTCGCACGGCGTCAACGTCTGATCCCCGACGTGGGGCGTCCGAATCCCGACGCCGACGTCCGAATCCCGACATCAACGTCTGAATCCTGATGCCGGGACCCTCCCGGACGCATGAAAGCCCCGGCTCACCCGAGCCGGGGCTTTCATGCGTATGCGCGCCCTTTTGGCCAAAAGATATCCATGGATTCCGGCCTCCCGTCGGAAAATCCGGCCTTCTGCAATAGAGTTCATGGCGGCAGGGTCCATGGAGTCGTTGAACGAGCGCCATTCGACGCGTCGGCCGACGCGTCGACCAACGCGTTTCGCGGGCATTAAAGCGGAGGTCCGTCATGCGCATTCCCGCGCACTCGGTATGCACGGCCATCCGGGACGACATCGTCTCCGGTGTCTACGAACGCGGCACGCGCCTCACCGAGGAACTGCTCGCCCGCCGCTACGGCGTCTCCCGCGTCCCCGTGCGCGAGGCGCTGCGCACGCTGGAGGCCGAGGGCTTCGTCGTGACCCGCAGGCACGCGGGCGCCTGCGTCGCCGAGCCCACCGAGCAGGACGCCGCCGACCTCCTGGAGATCCGTGCGCTCCTGGAGCCCCTGGCGGCCGCCCGCGCCGCCCAGCGCCGCACCGACGCCCATCTGAAGGTCCTGCGCGGGCTCGTCCGGCTCGGCAAGGAGCGCTCCCGGCGCGGCGGTGCCGAGGACCTCCGCTCGCTCGACGGCTGGTTCCACGAGACGCTCACACAGGCCTCATCGAGCCCCGGCCTGATCACCCTGCTCACCCAGCTCCGCCACAAGATCGCCTGGATGTACGTCACGGAGCCCCAGGCCGCCCCCGCACAGACCTGGTCCGAGCGCGCCGCCGTTGTCGACGCCGTGGCCCGCGGCGACGCCGAGCGGGCCCGTACGCTCACCCTGCTGCACGCGGAACGGACCCCCGCGGCGCACCGGCCGCGGATCGGCCCCCGCGCCGGACGTGTGAGGGATTCGCAACATGCCGTCAACACGGTGAGCGTCCGGAATTAACGGCGGCGCCGTATACAAAGAGATACGTGTTCGCGGACGGAATTTTTCGCTGCCTGCATTTCGGATTCGAGTACGCGCCGAATACGTGTGAGGTGTGCGACCGAATGCACGGCCAGGCGTGCGACCTCATATGCGTCATCAGGCGTGCGGCTAGACGCGCGAAGAATGCGACGAGACGCGCGAACAAGAGAACAAGAGGTGCGCGAAAGAGGTGCGCGAAGGGGCGCGTGAAGAGACGCGCGCCGGATACGCAAAGGGTCCGTCCTGAATTCAGGACGGACCCTTCGTGAATGTGCCGGGCGGCGTTCTCCGCGTACAGAGCGCCAGGCGCACTAGACGGTCTCGGGAAGCTCCTCGAGCCCTTCGGCGACCAGCTTCGCCAGGCGGTCGAGGGCGGCATCCGCACCCTCGGCGTCCGAAGCGAGCACGATCTCCTCGCCGCCCTGCGCACCCAGACCGAGCACCCCGAGCATGGAGGCGGCGTTGACCGGGCTGCCGCCGGCCTTGGCGATCGTCACGGGGACGCCGGCGGCCGTGGCCGCACGGACGAAGATGGAGGCGGGCCGGGCGTGGAGGCCCTCGGCCCAGCCGACGTTGACGCGGCGCTCAGCCATGTGTTGCTGCCCTTCCAGGTGTCTCACACTTGTCTAGACCACTATCTCATGCCGACCCGAATGCTCTTGCCGGACGTCCGTCACCACCCGCCACGGACGTACGTCCCTTACCCGGTCACCCTTCGACCACTCCTACACTGCCCCGGCCCGGGCGGCCGCGCGACCCGTACCCTGGCCCCATGCAGACCCCGGCGGACGGCCCAGCGCAGACCTCGTCGGACAGCGCCGCGCCCGCCCCGGCGGACCAGCACCCCTACCCCTCCCACTGGGAGGCCGACGTGGTGCTGCGGGACGGAGGCACCGCCCGGATCAGGCCCATCACCGCCGCGGACGCGGACCGCCTGGTCAGCTTCTTCGAGCAGGTCTCCGACGAGTCGAAGTACTACCGCTTCTTCGCGCCCTACCCCCGCCTGTCCGCCAAGGACGTGCACCGCTTCACCCACCACGACCACGTCGACCGCGTGGGCCTCGCGGCCACCGTGGGCGGCGAGTTCATCGCGACCGTCCGCTTCGACCGCATCGACGCCCAGGGCCGCCCCGCGTCCGCGCCGGCCGACGAGGCCGAGGTCGCCTTCCTAGTCCAGGACGCCCACCAGGGCCGTGGCGTCGCCTCCGCGCTCCTCGAACACATCGCGGCCGTCGCCCGCGAGCGCGGCATCCGCCGCTTCGCCGCCGAGGTCCTGCCCGCCAACACCAAGATGGTCAAGGTCTTCACGGACGCCGGCTACCAGCAGCAGCGCAGCTTCGAGGACGGCGTCGTACGCCTCGAACTCGACCTGGAACCCACCGACCGCTCCCTCGCCGTCCAGCGCGCCCGTGAACAGCGCGCCGAGGCCCGCTCCGTGCAGCGCCTCCTCGCGCCCGGCTCCGTCGCCGTCATCGGCGTGGGCCGCTCCCCGGACGGCGTCGGCCGCGGCATTCTGCGCAATGTCCTGGGAGCGGGTTTCACGGGCCGCCTGTACGCCGTGAACAGCGCCCTCCCCGAAGGGGCCGGCGACATCGACGGCGTGCCCGCCCACCGCTCCGTGCGCGACATCGCCGAACCCGTCGACCTCGCCGTCGTCGCCGTCCCCGCCGAACGCGTCCCCCAGGCCGTCGCCGACTGCGGCGAACACGGCGTCCAGGGGCTCGTCGTCATCTCCGCCGGATACGCCGAGAGCGGCCCCGAGGGACGCGAGCGGCAGCGTGAACTCGTCCGCCAAGCACGCTCCTACGGGATGCGCATCATCGGACCCAACGCCTTCGGAGTCATCAACACCTCTCCGGAGACCCGCCTCAACGCCTCCCTGGCCCCGGACCTGCCGCCCGCAGGACGCCTCGGCCTGTTCACCCAGTCGGGCGCCATCGGCATCGCTCTCCTGTCCCGGCTGCACCGCCGCGGCTCGGGCCTGTGGGGCCTGTCCACGTGCGTCAGCACCGGCAACCGCGCGGACGTCTCCGGCAACGACGTCCTCCAGTACTGGTACGACGACCCGGACACCGACGTCGCCCTGATGTACCTCGAATCCATCGGCAACCCCCGGAAGTTCACCCGCCTCGCCCGCCGCACCGCCGCCGTGAAACCCCTCGTCGTCGTCCAGGGCGCCCGGCACAGCGGCATCGCGCCGACCGGCCACGCGGGCGCCGCCACCCGCCTCCCGCACGCCACCGTGTCGGCGCTCCTGCGGCAGGCCGGGGTGATCCGCGTGGACACCGTCACCGAACTCGTCGACGCCGGACTGCTCCTCGCCGGGCAACCGCTGCCCGCCGGACCCCGCGTCGCCATCCTCGGCAACTCCGAGTCGCTCGGCCTGCTCACGTACGACGCCTGCGTCGCCGAAGGCCTGCGACCGCTGCCGCCCCTCGACCTGACGACCTCCGCGTCCCCGGACGACTTCCGCACCGCCCTCGCCGCCGCGCTGGCCGACGACGGCTGTGACGCGGTCGTCGTCACCGTCATCCCGTCCCTCGGCGAGTCCACCCGCCAGGGCGAGGACAAGTCCCTGGCGGCCGCCCTGCGCGCCGCCGCCGCGAGCTGCCCCACGAAGCCGGTCACGGTCGTCCACGTCGAGCTGGGAGGCCTCGCGAAGGCCCTGTCCGCCGCGGCGAGCACGGGGCCGCGCGGGGCGGCGATCGCGGAGCAGGCGGGCCAGTCGGGCCAGGCGGAGGCGGCCCACCCGAGGGACACAGCTCGCCCGGCGGAGGCGGCCCACCCGGGGGACACAGTCAGCCCGGCGGGACCGACCCACGCGGGGGATACGGCCCACCTGGGGACCACGGCCCACCAGCCGAACCCCACCCACCCTGCGGACCACGGGGCACCGACACCCCCGCCCCACCCTCCCCGCCCCACCGACCCCCCGCGCCCCCAAGCCGGGCCCGGCGTGCCACCGCCACCCCCACCGTCCTCGCCCCCGTCCCCGCCGCCCTCGTCCCCGGCCGAACCGCCGCCCCCCACCCCCCGGGCAGACCCGCCACCCCACCACCGCATCCCCGCCTACCCCGCGGCCGAGCGCGCCGTCCGTGCCCTCGCCGAGGCCGTCAAGTACGCCCAGTGGCGGCGCGACATCGCCGAGCCCGGCAAGGTGCCCGAGTACGACGACATCGACGAACAGGGCGCGGGCGAGCTGATCGAGCGCCTCCTGGCCAAGGCCGACGACGTCCGCGGAGTCACCCTCGACGCCGACGACGCCCACGACCTGCTCGCGCGGTACGGCATCCGCGTACGCCGGGCCCTGCCCGCCCCCGACGCCGACACCGCCGTCCGCGCCGCGCGGGAGGCCGGCTACCCCGTCGCCCTCAAGACCACCGCGCCCCACCTGCGCCACCGCCCCGACCTCGGCGGCGTCCGCCTCGACCTCGCCGACGAGGAACAACTGCGGCGCGCCTACCGGGAACTGACCCACACCCTCGGCAGGCCAGCCGAGCTGCGTCCCGTCGTCCAGGCCATGGTGGCCCGCGGCGTGGACACCGTCGTGCGGGCGGGCCACGACCCCGTCGCCGGTGCCGTGCTGTCCTTCGGGCTCGCCGGAGCGGCGTCCGAGCTGCTCGGCGACACCGCCCACCGGCTGATCCCGGTCACCGACAGGGAGGCGGGCAACCTCGTCCGGTCGATCCGGACGGCCCCCCTCCTGTTCGGCTGGCGCGGTTCGGCGCCCGTGGACACCCCCGCCCTCGAAGAGCTCCTGATGCGGGTCTCGCGGCTCGTCGACGACCACCCCGAAGTGGTCGCCGTCTCACTGGAGCCGGTGGTCGTCGCCCAGGAAGGTCTTTCCGTCCTCAGTGCCGCCGTCCGCCTCGCACCGCCGCCCGCCCGCGACGACCTGGGCCCCCGCACCCTGCCCGCGTACTGACGGCGCGCGCCTGCGGCCCCGCCGACGCCCCGCGCGCGTGGCCGACGACCGCACACAAGGGGTGCTCGCGCGGCCACTGGGCACCTTGGGCCAGGCGCCGGGCCGTAGGATGGGCGCATGGCAAAGACCGGTACGACGACCCAGGGGCTGCGCGCGGCGATCGAGCGCAGCGGCTACTACCCGGCCCTCGTGGCCGAGGCGGTGGAGGCCGCGATCGGCGGCGAGACCATCGGGTCGTACCTGGTCCACCAGGAGACCACGTTCGACGCGAACGAGGTCCGCCGCCATGTGACGGTCCTCGTCCTCACGGACACCCGTTTCATCGTCAGCCACACCGACGAGCAGGCGGCCGACTCCACGTCCCCGACGCCGTACGCCACCACCTCCACCGAGTCCGTGAAGATCGGCCGGATCTCGTCCGTGGTCGTCAGCCGTGTCGTCGCCAACCCGGAGAAGTACGTTCCGGGATCGCTGCCCCGCGAGGTCGTCCTGACCATCGGGTGGGGCGCCGTCTCGCGCATCGACCTGGAGCCCGCCGCCTGCGGTGACCCCAACTGCGAGGCCGACCACGGCTACACCGGCAGCTCCACCGCCGACGACCTGAGCCTGCGCGTGAGCGAGGCCGGGGACGGCCCGGACACCGTCCGCCAGACCCTCGCCTTCGCCCAGGCCCTCTCCGAGGCCACCGCTGCCCGCACGGACTCCGGCCGCTGATGTCCCACCCGACGTGGGACGACATCCAGCCGCTCGCCCTCGACTCCGCGCCCCTGCCCGCGTACGGCAAGGGATCGCTCGCCGACCTCCTGCCCACCCTGGTCGCCCACCAGGAAGTGGACGGCTTCGCGCCGCTCATCCCCGAGCTGGCCCCCGCCGACCGGAACTGCGTCTTCCTCATCGACGGCCTCGGCTGGGAGCAGCTCCGCGCCCACCCCGCCGAAGCCCCCTTCCTGACCTCGCTGCTCGGCTCCTCGCGCGGCGGCACCGGCCGCCCCATCACCGCGGGCTTCCCCGCCACCACGGCGACCTCCCTGGCCTCCGTCGGCACCGGCCTGCCGCCCGGCGCCCACGGCCTGCCCGGCTACACGGTCCGCAACCCCGACAGCGGCGAGCTGATGAACCAGCTCCGCTGGAAGCCCTGGACCGACCCGCACGCCTGGCAGCCGTACCCGACGATCTTCCAGCGCGCCCACGAAGCGGGTATCCACACCGCCCAGGTGTCGTCGCCGACGTTCGAGCACACCCCGCTCACCAAGATCGCTCTCAGCGGCGGCACCTTCCGTGGCCGCCTCTCCGGCGAGGACCGCATGGACCTCGCCGCCGAGCAACTCGCGGGCGCCGACCGGACGCTGGTCTACACGTACTACGCCGAAGTCGACGGCAAGGGCCACCGCTTCGGCGTCGACTCCGACGCCTGGCGCGGCCAGCTCATGTACGTCGACCGGCTCGTCCAGCGCCTGGCCGAGCAGCTCCCGCCGCGCAGCGCCCTGTACGTCACCGCCGACCACGGCATGCTCGACATCCCCTTCGACGACGCCTCCCGCATCGACTTCGACGAGGACTGGGAGCTGCGCGCCGGAGTCGCCCTGCTCGGCGGCGAGGGCCGCGCCCGGCACGTCTACGCCGTGCCCGGAGCCGAGGCCGACGTCCTCACCGTCTGGCGCGAGGTGCTCGGTGAGCAGTTCTGGGTGGCGAGCCGGGACGAGGCCATCGCGGCCGGCTGGTTCGGCCCGCGCGTCGACGAACGCGTCCACGGACGCATCGGGGACGTCGTCGCCGCCGCCCACGCCGACGTCCTCATCACCGCCTCCCAGAAGGAGCCCAGGGAGTCCGCGATGGTCGGCAACCACGGCTCGATGACCCCCGCCGAACAACTCGTACCGCTCCTCGAAGTACGCTCCTAGCTGCTTCTTGACGTGTACGTCACCGACGGCACCCCCCTTCGTACGCCCCCGCGCACCTCTTCGCGCACCCACCGAAAGGCGCTCAACCCCCCATGCCTGAGCTGGTGTTCTTCTCCGGAACGATGGACTGCGGGAAGAGCACCCTCGCGCTGCAGATCGAGCACAACCGCTCGGCACGCGGTCTGCAGGGCATGATCTTCGCGCGCAACGACCGGGCGGGGGCGGGCAAGCTCTCCTCGCGGCTCGGCCTGGTCACGGAGGCCATCGAGGTGGCCGACGACCTCGACGTCTACGCCTACCTCGTCGACCACCTCTCGCGCGGCGCCCGTGCCGACTACGTCATCGCCGACGAGGCGCAGTTCCTCGCGCCCGAACAGATCGACCAGCTCGCGCGCGTGGTCGACGATCTGGGCGTGGACGTGTTCGCGTTCGGCATCACCACCGACTTCCGCTCCAAGCTGTTCCCCGGCTCCCAGCGCCTGGTCGAACTCGCCGACCGCGTCGAGGTCCTCCAGGTCGAGGCCCTGTGCTGGTGCGGCGCCCGCGCCACCCACAACGCCCGCACCGTCGGCGGCCAGATGGTCGTCGAGGGCGCCCAGATCGTCGTCGGCGACGTCAACCAGGCGGCCGACGAAGTGGGCTACGAGGTGCTGTGCCGCCGTCACTACCGGCGCCGCATGACGGCGGCCTCCGCGCGCGCGGGCGCGCTGTCTCCCGACGTGCTGCCCGTCGACACCCTGGAGCGGTCCTAGGGGCCTAGCCGCTCACGCGCGGATGCTCCGAGCGGATGAGCGTGAAGACCGCGCCCTCGGGGTCGGCGACCGTCGCGATCCGCCCGTACCGACCGTCCTGTGCGGGGCTGATCACATGGCCGCCGAGCTCGACCACCCGCTCCGCCGACGCGTCCACGTCCGCCGCTTCGAAGTACGTCATCCAGTGCGCGCCCCGGTCGCCCGGCAGCTCCTGCCCGACACCGCGCACCGACGCCACCGGGACGTCGTCGAGGCGCAGGGTCAGATAGTCCAACCCGGGGCTTGTGGCGGCCTTTTCGGTGTAGCCGAACAGCGTCTGGTAGAACTTCGCGACCTCCTCGGTCTCACGCGTCAGGAGCTCGTTCCAGGTCGGCGTGCCCGGCACGCCGGCGACCGCCGTACCCCGGTGCGACGACGCCTGCCAGATCCCGAACACCGCCCCCGCGGGGTCCGACGCGATCGCCATGCGCCCGGCCTCGCCCGCGTCCAGCGGCCCCACGCCGACCGTGCCGCCGCAGTGCCGCACCATCTCGGCGGCCTCGCCCGCGTCGTCCGACGCCAGGTACGGGGTCCACGCGATGGGCAGATGGCGGTCGGCCGGCAGTTGTCCGATTCCCGCCACCTCGCAGCCGTCGAGCATCGCCCGCACGTAGGGGCCGAGCTGCTGCGGCCCGGGTTCGTAGGTCCAGCCGAAAAGCGCCGCGTAGAACTCCTGGGTCGCAGCCAGGTCGTGCGCCATCAGGCTCACCCAGCAGGGCGTGCCGGGTGTGCACCGCGCGCCCTTGGCGCGTCCGTCGTCCGGCCACCGTGCCTCGGTCATCGTCACTCTCTCCTCGGGCCCTCGTGACTTCGACAGCCCGGCGGCGACGGATCACGACTAACAGAGTTCGAGGTCTGACATCTGTTGTCTGTTAGCTGTCATCCGTCGTCGCCCAGCCGATGCCACTCCGCTTCGATTCCGCTTCGATTCGCTGTCCGAACGCACGTGCTTTCGCCGTGCGTATGCCCGCCCGTGCAGATGCTCGCATCACCTGGTGCCCGGCGCGCCCCGGCCGCGCCGCGCTCGCGGGCTCCCTCGCGGAGGATGCCCGATTTGCCATTTCTCATCCGTTAACGCGCGATTGCAGGGTTGTGTCCATCTGCGGTACGCGGCGTGCTCGTTTCCGTACGCCGCGTGTCCGGGCGTGTTCCGGCCGAGCAGGGTATCCGGAGCTGAGCGCGGCGGCCACCCCGTGCGCAAGGATGGGGCCCATGAATGCCATCATCTCCGCATCCGAACTCGCGAGCGACCTGGCGGGCGGGAATCCGCCAGTGCTTCTCGACATCCGTTGGCAATTGAGTACGGCCAAGGCGGCCGGTGAGCCGCCCTTCGACGGACGGGCCGAGCACGCGGCCGGACACGTTCCCGGGGCGGTCTTCGTCGACCTCGACGCGGACCTCGCGGGCCCGGCGGGGGCCGGGGGCAGGCATCCGCTTCCGGATGTCGAGCACTTCGGCGCGGTCATGCGGGCGGCCGGGGTCTCGGCGGACCGGCCGGTCGTCGTGTACGACGGCGGGCAGGGCTGGGCCGCCGCGCGCGCCTGGTGGCTGCTGCGCTGGACGGGGCATCCGTCGGTGCGGGTCCTGGACGGCGGGCTCCCCGCGTGGAACGGGGAGCTGGAGACCGGCGCGGTGACCGCACCGGTCGCGGGCACGTTCACGCCGGTCCCGGAGTCCGTGGGCCGGGTGGACGCGGACGGCGCCGCGGCCCTGGCCCGCTCGGGTCTGCTCCTGGACGCCCGCGCCGCGGAGCGCTACCGCGGCGACGTGGAGCCCATCGACCGCGTCGGCGGCCACATCCCCGGCGCGGTCTCGGCGCCCACCACGGAGAACGTCGCGGCGGACGGCCGCTTCCGGCCCGCCGACGAGCTGGCGGCCCGCTTCAAGTCCCTGGGGGCGTCCGACACTTCAGAGGTCGGCGTGTACTGCGGCTCGGGCGTCTCCGGTGCCCACCAGGTCCTCGCCCTCGCGGTGGCGGGCATCCCGGCGGCGCTGTACGTCGGCTCGTGGTCGGAGTGGTCGTCAGATCCGGCGCGTCCGGTGGCGACGGGGCCGGAGCCGCAGTAGCCCGGCACCGCCGACCCGAGCGCCCCGACCTCGCGGGCCGGTCCGGGAGGGCCGGCCCGTTCGCTCCGCGAGGGCGGTCGGCGAAGTGAGTTGTGGTTGACGAGTGAAGGGCCTGTGCGCATGTCGCGTACAGGCCCTTCACCGTGCTCTCGACCGTTCCGACCGGCGTGCGCCGACCGTTCTCGGGTGCGCCCCGCGCCGGTCGGTCCTGCCGGGCGCCGCTACTCCTGCTTCTTGCGCCGGGTGCCGAACACGATCTCGTCCCAGCTCGGCACGGCGGCACGGCGGCCGGGCCGGACGCCGTCGGCCTCGGCCTGGCGGTCCGTGGAGCCGACGAGGCGGTCGCGGTGGCTGGCCACGGCGCGCGGCATCAGGACGTCCGCGTAGGCGGAACCGGCCGACGCGGCGGTCGCGGGCGGCTCCTCGGCCTCCGGCTCCTGCTCGGGCTCCTCCGGTGCGGACGGCAGTTCGGCGGGTGCCGTGGTGGGACGCTCGGGGACGACCATGTCGCCGCGGAAGCTCGGCACGGCCTCCAGGAGGCTGGTGAGCGAGTCGCGTTCCTGCTCGGCGACCGCGGCGGGCGCGGCCGGCTCCTGCTCGGCCTCGGGCGCGGGCCCGCCCGGGCGCTCCAGGGCGCGGTCGAGCGGCCGGTCCCGGGGGAGCCGGGCGATGCGCGGCACGAACGGGAAGCTGGGCTCGGGCGCCGCGATGTCGTCGGTCTCGCCGATCAGGGCGCGGGCCTCGTCGTCGACGGCCTGGACGAGCCGCCGGGGCGGGTCGTACGTCCAGCTCGCGGAGTGCGGCTCGGTCGCGACGCGGTAGACGAGCAGGACCTCCCAGGTGCCGTCGTCGCGGCGCCAGGAGTCCCACTGGACGGTCTCCTTGTCGGCGCCGCGCAGCAGCAGTCGCTCCTGGACGGCCTCGCCGAGCTGGGGTCCGGTGTTCTCGCCGGGACGGCGCACGGGAGTCTTCCTGGCCCGCTCGGCCATGAAGGCGCGCTCGGCGAGCACGGGGCCCTCGAAGCGGCGGACGCGGTCGACGGGGATCCCGGCGAGCGAGGCGACCTCTTCCGCACTGGCACCGGCACGTATACGGGCCTGGATGTCGCGGGGGCGGAGGTGGCTCTCCACCTCGATCTCGATCTGTCCGAGTCGCGGCCGGTCGCCGCGCACGGCGGCGCGCAGCCGTTCGTCGATCGGAAGCGTGTACTCCGTGCTGTCCGCAGCTTTCAGCACCAGCCGTGTGCCGTCGTTGCTGACGGCCACGACACGCAGTTCGGGCATGGGGACCTCCCGGGTGGTGCCTGCCGACGTCACGTGCGTCGCTGCTTCCGCTAGTCGAGTGTGGCCTGCCCGGGTGCAGCCTGCCACAACCTTGCCGAGTTGCCCGGCGTGTCGGGCATGGGCCCTGGATCGCCGTTATGGCACGGTTACCGATTCGCAACGCTAAGTGACCAACTCGATCACCCTGTGCAGCGATCCCCCTCCCGGCGGTCCTGGCTGGCCCCGGGCACCCTGGTTGGAGACCGGACCCAGGGCTCGCAACACTACTCCATTCGGGCCACCCGGGTGGACCGGCACGCCGCCGAACTTCTCACGGGGGAAGGGAGTTGGCGTCAGCCGATGCCGTGAGTCCCCCGCGCGCGCGTGGCGCTCTTCACGAAAGAGCCAGAAACGGAACTATTCGCTTCGGGCGTACGTCCCTTTCTCATGTACCTCGCGTAGCTCATACGTGAATGCGTAAGTCATGCGTGAAGTCGAGAAAGGCAGGCAAGGTCCGCAGATGCGTGAAAAGCCGGAAACCGGCGGGGAGTCGACGGAAGCGACGGAGGGCGAGGGCGAGCCGGAGAAGAAGCGGTTCGATCTGAGTGTGCCGCAGGTGGCGGGGAGTGCCGTGGCGGCCGTGCTGGCCGCCAAGCTCGCGTCCTCCTTCGGCGTCTACGGAACGATCCTCGGCGCCGGTGTGGTGAGCGGCATCGCCACCTGCGGAGGCACGGTCTTCCAGCACTTCTTCTCGCGTACGGGCGAGCAGATACGTGACGTGGCGGTACAGGCCAAGCCGAAGGCCCAGCAGGTCCCGGTGACGCGGGCCACGCCGGTGCCGGAGACGTTCCAGGCGCGGGCCCACGCGGGCGGCGGCCCGGTCACCACGACGTGGGGGAGGGCCACCCCGGACGCGGACCCGACGACGGCGCTCCCGGCGGTCCACCCGGCCGACCCCACCGCGGCCCTCCCGGCAGTCGACCCCGCCGACCCCACGACCGCGCTCCCCGTGGCCGGAACCGACCCCGAGCGGACCCAGCTGCTCGGCTCCGTGGACGCCACGCAGTTCCTGCCCCACGACCAGGAGACCCGCGTCCTGCGCCAGGCCGGACCCCACCCGCACGCCGCCCCCGCCGGACCCGTCGGCCCCGTGCCCCCCGGCGGTCCCGCCCCGGAGGGGCCCCCGTTCCCCTCGGACGAGTTCTCCGAAGGGACCACGCATCGCACGCGCGTGCGCAGCTGGAAGCGCCCGCTGGTCGCCGCGGCCCTGGTCTTCGGCGTCTCGCTCGCCGGGATCACCACGTACGAGCTGGTGAGCGGCAAGAGCTTCAGCGGCGACGACAAGAGCACCACCCTCCGGGATGCCTTCTCCAACAGCGGTTCCTCGTCGAACAAAGACGACCAGCCGGCCACCGACGACCCCGGACAGCGGTCGGACGACGGCACCTCCGGACCGGACGACGGCACGAAGCCGGACGACGGCACGCCGAAGGACCCGTCGGGCAAGCCCTCGCCCGGTGACGGCACCGGCTCGGGCACCGGCTCCGGGGACGGCTCCGGCACGGACAAGGGCGACGACGGCAGCGGCAGCGGCACCGACAAGGGCGACGGCGGTTCGGGCGACGGCTCGAAGCCCGACCCGAAGCCCACCCCCACGCCGACCCCGACGCCCACGCCGACCCCGTCGAACGGCGGCGGCACGGGCAACGGCAACGGGAGCGGCGACGTACAGGAGCAGCAGCAGGCGCCGGAGCAGTGACCCACGGGCCGGGCTGTGCCTGGCGGGGCGCGCCGCGTCAGTCGCCGAGGACCCGCCGCAGGTAGGAGTTGGCGAACAGGCGGTCGGGGTCGAGCCGGTCGCGCAGGGCGGTGAACTCGCCGAAGCGCGGATAGGCCTTGGCCAGGTACGCGGCGTCGCGGGTGTGGAGCTTGCCCCAGTGGGGCCGTCCTTCGTGGGCGGTGAAGATCTGCTCCGCGGCGCTGAAGTACCGGCGCATGGGCGTGCCCTTGTAGAGGTGGACGGCGATGTACGCGCTCTCGCGGCCCGAGGCCGTCGAGAGCGCGATGTCGTCGGCGGGGGCGGTGCGGACCTCGACGGGGAAGCTGACGCGCAGCGGTGACCGCTCGATCATCGACTTCAGTTCGCGCAACGTCTCGACCAGGGCCTCGCGCGGGACCGCGTACTCCATCTCGACGAAGCGCACCCGGCGCGGACTGGTGAAGACCTTGTACGGGATGTCGGTGTAGGTCCGGGCGGACAGGGCCTTGCTGGAGAGCTTCGCGATGGTGGGGATGGTGGCGGGCAGGGCCCTGCCGAGCGAATTGGCCACCTGGAAGAGGCCGTTGGAGAGGAGTTCGTCCTCTACGAAGGCGCTGATCGCGCTCGGCGGATCGGCCGGGCCGACGCTGCGGTTGTTGCGCTTGGTGTTGCAGTTGCCCGTGTGGGGGAACCAGTAGAACTCGAAGTGCTCGTTCTCGGTGACGAGCTGGTCGAACTCCGCGGTGACCTGGTCGAAGGCCATCGGTTCCTCACGGGCCCTGAGGAAGAAGATGGGCTCTACGGAGAACGTGATCGCGCTGATGACGCCGAGCGCGCCGAGCCCGACGCGGGCGGCGGCGAAGACGTCCGGGTGCTCGTCCTTGGAGCAGGTCAGGACGCGGCCGTCGGCGGTGACCAGCTCAAGTGCGGTGATCTGAGCGGCGATCGAGGCCGAGTCGCGGCCCGTGCCGTGCGTCCCGGTGCTGACGGCGCCGGACACCGTCTGCTCCATGATGTCGCCCATGTTCGTCAGCGACAGGCCCTCACGGGCGAGCGCGGCGTTCAGGCGCTTGAGGGGCGTGCCCGCCTCCACGGTGACGGTGCCGGCCGCGCGGTCGATGTTCCGGATGCCGGTGAGGAGGTCGGGCCGCACCAGGAGGCCGTCGGTCGCGGCGGTGGCCGTGAAGGAGTGGCCGGTGCCGACGGGCTTGACCTTCAGGCCGTCCTCCCGGGCCCCGCGGATCGCGGCGACGAGCTCGTCGACCGAGGCGGGCGTCGCCTCGCGCGCGGGCCGCGCGGTGACCGTGCCCGCCCAGTTACGCCACGTCGTCGGCCTTTTCGAGCCGATCCCCGCCGTTCCCGCTCCCGTGCCCCTGCCCGTTCCCGTGCTCATGGGTCCCTCCCCGTCGCGGAACCGGCCGTTGCAGCCGGCGATACCCCAGGAATCCCACCACCACCGCGACCGCCCCGGACACCCCCGGGACCGCGTACCCCGCGCGCGAGCCCGCGGCGTCGATCACCCAGCCGGCCATGGAGGAGCCGAGCGCCACACCGACGGCGAGTCCGGTGCTCACCCAGGTCATGCCCTCGGTCAGCTTCGCGCGTGGTACGTGCTGTTCGACGAGGGCCATTGTCGTGATCATCGTCGGCGCGATGGACAGGCCCGCGACGAAGAGCGCCGCGGCCAGAAACGGAAGATTCCCGACCAGTTGAAGCGGGATCATACTCACGGCCATCGCGCAGACACCCAGCAGCCATCGGCGGGCGGGAGCCCCCTTGAAGTGCAGCAGCCCGAAGCCGACCCCCGCCAGACACGAGCCGAGCGCGTAGACGGCGAGGACCAGACTCGCGGCGCCCTTGTGGCCCTCGTCCTCGGCGAAGGCCACCGTGACCACGTCGACCGCGCCGAAGATCGCGCCGGTCGCGACGAACGTGGCGACCAGGACCTGCAGCCCGCCGGAGCGCAACGCCGAGCCCCCGGTGTGGTGTTCACGCGGATGCGGCACCGGTTCGGTCGCCCGCTGCGCCGTGAGCCAGAAGACACCGACCGCGAGGAAGGCGCCCGCGAGCAGCGGACCGGCCTCGGGGAACCAGGCCGTGGACAGGCCGATCGAGATGATCGGCCCGAAGATGAAGCAGACCTCGTCCACGACGGACTCGAACGAGTACGCCGTGTGCAGCTGCGGGGTGTCGCGGTACAGCGCCGCCCAGCGGGACCGCACCATCGACCCCACGCTCGGCACGCAGCCGACGAACGCGGCGCAGACGAACAGCGTCCAGTCCGGCGCCTCGAACTTCGCGGCGAGCAGCAGCCCCGACACCGCGCACAGGGACACCAGCGTCGCCGGTCTGAGCACCCGCCGCTGGCCGTGCCGGTCCACGAGCCGGGAGATCTGCGGGCCGATCGCCGCCGCGGACAGCGCGACGGTGGCCGACAGCGCGCCCGCGAGGCCGTACCGCCCGGTGAGCTGGGAGATCATCGTCACGATGCCGATGCCCATCATCGACAGCGGCATCCGCCCGAGGAAGCCCGCGACGGAGAACCCCTTGGAGCCGGGGGCGGCGAATATGGCGCGGTAGGGGCTCGGCACGTGGGACTCCGCGGGGGCGGCGGAGCGCTCGGACAGCGGACTCCGGTAAGGCGTGAAGATGGCCGATACAGCTTACGGCTGCCGGGGCGTGGGCGCACCGTGTTTTCCGCGCCGCCGGGTGGCGGTTTCACCGCTGTCAGTGGCGAGTGGCAGGATCAAATACATGTCCGAAGCGCTGGATCCCACTCCCTACGACGCCTTGCTGCTGCTCTCGTTCGGCGGCCCCGAGGGGCCGGACGACGTCGTCCCGTTCCTGGAGAACGTGACGCGTGGCCGCGGCATCCCCAAGGAGCGCCTGAAGGAGGTGGGGCAGCACTACTTCCTGTTCGGCGGCGTGAGCCCCATCAACGATCAGAACCGCACCCTCCTTGACGCCCTGCGCAAGGACTTCGCGGAGCACGGCCTCGACCTGCCGGTGTACTGGGGCAACCGCAACTGGGCGCCGTATCTGACGGACACCCTGCGCGAGTTGGTCCAGGACGGCCGCCGCCGCGTCCTGGTCCTCGCCACCAGCGCGTACGCGTCGTACTCGGGCTGCAGGCAGTACCGCGAGGATCTCGCGGCCGCCCTCGCCACCCTCAAGAGCGAGGGCCTCGACGTGCCCCGCGTGGACAAGCTGCGGCACTACTTCAACCACCCCGGCTTCGTGCGCCCCATGATCGACGGCGTCCTGAAGTCCCTGGCCGACCTCCCCGAGGACGTGCGCGACGGCGCGCACCTGGCCTTCACGACGCACTCCATCCCCACCGCCGCGGCCGACACCTCCGGTCCCGCCGAGACCCACGGCGACGGCGGGGCTTATGTGCGCCAGCACCTGGACGTGGCGGCCCTCGTCGCCGACGCGGTCCGCGCGGAGACCGGCGTCGACCGCCCCTGGCAGCTCGTCTACCAGTCGCGCAGCGGCGCCCCGCACATCCCCTGGCTCGAGCCCGACATCTGCGACCACCTGGAGGAGCGGCACGAGGCCGGCGCCCCGGCCGTGGTCATGGTCCCGATCGGCTTCGTCTCGGACCACATGGAGGTCCTGTACGACCTCGACACCGAGGCCACGGCGAAGGCCGCGGAGCTCGGCCTGCCGGTGCGCCGCTCGGCCACCGTCGGCGCCGACCCGCGGTTCACCGCCGCCGTCCGCGAGCTGGTCCTGGAGCGCGCCGCCACCGAGAGCGGGCGCGCCGCGGCCCCCTGCGCCCTGGGAGCCCTCGGCGCGAGCCACGACCTGTGCCCCGTGGGCTGCTGCCCCGCCCGCACCCCCAAGCCCGCCGCCGCGGGCGCCGACAGCCCGTTCGCCTAGCGCGACGCACCGAGGAGCACCGTGACCGACCCCGCCCCGCAGGACCGGCTCAAGGCCGAACTGCTCGCCGTCGCCCTGGAAGCCGCGAGCCGCGCCGGTGAGCTGCTGCGCGACGGCCGCCCGGACGACCTCGCCGTCGCCGCGACCAAGAGCAGCGCCGTCGACGTCGTCACCGAGATGGACATCGCCTCCGAGAAGCTGATCACGGACTTCCTCGCCGACCGCAGGCCCGGCGACGGAGTGCTCGGCGAGGAGGGTGCGAGCTCCGAGGGCACCAGCGGCGTCCAGTGGGTCATCGACCCCATCGACGGCACCGTGAACTACCTGTACGGCCGCCCGGACTGGGCGGTGTCGATCGCCGCCCGCAAGGACGGCGAGACCCTGGTCGGCGTCGTCCACGCGCCCGTGCGCGGCGAGACGTTCCGCGCGGTGCTCGGGCAGGGCGCGTACGTCGGCGACCGGCCCGCCCGGGTCCGCCCGGCACCGCCGTTCGAGCAGGCCCTCATCGGCACGGGCTTCGGGTACGTCGCGGAGCGGCGCGCCCGGCAGGCCGAGGTCGCCCGGCACCTGCTGCCCCGCGTGCGGGACATCAGGCGGGCCGGTTCGGCGGCCATCGACCTGTGCGACGTGGCGGCGGGGCGCCTGGACGCGTACTACGAACGGGGCCTGAACCCCTGGGACTTCGCGGCCGGGGACCTCGTCGCCCGGGAGGCGGGCGCCCTGACCGGCGGCCGCCCCGGAGAGCCCCTCTCGGGCGAGCTGACGGTGGCGGGCCCGCCCGGCCTCTTCGAGCCCCTCCAGGCCCTCCTCGACGACCTCGGCGCCTGGCACGACTGACGCGGACCCACGCGCGCTGAGGCGGACCGACCCGGCCCCGCCCGGAGCCGCGCGACCCGCCCCGCGCACGACAGGGCCCCGGCACCTCCTGGAAGGTGCCGGGGCCCTGTCGTGCGCACCGGACCGGGTGCTGGAGATCCCGGTCCGCGGGTCGGTCAGTGGGTCGGGGCGGCGACCTCCACGCCGTGCTCGGCTGCCAGGCGGTGCAGATCCTCCAGCTCGGCCAGTTCCACCTCGGCCAGGAAGTCGTCGCCTGTCTCGCGGGCCCGCGTGAGGTCGGACTCCGTGGTCTTTATGCGCTGCAGGAGACCTGCGGTGAATGCGTCCATGGTTGCGCCCCCTCGGCTGGGTCGTGGGTCGGTGGCACGGGGGTGTGCCGTGGAGAAGGGGCGATCACGTCCGGCGCCCGCTGCGTGAAGCAGGTCGTGGCGTGCCACATACGAAGCGTGATCGCGGGTGTAAGGCCGTCCTCCCCCCACCCCCTTCGACGGAAACCTCAACCGGAGCAGAAAATCCCGTATTCCCGGGGCCCGAGGCCGCCTTACAGCCGGTTTATGGCCGAAAGGGGCAGGATGGAGTCCTCACTCCACGTACAGGCCTGCCCGGCGCGCGTCCGCGCGCCGGGCACAGAGGAAGGACAAGCGACGTGCGCGTACTCGTCGTCGAGGACGAGCAGCTGCTCGCCGATGCGGTGGCCACCGGACTGCGCCGGGAGGCCATGGCGGTCGACGTCGTGTACGACGGTGCGGCCGCCCTGGAACGCATCGGCGTGAACGACTACGACGTGGTCGTCCTGGACCGCGACCTGCCCGTCGTCCACGGCGACGACGTCTGCCGCAAGATCGTCGAGCTCGGCATGCCGACGCGCGTCCTGATGCTCACCGCCTCCGGCGACGTCAGCGACCGCGTCGAGGGCTTGGAGATCGGCGCGGACGACTATCTGCCCAAGCCCTTCGCGTTCAGCGAGCTGACCGCCCGGGTGCGCGCCCTCGGACGGCGCACCAGTGTGCCGCTGCCGCCCGTCCTGGAGCGCGCGGGCATCAAGCTCGACCCGAACCGCCGCGAGGTGTTCCGCGACGGCAAGGAGATCCAGCTGGCCCCCAAGGAGTTCGCCGTCCTGGAGGTGCTGCTGCGCAGCGAGGGCGCGGTCGTCTCCGCGGAGCAGCTCCTGGAGAAGGCCTGGGACGAGAACACGGACCCGTTCACGAACGTCGTCCGGGTGACCGTCATGACCCTGCGCCGTAAGCTCGGCGAGCCCGCCGTCATCGTGACCGTGCCGGGCTCCGGCTACCGGATCTGACCCGGTGGCCGCGACTCCCGCGCCCCCAGGGGCGCCCCCGAAGCCCACCTGGGACCCGAGGAAGATCGATCCGCCCTTCCCGTGGCTGCGCCCGACCATCCGGATAAGGCTCACGCTGCTCTACGGCGGGATGTTCCTGATCGCGGGCATCCTGCTGCTCTCGATCATCTACCTCCTCGCCGCGCAGGCCCTGAACACCGGCAACGAACCCCTTTTCAAGATCGTGGGCGGCCGGGAGATCCGGGTGACCAGCGACAACTGCCCGCAGGCCTCCTCAGGCAACCTGCTGATCCCCGAGTTCAACGCCGCGATCAGCGCCTGCACCGACCACCAGCGCCAGGTCGCCCTGGACAACCTGCTCAGCCGCTCGCTGCTTGCCCTGCTCGGCCTCGCGGTCATCGCCTTCGCCTTCGGCTACGCGATGGCGGGCCGGGTGCTGTCCCCGCTCGGCCGGATCACCCGCACCGCGCGCGCGGTGGCGGGCTCGGACCTGTCCCGCCGGATCGAGCTGGACGGCCCGGACGACGAGCTGAAGGAGCTTTCGGACACCTTCGACGAGATGCTGGAGCGACTGCAGCGGGCCTTCACGGCCCAGCAGCGTTTCGTCGGCAACGCCTCGCACGAACTGCGCACACCCCTGGCGATCAACCGCACCCTCCTCGAAGTGCACCTGTCCGATCCCGGCGCACCCGTGGAGCTGCAACAGCTCGGCAAGACACTGCTCGCCACCAACGAGCGCAGCGAGCAGCTCGTGGAGGGCCTGCTGCTGCTAGCCCGCAGCGACAACCAGATCGTGGAGCGCAAGCCCGTGGACCTCGCGGAGGTCGCCGACCGCGCCGTCGACCAGGCGCTGTCCGAGGCCGACGCCAAGGGCGTGCAGATCCGCGGCGAGCGGGGCCCGGCGGTCGTGCAGGGCAACGGCGTGCTCCTGGAGCGCATCGCGTTGAACCTCGTGCAGAACGCCGTGCGCTACAACGTCAAGGAAGAGGGCTGGGTCGAGGTGACGACGGAGACCCAGCACGGCCAGGCCGTCCTCGTGGTGACCAACACCGGCCCCGTGGTGCCCGCGTACGAGATCGACAGCCTCTTCGAGCCCTTCCGTCGCCTGCGCACCGAGCGCACCGGCAGCGACAAGGGGGTCGGTCTCGGCCTGTCCATCGCCCGGTCGGTGGCGCGGGCCCACGGGGGCCGTATCATCGCGGAGCCGCGCGAGGGGGGTGGGCTCGTGATGCGAGTCACCCTGCCGATCTGAGATGCTGCCGCACAAGCGCCAGGATGTTCGCTTTACGCGGAATTTTCGGGACCTGGTCTCCGAGGATTCCTGTGTGATCGATCACAGGAGCGATTTTTCGGCCATCTACTCTCCGTGACCGTCGAAGTCGCCGGAAAGCCGGGAAAATCCGGGTTTTCGGGGGTCTTGATCACGGGAAGTACTCGGGGTGGCGCCCGTGAAGTGCGACATTCGGACCGTGTACGGTCCCGATCGCCATCCAAACCGATCACCTCTTCAGGGGTGCGGTTGGGTGTCGATTGAGTAACAGACCTTGATGTGAGGCAAAATCTCCGCCTCAGGTCGGGCACAAGTCCGGCCTCTCACGCGTTACGTGCGCTGAGACACCGCAGACACCCAGAGGGGGAGAGCGACATGGCAACGGACTACGACACCCCACGCAAGACCGACGATGACGTCAACGAGGACAGCATCGAGGAACTGAAGGCGCGGCGGAACGACAAGTCGACGTCGTCGGTGGACGTCGACGAGTTCGAGGCCGCGGAGGGCCTGGAGCTGCCCGGCGCGGACCTGTCCAACGAGGAGCTCGCCGTGCGCGTGCTCCCCAAGCAGCAGGACGAGTTCACGTGCATGAGCTGCTTCCTGGTGCACCACCGCAGCCAGCTGGCCCGTGAGAAGAACGGCCAGCCGATCTGCCGCGACTGCGACTGAGGCGGGGTCGGCCGTGACAGGCTCGACCCCGCCCAGGAAGCACCGCTTCCAGGACCAGGGAGCGGACGCGGACGCGCCCGAGCGCGCGTCGGAGGCCGAGCGGGGCCCTGAGGCCTCGCTCGACCCTGCCGGCACCCCGTCGCACGGCGACGGCGCCACAAGGGCACAGAACGCCGCTGAGGCGGCGTACGAGGCGGTTCCCGCGCTGGTGCGCGGTTCCGCCCTGGCAGTGCCGGAGACGGCCGCTCTCGCAGCGGCGGACAGGGAGTTCGACGGGGAAGGCACGGAGACGGACGAGCAGGGGGCCCGAGGCAAGGGCCGCCGCCTCACCGCCGTCACGAACGGACTGAAGAACGGCGTGCGCCGCGGCGGGCGCAGCGCCAAGGCCGGCATCGGCTATCTCGCCGACCGGATCATCGAGAACGCCCCGCGGATCCCGGTCCGCGACCTGGCGACGCTCCGCAAGCAGTTCCCGGGCCTCGGCCCCGAGCAGCTCGCGGACAAGCTCATCGCCGGGGCGGCGAACGCGACCTCCACGGTGGGCGCCGGAGTCGGCGCGGCGGCGATGCTGCCCGTGCCGCCCGCGATGCCCGCCGAGCTGGCCGCCGAGATCACCGGCGTCGCGGCCATAGAGCTGAAGCTGATCGCGGAGCTGCACGAGGTCTACGGCCGCCGGCCCGAGGGCAACCTCAAGGAGCGCAGCACCGCGTATCTGAGCGCCTGGACCGAGGAGCGCGGCATCGACGTGGTCAAGCCCTCGTCGATCAACACGGCGCTCGGCAGTCACATGAAGCGGGAACTGCGCCAGCAGATCATGAAGCGGATGGTGCGCAACCTGCCGAACCTGCTGCCGTTCATGGTGGGCGCGGCGGTCGGCGCCGTGATGAACCGCAGGGACACCAAGAAGCTCGCCGAGCGCGTGCGGGCCGACCTGCGCCGCAGCCAGGTGCCGTGGGACGCGCTCGAAGGCCTGCCGCCCCTGGAGGCCCCCGCCGAGCCGCTGCCGCTCGCGCCCAGGCCCAAGGACGCGTCCAGGCCCAAGGAGCTCGGGGCCTGAGGCCCCCTGGCCCGCGGCGCCCCAGGAGGGCAGCCCAGGGCAGTTCAGGGCCGGGCGCCGCCACGACGGGGAACGACCACTACGCCGCGCGTACGGCGTTCAGGGCCGCCGCCAGGCCCTCGGGGTTCCGCGTCGACAGATACACGTACGGAGTGGGGTCCTCGGGGTCCGTCACCTCTACCCGCAGTGCCGTAGGGATGTAGCTGCGCAGCACCATGAACGCGCGCGGATCCGCCTTGTAGGTCCGCCAGGCGCGCGCCTCGGCCTCGTCCAGGGGCTCGGCCGCCCCCAGCGCCGTCACCGGGATCTTCGCGTCCCCGGCCACCAGGGACCCGGCGACGACCCGGATCCGCACCGAGCCGTACGCGCTGGTGAGGACCGCCGCCAGGGCCGTGCCGCCGACCAGGCCGCCGAGGAGCGGCAGCGTGCCGAACGGGAGCATCGTCAGGGCGGCGGCGAGGCCGACCAGGACCGAGACGAGCCACCACGAACGGGGTGCGGTCAGGCGTTCTTCGTAAGGCTGCATGAAGCCAAGCTTGGCACGGTGCGCGACGGCCGCTGACGCGGAGGTAAGGTCTGCGCCTGTGAGTGGTACATCAGCAGCTCTGACACCCCCGGCGGACGCCATACGTCCCGTCCGCCACCCGGACGCGCCCGCGCCCGGCGAGCTCATCGGCGCGCACTACGAGCACTGTTTCGGGTGCGGGGGAGGGCAGGCCCACGGGCTGCACCTGGAGGCGCGGGCCGGTGAAGGCGTCGCCATCACCGCCGAGTTCACGGTGCGCGAGGCGCACCAGGGGGCCCCGGGGCTCGCGCACGGAGGCGTGCTCGCCACCGCGCTCGACGAGACGCTCGGTGCCCTGAACTGGCTGCTGCGGGCGATCGCCGTGACCGGGCGGCTCGAGACGGACTTCCGGCGGCCGGTTCCGGTCGGCACCGTGCTGTTCCTCGAGGCCGAGGTGACGGCCGTGGCCGGGCGGAAGATCTACTCGACCGCCACCGGCCGGATCGGTGGGCCCGAAGGTCCCGTCGCCGTGCGTGCCGAGGCCCTCTTCATCGAGGTGAAGGTGGACCACTTCATCGAAAACGGCCGCCCGGAGGAGATCCGCGCGGCCATGAACGACCCGGACCAGATCCGGCGCGCCCGCGCCTTCGAGGTGAACCCGTGACCCACCCTGCCCCTTTGGACGTGCTGATCCGGCGCGTCGACCCCGACGTACCGCTGCCGGCGTACGCACAGCCCGGCGATGCCGGTGCCGATGTGCGCACGACCGAGGCGTGCGAACTGGCGCCCGGTGAACGGGCGGTGCTGCCGACCGGGGTTTCCATCGCGCTGCCCGAGGGGTACGCGGCCTTCGTGCACCCCCGGTCCGGCCTCGCCGCACGCTGCGGTGTCGCCATGGTGAATGCCCCGGGGACGATTGATGCCGGGTACCGTGGGGAGATCAAGGTGATCGTGGTGAATCTCGACCCGCGCGAGAGCGTGCGGTTCGAGCGCTTCGACCGGATTGCCCAACTGGTCGTCCAGCAGGTCGAGAAGGTGCGCTTCCAGGAGGTGGCGGAGCTTCCCGGCTCGGTGCGGGCCGAAGGGGGATTCGGGTCCACCGGGGGCCATGCCGCCGTGGGCGTCAGCGCGGGTGAACAAACGGGTGGGAATCGATACGCGTCGGTCGTATCCGACCGGGAAGGACAGTGACGTGTTCGGACGTCGCAAGAAGAGCGGTGCCGCCGAGGACGCGGCGAGCGAGGCCGAGCAGGTCGTCGACGGCATCGACAACGAGGATGCCGAGGGCACTGAGGGTGCTGAGCCGCAGCGCGTGAGGCTGGAGCCGGAGCCGCGCCCCGACGGTCCCTGGGACATCTCCGAGGTCCGTGAGCCCGGCGAGGGCCGGGTCGACCTGGGCGGCCTTTTCGTGCCGGGGGTCGAGGGCATGGAGCTGCGCGTGGAGGTCGCCGGTGACGCGATCGTCGCGGCCACCGTCGTGCTCCAGGACAGCGCCGTGCAGCTGCAGGGCTTCGCCGCCCCCAAGCGCGAGGGCATCTGGGGCGAGGTCCGGGAGGAGATCGCCTCGGGCATCACCCAGCAGGGCGGTGTCATCGACGAGGTCGAGGGTCCGCTCGGCTGGGAGCTGCGCGCGCAGGTGCCGGTGCAGCTGCCGGACGGCACGGGCGGCTTCCAGGTGGTCAGGTTCGTCGGTGTGGACGGGCCGCGCTGGTTCCTGCGGGGTGTGATCTCCGGGCAGGGGGCCGTGCAGCCGCAGGCCGCGGGTCTGCTCGAGCAGATCTTCCGGGACACCGTCGTGGTCCGCGGCGAGGGTCCGATGGCCCCGCGCGACCCGATCGTCCTGAAGCTGCCGGACGACGCGCAGATGGTGCCCGAGGGCGTCCAGCAGGAGGACCAGGAGACCTCCCGGTTCTCCGGAGGCATGGGCCAGCTCGCGCGCGGGCCGGAAATCACCGAAGTACGCTGACGATCCGGCCGCCGCCGCGTCCGAACGGGTGACCCCGGGGCGCGGGAATGGCAGTCGTGCCTGATCGGAAAAGTTGCGAGCCGATGGGCCGCACTCCCTTATGAGGGAGTGCGGCCCATCGGTGTTTTCCCAGGTGGAAACGGAACGCGTAAGAGAGTCGTCAATGCGGCGCCAATGCCCGTAAGGGAGGTGTCAACGGCGATCGAAACCCGCCAGCGAAGCGGTTTCCTCAACACGTCAGTAATTCCGAATCTCATCTAGGAGCACACGATGGCCGACGTGGCCTTCGTCGTCACCACGATCGCGGTCTTTGCGCTGGTGGCACTCGTTGCCAAGGGGGTGGCGAAGCTGTGACCGCCGAAAACATCGTCGGCCTCGTCGTGGCCGTCGCCCTGCTGGGCTATCTCGTCCTCGCCCTTGTGTTCCCGGAGAGGTTCTGAGTCAAGAAATGAGTCCCGTCCTCGCTGGTGTGCTCCAGCTGCTCGCGCTCGTCGCCGCACTGGCTCTCGCATACCGTCCCCTCGGCGACTACATGGCCGGCGTCTACTCCTCCGACAAGCACCTGCGCGTCGAGAAGTGGATCTACAAGGGCATCGGTGCCAACCCCAACACCGAAATGCGCTGGCCCGCCTATCTCCGCGGCGTCCTGGCCTTCTCCGCGATCAGTGTGCTGTTCCTGTACCTGCTGCAGCGGCTCCAGGGCTCGCTGCCGGGTTCGCTCGGCTTCCAGGCCATCGACCCGGACCAGGCGTTCAACACGGCGGCCTCGTTCGTGGCGAACACCAACTGGCAGTCGTACTACGGCGAGCAGGCCATGGGCCACGTCGTGCAGACCGGCGGCCTCGCGGTGCAGAACTTCGTCTCGGCCGCCGTCGGCATCGCCGTGGCCGTGGCGCTGGTGCGCGGCTTCGCGCGCTCGCGCACCGGTGAGCTCGGCAACTTCTGGAGCGACCTGGTCCGCGGCGTCGTCCGCATCCTGATCCCGATCTCCGTCATCGGCGCGATCGTCCTGGTCGCCTGCGGCGCGATCCAGAACTTCTCCGGGATCCACGGCGTCGGCCAGTTCATGGGCGGCGAGCAGCAGTGGAACGGCGGCGCGGTCGCCTCGCAGGAGGTCATCAAGGAGCTGGGCACCAACGGTGGCGGTTACTTCAACGCCAACTCCGCCCACCCCTTCGAGAACCCGAACCCGATCTCGAACCTCTTCGAGATCTTCCTGATCCTGGTCATCCCGTTCGCCCTGACCCGGACCTTCGGCAAGATGGTCGGCTCGGTCAAGCAGGGCTACGCGATCCTCGCCACGATGGCGACGATCTGGCTCGGTTTCATCGCCCTGATGATGTGGACCGAGTTCCACCACGGCGGCCCGGCGTTCGACCTCGCGGGCGGTGCCATGGAGGGCAAGGAGACCCGCTTCGGCATCAGCGGCTCGGCGATCTTCTCGGTCTCCACGACGCTCACCTCGACCGGTGCGGTGAACTCGTTCCACTCCTCGAACACCGGCTTCGGCGGCGGCATCGACCTGCTGGGCATGCAACTCGGCGAGATCGCGCCCGGTGGTACCGGCTCCGGTCTCTACGGCATGCTCATCATGGCGATCATCGCGGTCTTCATCGCGGGTCTCATGGTCGGACGCACCCCGGAGTACCTCGGCAAGAAGATCGGCACCCGCGAGATCAAGCTCGCGGCCTGCTACATCCTCGTCACGCCCGCGCTCGTGCTCGGCTTCACCGGTGCCTCCATGGCGCTGTCGACGCCGAAGGACTCGATGCTCAACAGCGGCGCGCACGGCTTCTCCGAGATCCTGTACGCCTTCACCTCCGGCGCGAACAACAACGGATCGGCCTTCGCGGGTCTGAGCGCGGACACGCAGTGGTTCAACACCACGATCGGTCTCGCGATGCTGCTCGGCCGTTTCCTGCCGATGGTGTTCGTCCTCGCGCTCGCCGGTTCGCTGGCCGAGCAGAAGCCGATCCCGGCCACGGCAGGCACGCTCCGTACCGAAAAGCCCCTGTTCACGGGCCTGTTGGTCGGCACCATCATGATCATCACCGGTCTGACGTACTTCCCGGCGCTCGCGCTCGGGCCCCTCGCAGAGGGTCTCGCGTCATGACAACCGACACCAGGAAGCAAGAGGAGCCCGGCTCCATGTCCTCCACGTCCACCGCTACTCCCACGCGTGCGCCGCACCAGGACGTGCCCACCGGGCACAAGCCGGAAGACGGCAAGGTCGGCGGCGGCCTGTTCGACCCCAAGCAGCTGCTGAAGTCGTTCCCGGACGCCATCAGGAAGCTCGACCCGCGGGTGATGATCAAGGCGCCCGTCATGTTCGTCGTCCTCGTCGGCTCGGTGCTCACCACCGTGCTCGCCTTCAAGGACCCCGGCGACTGGTTCGGCTGGGCGATCGCCGCGTGGCTGTGGCTGACCACGATCTTCGCGAACCTCGCGGAGGCGGTGGCCGAGGGGCGCGGCAAGGCCCAGGCCGACACCCTGCGCAAGGCCAAGACCGACACGGTCGCCCGGCGCCTGTCCGCCGACGGCAAGACCGAGGAGCAGGTGCCCGGCACCGAGCTCAAGATCGGTGACCTGGTCGTCTGCGAGGCGGGCGACGTCATCCCCGGCGACGGTGACGTCGTCGAGGGCGTGGCGAGCGTCGACGAGTCGGCGATCACCGGTGAGTCGGCTCCGGTCATCCGTGAGTCCGGCGGCGACCGCTCGGCCGTCACCGGCGGTACGAAGGTCCTCTCCGACCGCGTCGTCATCAAGATCACGACGAAGCCGGGCGAGACCTTCATCGACCGGATGATCAACCTGGTCGAGGGCGCGGCCCGGCAGAAGACGCCCAACGAGATCGCGCTGAACATCCTGCTGGCCTCGCTGACCATCGTCTTCCTGCTCGCGGTCGTCACGCTGCAGCCGTTCGCGGTGTACGCGGGCGCCGAGCAGTCGATGATCGTGCTCGCCGCGCTCCTGGTCTGCCTGATCCCGACGACCATCGGCGCGCTGCTCTCCGCGATCGGCATCGCGGGCATGGACCGCCTGGTCCAGCGCAACGTCCTCGCGATGTCAGGGCGTGCGGTGGAAGCCGCCGGTGACGTCTCCACGCTGCTGCTCGACAAGACCGGCACCATCACCCTCGGCAACCGTCAGGCCGCCGAGTTCGTGCCGGTGCGCGGCACCACCGAGGCCGAGGTGGCGGACGCCGCCCAGCTCTCCTCGCTGGCCGACGAGACGCCCGAGGGCCGCTCGATCGTCGTGCTCGCCAAGGAGAAGTACGGCCTGCGCGAGCGCCACCAGGGCGAGCTGACCGGTGCCGAGTGGGTCGCCTTCACCGCCCAGACCCGGATGTCGGGTGTGGACGTGGACGGCCGCAAGGTCCGCAAGGGCGCGACCGGCTCGGTCGTCGCCTGGGTCGAGGAGCGCGGCGGCACCGTCACGCCCGAGGCGCAGGAGCTCACCGACAAGATCTCGCAGGCGGGCGGCACGCCGCTGCTCGTCGCCCTGGAGGACACCGACGGCGCCCGCGTCCTCGGCGTCATCCACCTCAAGGACGTCGTCAAGGAGGGCATGCGGGAGCGGTTCGACGAGCTGCGCCGCATGGGCATCAAGACCGTCATGATCACGGGTGACAACCCGCTGACGGCCAAGGCGATCGCCGACGAGGCGGGCGTGGACGACTTCCTCGCGGAGGCCACGCCCGAGGACAAGATGGCGCTCATCAAGCGCGAGCAGGCCGGTGGCAAGCTCGTCGCGATGACGGGTGACGGCACCAACGACGCCCCGGCGCTCGCGCAGGCCGACGTCGGCGTGGCCATGAACACCGGTACCTCGGCCGCCAAGGAGGCCGGGAACATGGTGGACCTGGACTCCAACCCGACCAAGCTCATCGAGATCGTGGAGATCGGCAAGCAGTTGCTGATCACCCGCGGCGCCCTGACCACCTTCTCGATCGCCAACGACGTCGCGAAGTACTTCGCGATCATCCCGGCGATGTTCGCGGTGGTCTACCCGGGCCTGGACAAGCTCAACGTCATGGACCTGTCCAGCCCCAAGTCCGCGATCCTGTCGGCCGTCATCTTCAACGCGCTGATCATCGTGGCCCTCGTACCGCTGGCCCTGAAGGGCGTGCAGTACCGGCCGATGAGCGCGGACCGGATGCTGCGGCGCAACCTTGGGATCTACGGCCTCGGCGGGCTCGTCGCCCCGTTCATCGGCATCAAGATCATCGACCTGCTCATCTCCCTCATCCCGGGCATTGGGTGACCTGAAATGAACAACTCCGTAGGAAACACCGCCCGGTTGCTGGGCGCCGGACTGCGCGCCCTGCTCGTCCTGACCGTCATCTGCGGCGTGATCTACCCGCTCGCCGTGACCGGCGTCGCCCAGGCCCTGTTCAACGACAAGGCCAACGGCTCCGAGATCAAGGACGGCGGCAAGGTCGTCGGCTCCGAGTTGATCGGACAGCGCTACGACCTGCCGCTGAAGAAGGGCCAGGAGACCCCGGAGCCGGACCTGAAGTGGTTCCAGCCCCGGCCGTCCAACGGGCTCGGCGAGAACAGCGTGAACACGCAGTACAAGCTGATCCTCTCCGGCGCCACCAACCTGTCCGGCGACTCCGGGTCCATGAAGGAGGGCGGCAAGAAGGACGGCAAGGAGGTCTGCGACCCCAAGGCCGAGGAGGGCCTCTGCGCCCAGGTCCTCGCCGCCCGGGACGCCGTCATCAAGGACAACGAGACGTCCGACTACAAGGTCAAGCCCTCGGACATCCCGGCGGAGGCCGTGACGTCCTCGGGCTCGGGCCTGGACCCGCACATCTCCCCGAAGTACGCCGACCTCCAGGCCCACCGCGTCGCGGACAAGAACGGTCTGGACGTCAAGCAGGTGGAGAAGCTGGTCGACGACCACACCGACGGGCGGATCCTCGGCTTCATCGGCGAGCCGCGCGTCAACGTGCTCAAGCTCAACATCGCGTTGAAGCACCTGGTGGCGGAGAAGGGCTGACCTTCCCGAGCGCCTTCAAGGCCCCCCGCGGTCCGGTTCGCCGGACCGCGGGGGGCCTTCTTCATGCCGTCTTCCCACCTGTTTCCCGCCTGGTTCCCGCCTTCTTCAAGCCTTGACGGAAGTCAGGTCCGTACCTATGGTCACCGTTCAACACGCGTGTTCAGACAGGCACTTGAGGTTCACATACACGAACGGATGGCCTCTTCATGGCGCCCACCCCCACACCCGTACGCCACCGCCGCAGACCACGCCCGGCCCTCCTCGCGACCGCCGCCACCGCCGTGGCCGCCCTCGCCGCCACCCTCCTCGCCTGGCCCGGCACCGACCGCGCCGACGCGGCCCCCGCCACCTTCGCGCACCCCGGAGTGACCGTCTCCAAGAGCCAGTTGGACTTCACCCGCGAGAAGGTGAACGCGGGCGCCCAGCCCTGGAAGGGCGCCTACGACCAGATGATGGGGAGCAAGTACGCCTCCCTCTCGCGCACCCCCAAGCCCCGCGCGATCGTCGAGTGCGGCTCGTACTCCAACCCCAACTACGGCTGCACCGACGAGCGCGAGGACGCGATAGCCGCGTACACCACCGCGCTCGCCTGGTACGTCACCCGTGACGAGCGGTACGCGAAGAAGTCGATCGAGCTGATGGACGCCTGGTCCGGCACCATCAAGGACCACACCAACAGCAACGCCCCGCTCCAGACCGGCTGGGCCGGCTCCTCCTGGCCCAGGGCCGCGGAGATCATCAAGCACACGTACACAGGCACCTGGGCCAACTCCGGGCGCTTCGCGACCATGCTGCGCAACGTCTACCTGTCGAAGATCATCAACGGCTCCAACTCCAACGGCAACTGGGAGCTGTCGATGATGGAGGCCGCGATCGGCATCTCCGTCTTCCTGGAGGACAAGGCGTCGTACGACAAGGCCATGGCGAAGTTCCGCACGCGCACCGCCGCGTACGTCTATCTGCCCTCCGACGGCGCGCTGCCCAAGACCGTGCCGAGCCAGAACCTGAACACCCGCGAGAAGATCGTCAAGTACTGGCAGGGGCAGGGCACCTTCGTCGCCGGGCTCACCCAGGAGACCTGTCGCGACTTCACGCACACCGGCTACGGCATCTCCGCCATCGCGCACGTCGCCGAGACCAGCCGCATCCAGGGCCAGGACCTGTACGGCACGGACGTCGGCGAGCGCCTCCAGCACGCGCTCGGCTTCCAGGCCAAGTACGAGCTGGGTGAGGCGCCGCCCGGATGGCTGTGCGGCGGCTCCGTGCACCGCGGCCTCGGACCCATCACGGAGGTCGGCTACAACGCCCTGCACAACCGTCTCGGCGTGCCCATGGCCAACACCCAGCGGCTCACCGAGCAGAAGCGCCCGGCCGGGTCCAACAACCTCTTCGTGGCCTGGGAGACGCTGACGCACGGGGACAACCCGCGCTGACCGGGCTCCTGGACCGCATCGGGGCCGCTCCGCCGTGGCGGGGCGGCCCCACCGTGCCGTTCAAGGCCGAAAATCATGTGCCGTGCCCCACAGCGGACGCAATAGGACGCAGGAGAAGGCATCAGGGTTGTGTCAAGGAGCCTCAGGAAGGTCGGCCTCGTCCCCTTTGCCGTAATTGTTGGCCGTAAGGTCGACGCTGCGTACACAGCAGTTTCAGGAAGACAATGGGGCCATGGCACGCGGCAAGCTACGGATCTACCTCGGTGCGGCACCGGGCGTCGGCAAGACGTACGCGATGCTGTCCGAGGCCCACCGTCGTATCGAGCGCGGTACGGACTGCGCGGTCGCCTTCGTGGAGCACCACAACCGTCCCCGCACCGAGGTGATGCTGCACGGCCTGGAGCAGGTGCCCCGCAAGGAGCTGGACTACCGGGGCTCCCGGTTCAGCGAGATGGACGTGGACGCCGTGCTGCGGCGCGCGCCCGCCGTCGCGCTCGTCGACGAGCTGCCGCACACCAACGTGCCGGGCTCGCGCAACGCCAAGCGCTGGCAGGACGTCGAGGAACTGCTCGAAGCGGGCATCGACGTCATATCCACCGTCAACATCCAGCACCTGGAGTCGCTCGGCGACGTGGTCGAGTCGATCACCGGCGTCCGGCAGCGCGAGACGGTGCCGGACGAGGTGGTGCGCCGCGCGGACCAGATCGAGCTGGTCGACATGTCGCCCCAGGCGCTGCGCCGCCGGATGGCGCACGGGAACATCTACAAGGCCGACAAGGTCGACGCGGCCCTGTCCAACTACTTCCGCCCCGGGAACCTCACGGCCCTGCGCGAGCTGGCGCTGCTGTGGGTGGCGGACCGGGTCGACGAATACCTCCAGCAGTACCGGGGCGAGCACAACATCCGCTCCACCTGGCAGGCCCGCGAACGCATCGTCATCGGCCTCACCGGCGGACCCGAGGGCCGTACCCTCATCCGCCGCGCCGCCCGCATGGCCGCCAAGGGCTCCGGCAGCGAGATCCTCGCCGTCTACATCGCCCGCAGCGACGGCCTCACCGCGGCATCGCCGAAGGAGCTGGCCGTCCAGCGGACCCTCGTGGAGGACCTTGGCGGAACCTTTCATCACGTCATCGGCGACGACATCCCGGCGGCACTCCTGGAGTTCGCGCGCGGCGTCAACGCCACCCAGATCGTCCTCGGCTCCTCGCGCCGCAAGGCCTGGCAGTACGTCTTCGGGCCCGGCGTCGGCGCCACCGTCGCCCGCGAGTCCGGGCCCGACCTGGACGTCCACATCGTCACGCACGGCGAGGTGGCCAAGGGGCGCGGGCTGCCCGTGGCACGCGGCGCCCGGCTCGGCCGCTCCCGGATCATCTGGGGCTGGCTGGTCGGCATCGTCGGCCCCGCGCTCCTGACGCTGCTGCTCACCAACGTCGACGCGGACCTCGGTCTCGCCAACGACATGCTGCTGTTCCTGACGCTCACGGTGGCGGCGGCCCTGCTCGGCGGTCTGATCCCGTCCCTGGCGTCGGCGGCGTTCGGCTCCCTGCTGCTCAACTACTACTTCACTCCGCCGCTGCACCAGTGGACGATCTCCGACGCCAAGAACATCGTCGCGATCGTCGTCTTCGTGTCCGTGGCGATCTCCGTGGCCTCCGTCGTGGACCTCGCCGCGCGCCGCACCCACCAGGCGGCCCGGCTCCGCGCCGAGTCGGAGATCCTCTCCCACCTCGCGGGCAGCGTCCTGCGCGGCGAGAACAGCCTGGAATCCCTCCTGGAGACCGTCCGCGAGACCTTCGCCATGGAGTCCGTGGCCCTCCTGGAGCGCGAGAGCGACGTGACGCCGTGGACCTGCGCGGGCAGCGTCGGCGCCCGCGCCCACGTCGGCCGCCCCGAGGACGCCGAGGTGGACGTGCCGGTCGGCGACCACATGGCGCTCGCCCTGAGCGGCCGCGTCCTGCCCGCCGAGGACCGCCGCGTCCTCGCCGCCTTCGCCGCGCAGGCCGCCGTGGTCCTCGACCGCCAGCGCCTGCAGACCGAGGCCGACCAGGCCCGCGCCCTCGCCGAGGGCAACCGCATCCGTACCGCCCTGCTCGCCGCCGTCAGCCACGACCTGCGCACCCCCCTCGCCGGGATCAAGGCCGCCGTGTCCTCGCTGCGCTCGGAGGACGTGGAGTGGTCCGAGGAGGACCAGGCCGAGCTGCTCGCGGGCATCGAGGCCGGCGCCGACCGCCTCGATCACCTGGTGGGCAACCTCCTGGACATGTCCCGCCTGCAGACCGGCACGGTCGCCCCGCTGATCCGCGAGATCGACCTCGACGAGGTGGTCCCGATGGCCCTCGGCGGCGTCCCCGACGGCAGCGTCGTCCTGGACATCCCGGAGGACCTGCCGATGGTCGCCGTCGACAAGGGCCTCCTGGAGCGCGCCGTCGCCAACATCGTGGAGAACGCCGTCAAGTACGCGCCGGAGGAAGAACCCGTGTTCGTCTCGGCCAGCGCCCTCGGCGCCCGCGTCGAGCTGCGGGTCGTCGACCGGGGACCCGGCGTCCCCGATGACGCCAAGGACCGCATCTTCGAGCCTTTCCAGCGCTACGGTGACGCTCCACGCGGAAGCGGCGTCGGCCTCGGCCTCGCGGTCGCCCGCGGCTTCGTGGAATCCATGGGGGGAACCCTCAACGCGGAGGACACTCCTGGTGGTGGCCTCACGATGGTGCTCACGCTGAAGGCGGCGGCCGGACGACCGCCCGTCGTACCGGACCTCTCCGCCCAGATGACCTCGTGACCGCCACCGAACGCCCCGTACGTGGCACCGAAAGCCGCGTCAGCGGCGCTGACAAGCCCGAAAGGCAGGTAGGAATGACCCGGGTGCTCGTGGTCGACGACGAGCCGCAGATCGTACGCGCCCTCGTGATCAATCTGAAGGCACGCAAGTACGAGGTGGACGCGGCACCGGACGGCGCCACCGCCCTCCAGCTCGCCGCCGCCCGCCACCCCGACGTGATCGTGCTCGACCTCGGTCTGCCCGACATGGACGGCGTGGAGGTGATCAAGGGCCTGCGCGGCTGGACGCGCGTGCCCATCCTGGTCCTCTCGGCCCGGCACAGCTCGGACGAGAAGGTCGAGGCCCTCGACGCCGGTGCCGACGACTACGTGACCAAGCCCTTCGGCATGGACGAACTCCTCGCCCGGCTGCGCGCCGCCGTCCGCCGCGCGGAGCCCACCGGCGCCGGTGAGGACGACGTGATGGTCGACACCGAGGACTTCACCGTCGACCTGGCCGCGAAGAAGGTCAACCGCAACGGCCGCGACGTACGCCTGACCCCCACGGAGTGGCACCTCCTGGAGGTCCTGGTGCGCAACGCGGGCCGTCTCGTCAGCCAGAAGCAGCTCCTGCAGGAGGTGTGGGGCCCCTCGTACGGAACGGAGACGAACTACCTCCGCGTCTACATGGCCCAGCTGCGCCGGAAGCTGGAGGCGGATCCGGCGCACCCCCGGCACTTCATCACGGAGCCCGGGATGGGATACCGGTTCGAACGGTAGTGCGGCCTCGGGGTGGCGGGGGAGCGGTGGCCGGGTTTCGCCCCCCGGAGGCTTGACGCCCGCCCCTGGTGGGCATCAGCACAGGTGAGCGCACCCATTGCGGGGGCGCCGGTGACCACCGGTACGCTTTCGGGTATGAGTGCTGTTCCTGGTTCTGCCCCTGGATCCGGCAAGCCGGCAGGCCGCTTCCGGCGCATGCTCGACCGGCTGTCGTCCTCCCAGGAGGACCTGGAGTCGCAGGAGCTGCGCGAGGACGCCGAGACGGCCGGCTGTACGCGCATCGGTGACTGCCACGACCGCCAGATAGTCACCGTTACTGGTACGTTGCGCACGGTCACCCTGCGGCCCCGCGCCGGCGTCCCCGCCCTGGAGGCGGAGCTGTTCGACGGCTCCGCCGCGCTCGACGTGGTGTGGCTCGGCCGGCGCTCCATCGTGGGGATCGAGCCGGGGCGCCGCCTGATCGCGTCGGGGCGGATCTCCATAGACCGCGGCCGCAGAGTGCTCTTCAATCCCAAGTACGAACTCAGACCGCTCGGACGGGAGTAACCGGTGACGTCAGTCGACAAGCCGACCGACCAGGCCGTGGGCGACCGCCCGCAGGACGCGGAGGCCGCGCGCGCGGCCCAGGACGCCGAGACCAGGGCACTGACCCAGGCCGCGCTGTTCGACGCCTTCGGCGGCATCCGCGGCACGGTCGAGACGATGGTGCCGGGCCTGCTGTTCGTGCTGATCTACACGATCAGCAAGGACCTGCACCTGTCGGCCATCGCGGCCCTCGCCGTGGCGCTGATCCTGGTCGTGGTCCGCCTGGTCCGTCGGGACACCGTCAAGCACGCGTTCAGCGGCGTCTTCGGCGTCGCGTTCGGCGTGGCCTTCGCCATGTTCACGGGCAACGCCAAGGACTTCTACCTGCCCGGGATGATCTACGGCACCGGGCTCGGCGCGGCCTTCTTCCTCTCCGCGCTCGTCGGCTATCCGCTGCTCGGGCTGCTGCTCGGGCCGGTCTTCCGCGAGAACCTCTCCTGGCGTACCCGCAATCCGGGACGCAAGAAGGCGTACACGAAGGCGTCGCTGGCCTGGGGCCTGATCTTCCTCGCCAAGTACGCCATCCTCTTCCCGCTGTACTGGTGGGCGGACACCGAGCAGCTCGGCTGGGTCCTGATCGCCCTCAAGCTGCCGCCGATGGTCCTCGCCGTCTACTTCACCTGGGTCTTCCTGGCGAAGGCGCCGCCGCCGATCGATGTGTTCGCGGAGATGGAGGCCGAGGAGAAGGCCGAGGCCGAGCGGAAGGCCGCGGCTCAGCAGCGACAGGCCTAGGGCCCGTCGGCCTTCGCGGGGCGCCCCAGTCCCACCCCTTCTCCGAAACCGGGGGCTGCCGCCCCCTGGACCCCCGCCGTCGGCGCTCCGCGCCTCGTCCTCAAGCGCCGGACGGGCTGGATACTGCCGGGCGGGCTCGAAGGTGCCCAGTGGGCAAGCTGTAAGGGCACCCGGTGGGTGAGGTGTTTCGGGGCCTGACGGTGCCGGGCTGTTGGTCAGTGAGGGGAAGGTTGGGCGGGTGGGTGGGAGGTAGCCCGTCCGGCGATTGAGGACCAGGCGCGGAGCGCCGTTGGTGGCGGTCACGCAGGTGGGGGGGGCGCC
>NZ_JBHXTE010000064.1:0-50510 GCF_042677545.1 Streptomyces sp. NPDC127108 | reverse complement strand
GCGCCGGGGGGGGGGGGGCGCCCCCCCCCCCACAAAAAACCCCGTCCGGCTTTTGAGTACGAGCGCGGCGCGCTAAGAGCCCGCCACCCCGTCCGGGGTGCCGCCCTCTTCGCTGCTCGGCCAGAACTGGTCAAGGCCCAGGGGCCAGGCTCAGTACCAGCCGTTAGCCTGCCAGTGGCTCCACGCGCCACACGGGCTGCCGTAGCGGTCCTTCATGTACTCGTGGCCCCACTTGATCTGGGTCTCGGGGTTGGTCTGCCAGTCGGCGCCGGCGGAAGCCATCTTGGAGCCGGGCAGAGCCTGGACGAGGCCGTACGCGCCGGACGAGGCGTTCTTGGCGTTGACGTCCCAGCCGCTCTCGTGGGAGACGATGCGGTCGAAGCACTGGAACTGCGCGTCGTCGGCGATCATCCGCTGCGCCACGGCCTTGGCCGAGTCGGACGTCGCAGCCGCCGGGGCGGCCTGGGCGGGGGCCGCGGCGAAGACCATGCCGGTGGCGGCAGCCGTGACGGCGCCGGCGGCGAGGGCCTTCTTGGGGGAGGCGATGCGGCGGAGGATGGAGACGGACACAGAGGGACCTTCCGGTGGGGAACAGGGCGGTCGCGGGCACGCCATGGTCACGCGGACCGTGGAGGGAATGCCTCGGCGCCGAGGCCCGGGTGGGCTCGTCGGCGCCGTGCGACTCATCCAGAGAAGCAGGGCTGTTACGCCGCCGCAATGACCCCTCTTACTAGTGGCACTCGCACCCGAGCCGGACGTCCCTCGTGTGAGCTGGGTCTCAATCCGCAGGTCAGCGCGGAGATTGGCGCGTACGCGACAAGGGGGCGCGCCCGCTAACCCCGGTAGTAGAGGACCAAAGTCCTGTGGGCCGCCTCACCCGCCACCCACCCGTTTCATCACAGAACGCGCAAGACCGTTCACCGCTGCGAGGGCTCGAATGTGACCGGCGTCTCGAACGCGGCCCGCCGGGTGGCCCGGCGCAGCGCCTTCAGGACGGCCGGGCCGAGCGTGACGCTGAGGACTACCGTGACGACGGCGCGGGGCAGGTCCCAGCCGAGGGAGGTGGCCAGGCAGTACGCGACGAAACGGGCGAGGTTCTCGCCGACCGGGTCGCCGGGGACGAAGGAGACGCCGGTGGCCAGGCCGCCGATGTAGGGCCAGCCCTGGAGGTTCATCACGGTGCCGTACAGGACGGAGGAGACCGCCCCGTACGCCCCGAGCATGTACAGCTCGCCCCGTCCGCGAATGGGGCCTCCCCTGCTCGAGCGCGGCCGAGAGCTTGGGGAAGTGTCGGGGCCCGGCAGCAGCCCCGCCCCCATGCACACCCACCCCATGGCCAGCATCTGGAACGGCATCCACGGGCCCACGCCCCCGGTGAGCAGCGCCGACGCGAACATCGACACCGCGCCGAGCACGAAGCCGAACCCCGGCCCCAGGACCCGCCCGCTCAGCACCATCAGGAAGAACATCGGCTCGATCCCGGCCGTGCCCGCGCCCAGCGGCCGCAGGGCCGCCCCGGCCGCGGCCAGCACGCCCAGCATCGCGATGGCCTTCGCGTCCAGGCCGACGTCCGCGATCGTCGCCACGACCACGCCGAGCAGAAGGGGAAGGAGCGCCGCGAACAGCCACGGCGCGTCCTTCGCGTGCGCGCTCAGCGAGGACTCGCCCCCGGCGAGCAGCGGCCACCCGAAGGCGACGACCCCGACAGCGCTCACCAGGGCCAGCGCGGCGATGGACCGCCACCCCAGCCGAACGGGGCGCACCTGCCCGCTACTCATCGGCCGCCTCCAGAGCCTCCAGGGCCTCCCGCACCTGCGTCACCGTCAGCCACGGCTGCGGCGCCAGGACCTTCGTGACCTGCGGTGCGAACGACGGGGACGACACCACGACGTCCGCCGTGGGGCCGTCGGCCACCACCTCGCCGTCGGCGAGGATCACCACCCGGTGGGCCAGCTCGGCGGCCAGTTCCACGTCGTGGGTGGCCAGGACGATGGCGTGGTCCCGGGCCGCGAGGTCGCGCAGAATCGTGACCAGGCGGGCCTTGGCCGCGTAGTCCAGGCCGCGGGTCGGCTCGTCGAGGAGGAGCAGGGGCGGGCGCGCGGTGAGGACGATCGCGAGGGCGAGGGCCAGGCGCTGGCCCTCGGACAGGTCGCGGGGGTGCGTGTCGTCCGCGATGCCGGGGACCAGCTCGGCCACCAGGGCCCGGCAGGTGCCGGGCGCCGCGTCCGCGTCGCGGTCGGCGGCGGCGCACTCGGCGGCGACCGTGTCCGCGTACAGCAGATCGCGCGGCTCCTGCGGTACGAGGCCGACGTGCCGGATCAGTTCGCGCGGCGGCATGCGGTGCGGAGCTGCGCCCCCGACCCGCACGGTCCCCGAGGTCGGCGCCAGCAGGCCGACCAGCGTGGACAGGAGGGTGGACTTGCCCGCGCCGTTGCGGCCCATCAGGGCGACGGTCTCACCGGGGGAGACGGCGAGGTCGATCCGGCGCAGGGCCTCGACCCGGCCCCGCAGCACGGCGAGCCCGCCGACCCGCGCGGCGGGGGCGGCAGGGGTGGCAGGGGTGGTCGCACCGGCCGGTGCGGCGCTCCCCGGCGTCACGGCCCCGGGCTTCGCACCACCCGGTCCAACCCCATGCGGCGCCGCGGCACGCGGCGTCAGCAACCGCTCCCGCAACCCCCCGGTCCGCCTCCGCGCGTCCCGCACCGTCAGCGGCAACGGGGACACCCCGGCTAGCCGCCCCAGGGCCACCACCGGCGGGAACACGGGGGAGACGGCCATCACCTCGGCGGGGTCGCCGAGGAGCGGGGGCTCGCCGGGGGCGGCGAGGAGGAGGACCTGGTCGGCGTACTGGACGACGCGTTCCAGGCGGTGCTCGGCCATCAGGACGGTGGTGCCGAGGTCGTGGACGAGGCGTTGGAGGACGGCGAGCACCTCCTCCGCGGCGGCGGGGTCGAGGGCCGACGTCGGTTCGTCGAGGACGAGGACGCGGGGGTGCGGGGTGAGGACGGAGCCGATCGCGACGCGCTGCTGCTGGCCGCCGGAGAGGGTGGTGATGGGGCGGTCGCGCAGGTCGGCGAGGCCGAGCAGGTCCAGGGTCTCCTCGACGCGGCGGCGCATCACGTCGGGGGCGAGGCCGAGGGACTCCATGCCGTACGCCAGCTCGTCCTCGACGGTGTCGGTGACGAAGTGGGCGAGCGGGTCCTGGCCCACCGTGCCGACCACGTCGGCCAGTTCGCGGGGCTTGTGGGTGCGGGTGTCGCGCCCGGCGACGGTCACGCGGCCGCGCAGGGTGCCGCCGGTGAAGTGCGGGACGAGGCCGCTGACCGTGCCGAGCAGGGTTGACTTGCCGACACCGGAGGGGCCGACGAGCAGCACCAGCTCGCCCTCGGGGACGGTCAGGTCGACGCCCTGGACGGTGGGCCCGGCGGCGCCCTCGTACCGTACCGAGACGTCCTCGAACCGGATCATGGGGACCATGGTCATGAGGTCTTCTCCTCGGCGGCGGTACGGGGGGCGCGGGTGGCGGCGCGGGCGGGCACGGGTGCCTCGGCGGGCGGTGGCACCGGGGCCACGAACGCCGGGAGCAGGCCGATCAGGACGGCCGCCGCGGGCAGCAGCGGCAGGGTGGGGGCGACCAGCGGGACCACCCCGGGGTGCAGGGCGGCGGCCGCGGCGGACGAGTTCGCGGCGATCATCAGGGCGGCGACCGCGGCACCGGAACCGGCGACCAGCCAGGCCCGCACCCCCCACCGGTCCGGCCGGTAGCGCGTGCGCACCGAGCGCCGCCCGCCGAGCCAGAGCCCGCCGAGCGCGGCAGCGAGCCCGACGGCGAGTACCGGCAGGCCGTACGTCGTGCCGTCCGCGGTGAGCAGCCCGTACGTACCCGCGCAGACCCCCATGAGGCCGCCGAGCGTCAGGACCGCCGTGATCCTGCGCACCCGCGCGGGCACGGCGGCGGTGCGGCCGAAGCCCCGCGCGTCCATCGCCGCGGCGAGGGCGACGGAGCGCTCGAGGGCGCCCTCCAGGACGGGCAGGCCGACCTGGAGCAGTCCCCGTACGCCCTTGTCCGGGCGGCCCCGCAGGCGGCGCGCGGCACGCAGGCGCTGGACGTCGCCGATCAGGTTCGGCGCGAACGTCATCGCGACGACGACGGCCACCCCGACCTCGTAGAGGGCCCCCGGAAGGGACTTGAGGAGGCGGGCCGGGCTGGCGAGGGCGTTGGCGGCGCCCACGCAGATCAGCAGGCCCGCCAGGCGCACCCCGTCGTACAGCGCGAAGACGATGCCCTCCGCGGTGACCCGGCCGCCGATGCGCACGCCCTGCGCCCAGTCCGGCAGCGGCACCTCGGGCAGCGTCACGATGAGGTGCGTGCCGGGGATCGGCGAGCCGAGGACGATCGCGAAGACCAGCCGGATGCCGATGACGACGAGGGCGATCTTCACGAACGCGCCGTAGGAGCGGGCCCACGGCGCGGACGTGCGCCGGGCCGCGACGACGTACCCGGCGACACCGATGAGCAGCCCGATCAGGAGCGGATTGGTGGTACGCGAAGCGGCCGTGGCGAGGCCGAGCGCCCACAGCCACCAGGCGCCCGGGTGCAGCGCGTTGGAGCGGTGTGCCCGGGGCGCGAGGCGCCGCCGCGGGACGGGCCGGTCGGGGGCCGTGTCAGCCACGGCGGCGGCGGGCCTGCCAGACGGCGGCGGCACCGAGCGCGGCGATCGCCGCGACCCCGGCGAGCAGGCCGACGGAGGGACCGCCGTCGTCCCCGCCGCCCCCGTCGCCCTGGGCCGACTCGCCCTTGTCGCCCTTGCCCCCGGACTCCTTGCCGGAGACCTGTTCGCCGCAGCCCTGCTTCGGGTAGTCGGCGATGGCGCACAGCAGCGCGGAGCTGTTGTAGCGCAGCGGCTCGGCGACGGCGGCGAGCGCGTCGGCGGTGGTCCCGTCGGAGTCGACCCGCGCGCACGCCGTACGCCTCTTCGGCGGCCGCTCGCCGCCCGGGGCGTCGTCCGGCGTGCCGAAGTCGATGACGAGGGCGAGGCGCTTCTGGCCGTCCTTCGCGGGCGTGTCCGCGCAGATCGTGTCGAAGTCGGCGGCGCCGCGCGGCTTCTCGGCGCTGCCGGAGTTGGCGGACACGGCGAACCGGAAGCCCTCGACGTCGCCGTCGTCGGGCCGGGCGATGGAGGGCCCCTGTGTCGCGTACACCCACGCGCCGTCGCTGCTGCCCTCGCCGCGCTGCCAGAAAGACCAGTAGCGGTAGTCGGCGGCGTGGGCGGGGCCCCCGGCGAGGAGCGCGGCGGGCAGGACGAGCAGCGCGGTGAGCAGGGCGGCCACCGTGAGGCGGCCGCGCCCCGGGTGGCGCCGGCTCACAGCTGGTTCTTCTTCTTGCGGCCGCTGAGCAGGAAGCCGATGCCCGCGCCCGCGACCAGGCCGACGCCGACGATCCACCAGACGCTGACGCCCGAGCCGTCGTCGTCCTTCTCGTCCTTCTCCTTGGCGCCCACGGTGACCTCGCTGACCGCCTTCGGCGTCGGGCCCTGCGCGTTGAGCTGCTTGACGAGGTCGGCGCCGCCGAAGTCGCGCACGTCCATGTCCGCGGCGAGGGCGGCGAAGACCAGCTGGGCGTAGGCGGCGGGGCCGCTGTCCTTGGCCCAGGCGGCGGAGTTCTCCGACAGCCACTCGCCGGACTTCTCGGCCTGCTCCCGCTGGCCCGCCGCGGCGAGCGCGACCACCGCGTCGGCGGTGTTGCCGACGTCCGGCTGGTCCTTCGCGCCGGGCATGGCGGAGGTGAGGTGGCCGGTCTTGGCGAGGGTGTTCAGGAGGTAGCCGGTGCCGTTGTCGGCGGCCTGCTCGGCCGTGCCGGGCTTCGCGCACTTCGGCGCGGAGTCGGCCTCCTTGCCCTTCGCGGGCACCAGGCCCTGGCCGAGGGCGCCGAGCACACCGGCCGCGGTCGCGTCGGCGTTCGGGGCGAGCTTGCCGGACTTGGCGTCGGCGAGGCCGAACGCGCCGCCGTCCTTGCCGCAGTCCATGGCGAGCTTCGTCAGCGCGTCGAGCGGCGACTTGCCCTTCTGGGACTTCACGGAGGCGGGCTTCTCACCGACGGCGGCGAAGGCGCCGACGACGATGCCGGTGGAGTTGGCGTCGCTGGGCAGGCCCGGGTTGTAGCCCCAGCCGCCGTCCTGGTTCTGCACGGACTTCAGCCAGTCCAGGCTCTTCTTCACCGTGTTCGACTCGTTGCCGACGGCGTGCAGCGCCTGGATCGCGGCGGCGGTGGAGTTCGAGTCGACCTGCGTCTTGGAGGTGCAGGGCTCGCTCGTGTCCGCGCGGTACGCCGCGTAGCCGCCGCTCGCGCACTGCTGGCCGGTGAGCCAGTCCACGGCCTTCGCGGCCGGGGTGACGCCCACCGTCTTCTGCGCGAGCAGGGCGTACGACTGCCGGAACACGCCGTCGAACTGCGGGTCCTTCTTGCCGTACAGGCCGGACGGCAGCGGCCCCTTGGGGGACGGCGAGGCGTCGTCGGCGAAGGCGGCCGGGGCGGCGGCGGTGCCGAGGGCGACGACGGCCACGGCCAGGGCAGCTGCGCTGCGGCGAACGTTCATGATGCGGCGGGTGCCTCTCCCTGCGGGGGGCCGGGCGGCACGGCACGGAGGGGCACCGGGCGGCTCCGGCTCCGTATACCTCGACGGTGCCGGCCATCGGCACGATCCGATGACGCGAGCCGGTCATGCGGCGGGCGAGGCATTCCGGCTTGCCACGACGGAATCCTCGTGGCATCACGGCTGCGGGTCAGCGCCGGACTTCCACCGGCTTCCCCTCGTACGCGCATGAGACGACCCGCCCACTCTACCGGCCCGTAGCCCGCCGCCCGGGGCCCGGCACGGCCGCCCGCCGTCCCCGCTCCGGCGCGCGCCCCGGCCAGGGGCGTGCCCCCGGGCGCGGTCTGGCAGGGGCAGCCGGGGCGGCGTTACGTTGGCCTGGGCCTCGGGTTGAGGGAGTTGAGGGGGAGCACGCATGGCGGGCACTGCGACAGCGCGAACCTCTGGTCCCTGCGGGCGTGACGGTGCCCGTGTCTGCCTTGTGACCGGCGCCGCGTCCGGCATCGGCCGGGCCGTCGCGCGCCGCCTCACAGGACGGGGCCACCGGGTCCTCGGCGCCGACATCAAGGACACCGACGGCGTCGACATCCAGGTCGACCTGGCGACCGCCGACGGGCGGGCGCTGCTCGCCGACGGCGCCGCCGAGCTGGGCGGCGGGCGGCTTGACGCGGTCGTGGCGTGCGCGGGGGTCGCCGCGTTCGACCCCGTCACCGTGCGGGTCAACGGCTTCGGCGCCATCGCCACGCTCGCGGGCCTGCGGCCGCTGCTCGCCGCGGGCCGCGACCCGCGTGCGCTCGCCGTGTCGTCGGTCGCCGCCGTCCACGAGACCGACCCGGCGATCGTCGCCGCCGTCCTCGCGGACGAGGAGGAGGCCGCCGTGTCCGCCGCGCGGGCCGCCGTCGACCGCGGCGAGGGCCGGCTCGTGTACGCCTCCGCGAAGCGCGCCCTTGTCCGCTGGGTGCGCCGGGCCGCGGTCACCGACGCCTGGGCGGGCGCCGGGATCCCCCTCAACGTCATCGCCCCCGGCATCATCCGCACCCCGCTCAGCCGCGCCATGCTGGAGGACCCCGAACTCCGCGCCGCCGCCGACGCGGGCGTCCCGATGCCCCTGCACGGCTACGCCGACCCCGAACAGGTCGCCCCGCTCGTCGACCACCTGATCGCGCCGGAGAACACCCACGTCACCGGCCAGGTGGTGTTCATCGACGGGGGCGCGGACGCGGTGCTGCGGGGGGACGAGGGCTGGTGACGGCCGCGTGCCGCTACGCCCCGCACGCCACGTACGTCACCGGATCGCTCCCCGGCACGGCCTCCGCACGCCCCAGCTTCACCAGGCGCCGCAGATGCGCCTCGGCCTCCGACACCGCGATGTTCCGTGAGCCGTAGGGGATGTCGGCCCAGGGCCGGTTCCACTCCATGTGCTCGGCGAGCTGCCAGGGGGTGCGGGGCTCGGTGAGCAGGGTGCGCAGGTGGCTGAGGCGGTCCTCGTGGTGCCGGATCAACTCCTGTACGCGCGGCCGGGCTTCGGCGAAGGCGTGCTGGTGGGCGGGCAGCACCTCGGCGACGCCGAGCCGCTCGACCCGCTCCAGGGAGTCCAGGTAGTCGCCGAGAGGATCGGTGACCGTGGAGTCGTCGGGGTCCTCGTAGAGGCCGATGTGCGGGGTGATGCCGGGCAGCAGGTGGTCGCCGGAGAAGAGGCGGCCGTGTCCGTGCAGTCCGGCCGGATGGGCCTCCTCCAGGTGCAGACAGACGTGGCCGGGGGTGTGCCCCGGGGTCCAGATCGCCCGCAGCGCGCGCCCCGCGAGGGGGACGAGCTCGCCGGGGGTGATGGACCGGTCGGGCAGGGCGGGGGCGAGGCCGGGGAGCCTCGGGGTGCGGCCCGCGTCCCGGGCGGCGAGCAGCGGGGCCACGTGCTCGGCGGGGGCGCCGGCGGCGGTGAGCTTGTCCGCCATGTACCCGTACCAGCGGGCGGGCGCGTGCTCGCGGGTGCGCCGGACGACGTCCGCGTCGGCGTCGTGCATGGCGATCCACGCCCCCGACGCCTCCCGCACCTTGGCGGAGAGCCCGTGGTGATCGGGGTGGTGGTGCGTGATCAGCACCCCGTGCACGTCCCCGACGTCGGCCCCGCACGCGGCGATCCCCGCGACGAGCGTGTCCCACGATCCCGGATCGTCCCAGCCGGTGTCGATCAGGACGGGCCCGCGATCGGTGTCCATGAGATACACGAGGGTGTGCCCGAGAGGGTTGTCGGGGATGGGCACCCGAATGCTCCACACGCCACCGCCATGTGCGATCACGTGCGCCTCGCTCGCCTGCGCCATTCGCTCCCCCTCGCCGCCGGGTGCCTAGCCCCGCCGCCTCTGCCGAGCCCGACTCGGGGCGGGCGCGCGGCCATTGCCCACTATAACTAGAACTGGTATCAGTTCTGAAACGGCGTCAGAAAGTGTTCGACAAGGTGTCCGAGCCGTAGCAGCAGCCGCAGCATTCGCAAGCATCCGCAGGAGGCAGTCAGTCATGACCGAGCTCGTGGAACACGGACAGCTGTTCATCGGCGGGGAGTTGGTCGACCCGCTCGGCAAGGACGTCATCGAGGTGGTCTCGCCGCACACCGGGGAGGTGTTCGCGCGGGTGCCGCACGCCGCGCCCGCGGATGTCGACCGGGCCGTCGCGGTGGCGCGGAAGGCGTTCGACGAGGGGCCCTGGCCGCGGATGTCGCTCGCCGAGCGGATCGAGGTCGTGGAGCGGATCAAGGACGGGGTGGGGGCGCGGCACGACGAGATCGCGCGGGTCATCAGCTCCGAGAACGGCACCCCGTACACGGCGTCGGTGATGGTGCAGGCGCTGTCGGCGATGATGGTGTGGGACGCGGCGATCACCACCGCGCGCGGCTTCACGTACGAGGAGGCGCGGGACGGGGCGCTCGGGAGGATCCTGGTGCGGCGCGAGCCCGTCGGGGTGGTCGCGGCCGTGGTCCCGTGGAACGTCCCGCAGTTCACCGCCGCCGCCAAGCTCGCGCCCGCCCTGCTCGCCGGGTGCCCGGTGATCCTGAAGACCTCGCCGGAGGCGCCGCTCGACGCCTACGTCCTCGCCGAGATCGCGGCGGAGGCGGGCCTGCCGGAGGGCGTGCTCTCGATCCTCTCGGCCGACCGGGAGGTGAGCGAGTACCTGGTCGCCCACCCGGGCGTCGACAAGGTGTCCTTCACCGGCTCCGTCGCCGCGGGCAAGCGCGTCATGGAGGTCTGCGCGCACAACCTCACCCGCGTCACCCTGGAACTCGGCGGCAAGTCGGCCGCCGTGATCCTCCCCGACGCCGACCTCGCGGGCGCCGTCGCCGGCATCGTGCCCTTCGCCTGGATGATCAACGGCCAGGCCTGTGTGGCCCAGACCCGCATCCTGCTCCCGCGCTCGCGCTACGACGAGTTCGCCGACGCCTTCGCCACCGCCGCGTCCGCCCTGAAGGTCGGCGACCCGATGGACCCGGAGACCGAGCTCGGCCCGCTGGTCGCCAAGCGCCAGCAGCGCCGCTCCCTCGACTACATCCGGATCGGACAGGAGGAGGGCGCCAAGATCCTCGCCGGGGGCGGCCGTCCCGCGGGGCTGGACCGGGGCTGGTACGTGGAGCCGACGCTCTTCGGCGGCGTCGACAACTCCATGCGCGTCGCCCGCGAGGAGATCTTCGGCCCCGTCATCTGCCTGCTGCCGTACGACGGCGAGGACGAGGCCGTGCGCATCGCCAACGACTCCGAGTACGGCCTCAGCGGCAGCGTGTGGACGGCCGACGTCGAGCGCGGCATCGACGTGGCGCGCCGGGTGCGCACCGGCACGTACTCCGTGAACGCCTTCAGCCTCGACATGCTCGGCCCCTTCGGCGGCTACAAGAACTCCGGTCTGGGGCGGGAGTTCGGCCCCGAGGGCTACGGCGAGTACTTCGAGCACAAGATGATCCACCTGCCCGCCGGGTACCAGGCCGCCGGTGACGGGGGCGGTGCCTGATGGGCGACCGCTGGCACGTCGAGGTCGACCGGTCGGTGTGCATCGGCTCCGGGATGTGCGTGGGCACCGCGCCGGACGGCTTCACCCTCGACACCGCCCGCCAGTCGCACCCCACGCACCCCGAGACGGACGCCGCCGAGAAGATCCTCGAGGCGGCCGAGAGCTGCCCCGTCGAGGCCATCACCATCACCCTGCTCGGCACCGGGGAGGTGGTGTTTCCGCCGGAGGACTAGGGCCTGCCCGACGGGTCGGCGAGCCCCCGGCACTCACGGCCCTGCGCGGGCCACGTCCATCGGACGCCCACCGCGTGCTCGAAGTCCGCTCGAACGTGACTTAACGCATGAGTTCCGCACGGTGAGTCGATGACAGTCGTGACTGTCCGGCCCCCGCTGTGTCCTGGAAGTCTCATCGCGACACAGCGCGGGGAGGGGACCCATGGACAAGCGGTACGAGGTCTACTGTCTGGCCGACAGACACTTCTACGAGACCCCGGACCGGCTGTCCGCGCCCGCACTGGGCGACACGGTGTACGCGACCGCCCGCCGCGCCGTCCCCGAGGGATGGCGCTCCGAGCGCGCCGGGGACTGGCTGACCCTGGTGCCCGTCGACGACGAGGGCACCGCGCTGCCCGCGCCCCAGCAGGGCTGGAAGATCCATGTCTCCGCCACCCGGGCCGACGCCGACGAGATCGCCGCGGCCGTCTGGGACTACTGCGTGCCGCGCCGGGTGCCGTTCAAGTTCGTGCCGGGCCCGGCGCTGCTCCTGCTGCGCAACAGCAAGTACGCGGGCCGCGACAAGAGCGGCAAGTTCATCACCGTCTACCCCGCCGACGAGCAGCAACTGCACACCGTACTGCGGGAGCTGGGCGAGATCCTCGACGGCCGCGAGGGGCCCTACGTCCTCACCGATCTGCGCTGGGGCGAGGGCCCGCTGTACGTGCGCTACGGCGCTTTCACGCGCCGCGTGTGCGACGACGGGCGCGGCCGGATGGTCCCCGCGATCGAGGACGACGAGGGCCGGCTCGTGCCGGACTCGCGCGAGCCAGCCTTCAAGGTGCCCGCCTGGGTGACCCTGCCCGACTTCCTGAAGCCGCACCTCGACGCCCGCGACGCGACCAACGTCAAGGACCTCCCGTACCGCATGGAGAAGGCCCTGCACTTCTCCAACGGCGGTGGCGTGTACGTCGGCACGGACACCCGCGACGGCCGCAAGGTCGTCCTGAAGGAGGGCCGCCCGCACGCCGGGCTCGCCGCCGACGGCGCCGACGCCGTCACCCGCCTGGAACGCGAGAAGGACGCCCTGGAGCAGCTGTCCGGGCTCGGCGTCGCCCCCGAGGTGCGGGACTGGTTCGAACTCGGCGGCCACCGCTTCCTCGTCATGGACTTCCTGGAGGGCCGCACCCTCAACTCCTTCTTCGCCGACCGCCATCCGCTGTGCGTGCACGAGCCGTCCGCCGAGGACGTCTCCGCGTACACCCGCTGGGCGCTGCGGATCCACGCCCTCGTGGAGGAGGCGGTGGCGGCCGTGCACGCGCGCGGCGTCGTCTTCAACGACCTGCACCTGTTCAACATCATGGTCGCGCCCGACGAACAGTCCGTCTCGCTCCTGGACTTCGAGGCCGCCGCCGGAGTGGACCAGCCGGGACGCCAGGCCGTCGCGCACCCCGGCTTCGTCGCGCCCGCCGACCGCAGCGGCACCGGCATCGACCGCTACGCCCTGGCCTGTCTGCGCCTGGCCCTGTTCCTGCCCGTCACCACGCTCCTGGTCATCGACCGCGAGAAGGCGGCGCACTTGGCGGAGGTGATCGCGAGCGAATTCCCCGAGGTGCCCCAGGAGTTCCTGGACCAGGCGGTCGCGGAGATCACGGGCGCGCCCCGGGTGCGCCCGACCGGCTCGGGCCGACGCGTGCGGGACTTCGTCGTCGATCCGCGGGACTGGCCCCGCAGCCGGGACTCCATGACCGCGGCCCTCCTCGCCTCCGCCACGCCGGAGCGCGACGACCGGCTCTTCCCCGGCGACGTCGGGCAGTTCGCCGAGGGCGGCGGGCTCGGCCTCGCGTACGGCGCGGCCGGAGTCCTCTACGCACTGGCCGAGACCGGCGCGCAGCGGTACGAGGAGGGCGAGCACTGGCTCCTGAAGCACACCGCCCCGGTCCCCGCGGGCACCCCGCTCGGCCTGCACGACGGCATCGCGGGCATCGCCCACGTCCTGGACCGCCTCGGCCACCGCACCCGCGCCCTCGACCTCGTCGGCCTGGTCCTGGACGAGAACTGGGAGCGGCTCTCGTCCGACCTGTACGGCGGCCTCGCCGGACTCGGCCTCGTCCTGGACGGCCTGGCCCGCTCCACGGGCGAGCGGGACCTCGACGAGCACGCGCTGCGGGCGGCCCGGATCCTGGCCGGCCGGATGGTGGCGGCGGAGGCGGCGGTGGCGGAGGGCGCGGCCGCCCCGGGTGGATCGCGGCGCGCCGGATTGCTGCGCGGCGCCGCGGGACCCGCCCTGTTCTTCCTCAGGCTGTACGACCGCCACGGCGCCCCCGGCTTCCTCGACCTGGCCGCCCAGGCCCTGCGCGCGGACCTCGCCCGGTGCGTGCCGCAGCGCGACGGGGGGCTCGCCGTCGACGAGGGCTGGCGCACCATGCCCTACCTGGGCGACGGCAGCGTCGGCATCGGGATGGTCCTCGACGACTACCTCACCCACCGCCACGACGAGCAGTTCGCCGCCGCCCGCACCGGCATCCTGACCGCGGCGAGCTCCCGCTTCTGCGCGCACCCCGGGCTCGTCCAGGGCCGCGCGGGGATGGTCCTGCACCTGAGCCGCACCCGGCACGCGCCGGGGGCGGGCGGCGGGACCGGGCCGGGCACGGACGGCGCGGCCGAGGCGAGCGGCGCGGCCGACGCGGCTTTGACCGCCGCCCGCCTCGACGGCCAGATCGACGGCCTCGGCTGGTTCGCCATGCCGTACGAACGCCATCTCGCCTTCCCCGGCAACCAGTTGCTGCGTCTGTCCATGGACCTGCACACCGGCACCGCGGGCTGTCTGCTCGCCCTCGGCGCCGCGCTCGACACCGAACGGCCACCCGGCGCCCGCGCCCACCTGCCGTTCCTGCCGCCCCTGAAGCGGCCCACAGACCGGCCCCGCCGCACGGCGGGACCGTGAAAAACGCACCACCCGCACGGCAAGCACCACACAACGCACCATGTCCCCATAGAGAAAGGCACGACGATGGCGCTTCTCGACCTGCAGAGCATGGAGACCGACGAGATGACCGGTGGTGGCGGCGGCCACGGCGGCGGCAGCCAGGTCAGCCTGCTGCTCTGCGCCAGCCAGGCGAGCGTCCTGCTTTGTCTGTGAGCTCACGTCAGTGACGGGCCCGGGCGGTGCCACCTCGGTGGGCCGCCCGGGCTCGACAGCTTCCGAGCCGTCCGGGCCCGACAGCTTCCGAGAGGTCCCGCCCCGCCATGCCGACCACCGAACAGGCCGCACAGCGCCGCCTGTTGACCGATTCAACCCGGTACAACACGGCACGCTGCCTCGTCCTGTGCCTGCTCAGCCTCGCGGGAACGGGCGCGGGCCTGCTCCTTCCACTCGCCATCGGACGCGCGCTCGACGCCCTGCTCGCCGGGGGCGACGCGAGCGGCTGGGTGCTGTGGTGCGCCGTCCTCGTCGGCGTCATGGCCGCCCTGGACGCCTGCGAGGAAGTGCTCTCCGCGACCACGGCCGCCCGCACCACCCTGTGGCTGCGCGGCCGCCTCGTCCGGCACGTCCTCGGCGTCGGACCGCGCGCCACCGCCCGCTTCCCGGCCGGGGACCTGGTGGCCCGCCTCGTCGGCAGCGCGGCGCAGGCGGGTACCGCTCCCGCCGTGCTCGCCGGGCTCTTCGCGGCCGTCGCCGCACCCGTCGGCGCCGTCGTGGCGCTCGGCCTCATCGACTTCTGGCTCGCGGCCGTCTTCCTCGGCGGGGCGCCGGTCCTGGTGCTGCTCCTGCGGGCGTTCACCCGGGCCTCGTCGGACTGCGTCGCCCGGTACCAGACCATCCAGGGCGACATCGCGGGCCGCCTCACCGAGGCGATCGGCGGGGCCAGGACCATCGCCGCCGCGCACACCGAGCGCAAGGAGGCCGCGCGGGTCCTCGCGCCGCTGCCCGAACTCGCCCGCCAGGGCGTGCGCATGTGGCACGTGCAGGCCCGCTCGCAGGCCCAGGCCGTCGCGCTCGCGCCGCTCCTGCAGATCGGCGTCGTCGCCGTGTCCTGCTATCTGATCCTCCACCACCGCCTGTCGGTGGGGGAGTTGCTCGCCGCCGTACGGTACGCGGCGCTCGCCACCGGCGTCGGCGTCCTGGTCGGCCAGCTCGGCGGTCTGGTGCGGGCCAAGGCCGCCGCGGGCAGGCTCGCCGAGGTCCAGGAGGAACCGGCCACGCGCCACGGCGACACACGGCTCCCCGCCGGGAAGGGTGCCCTGGAGCTGCGGGGCGTCACCGCCCGGCGCGGCGGGCGCACCGTGCTCGACGGCGTCGACCTGACCGTCCCCGGCGGGCACACCGTCGCCGTCGTCGGCCGCTCCGGCGCGGGCAAGTCGCTGCTCGCCGCCCTCGCGGGCCGCCTCGCCGACCCCGACCGGGGGACGGTGCTCCTGGACGGCGTACCGCTGCCGGACCTCAGCCGCGAGGAGCTGCGCCGGCACGTCGGCTACGCCTTCGAGCGGCCCGCCCTGCTCGGCGCCACCATCGAGGACACCATCGGCTTCGGCGAACCCCGGCCGGGCCGCGACAGCGTCCGGCGCGCCGCCGACGCCGCCTGCGCCGACGGGTTCGTGCGCAGCCTGCCCGAGGGCTACGCCACCGCCTGCGCCGCCGCGCCCCTGTCCGGCGGCGAGGCCCAACGCCTGGGCCTGGCCCGCGCGTTCGCCCGGGGCGGGCGGCTCCTCGTCCTCGACGACGCCCTCTCCAGCCTGGACACGGTCACCGAACACCGCGTCGCGGAGGCCCTGTTGCGCACCACGCCGTCCCGCACCCGCCTGATCGTCGCCCACCGCGCCGCCACCGCGGCCCGCGCGGACGCCGTGGCCTGGCTCGACGGCGGCCGGATCCGCGCCTTCGACAGCCACGAGCGACTGTGGCGACTCCCGGACTACCGAAGGGCGTTCGAGCAGGTGGAGGACGAGGGGGACGTGCGGGACGTGGGGGACGCGCGCGGTGAAGGCGGCGAGGGGGCGGGGAAGTGACGCGCGTGGGGCGAGTGGACGCGGTCAAGGGCGACGGGGCCGTGAGGGGCGGCCGGGACGACGGGGTCGCCGAGGTCGGCGGGGTCGGCAGGGCCGGCAGCGGCCCGGTGGCCCAGGGCGGCCCGGCCGCCGGTGGCGTCCGTGCGGGCACGGGCACGTACGCCCGCGGCGCCCGCTTCCTGCGCGAGCGCCGATGGGTGGTCGCGCAGATCGCCTTCTGGTCCGTCCTGGAGACCGGCCAGACCTTCCTCACCGGGTACGCCCTGGCCCGCGCCCTCGACGACGGGTTCCTCGCCGGGCGGGGGGCCGTCGGGCTCGGCTGGCTGCTCGCCGCCGCGGGCGGGGTGCTCGTCGCGGCGTACGGCACGGGGAAGGTGTTCCGCGCCGTGGCCCGCCTCGTCGAGCCGATGCGGGACGCGCTCGTGCGGCACGTCGTGGCGCGCGGCATCGAGGAGGCCGACAGCGCCGCCGTGTCCCGGCTCACCCAGCAGGTGGAGACCGCGCGGGACACCTTCGCGGGCCTGGTGATGGTGTCGCGCTCCTTCGTGTTCACCGCCGTCGGCGCACTGATCGGCCTGTGCACCCTGGCCCCGCTGCTCGTCCTGGTGGTGGCGCCGCCCCTGGTCGCGGGCGTCGGCCTGTTCATCCTGACCCTGCGCCCGCTGGCCCGCCGCCAGGAGGACTACCTGGCCGCCGACGAGGCCATCGCGACCGAACTGGGCGCCGTCTGCCCCGGGTTGCGGGACGTCACCGCCGCGGGCGCCGAGGAGCCGACCGCCGCCGCCGTCGAGGACCGCCTCACCACCGAGTACGAGACGTCCCGCACCCTGGCCCGCTGGTCCGTCGTCCGCATCGCCTCCCTCGCCCTCGGCGGCCAGCTCCCCATCGTGCTGCTGCTGGCCACCGGCCCCTGGCTCCTGTCCCACGACGTCACCGCGGGCGAACTGGTCGGCGCCCTCACCTACGTCACCCAGGCCCTCCTGCCGGCCCTGCACAACCTGGTCCACGGCCTGGGCTCGGCGGGCACACGCCTGGTGGTGATCCTGCGGAGGCTGGTGCCGGAGGGGACGGGGGAGCCCGGGGGTGCGCTGCCGCCGCCCGAAGCCGGGGCCGAAGCCGGGGCTGGAGCCGGAGTCGAGGCCGGAGTCGAGGCCGGAGCCGAGCCCGAGACCACCGGCCCGTCCCTCACCAAGACCCCCACCGGACCCACTGGACCCACTGGACCCACCGAACCCATCGGTCCCACCGACCTCACAAGCTCTACTGACCTCACCAGCCTCACCCCACCTCCCACCCCACCCCCGGCCCTCCACCTCACCTCCGTCACCTTCGCCTACGGCCCGCACGCCGAACCCGTCATCCGCGACCTGGACCTCGTCCTGCCGCGCGGCGGTCACCTGGCCGTCGTGGGGCCGAGCGGGGTCGGCAAGTCGACGCTCGCGGGCCTGGTCGCGGGGATGCTGGCGCCAGGGAGCGGCAGTGTGCGGGTGGCCGGGCGGGACGCGCGGGACGGGAGGGCCGTGGCGCGGCGGGTGCTCATCCCGCAGGAGGCATATGTGTTCGGCGGCACCCTGGGGGAGAACCTGCGCTACCTGCGGCAGGACCCGGTGCCGGACGCCGAACTCCTCGACGCCGCGCACGCCGTGGGCCTCGGGCCGCTCGCCGAGCGCGTCGGCGGCCTCGGGGCGCGGCTCGACCCGGCCGCCCTCTCGGCGGGCGAGCGCCAGTTGATCGCCCTGACCCGCGCCTATGTCGCGCACGCGGAGCTGGCCGTGCTCGACGAGGCCACCTGTCATCTGGACCCGGAGGCGGAGTCCCGGGCCGAGCGTGCCTTCGCCGCCCGGCCCGGCGGCACCCTGGTGGTCGTCGCGCACCGCATCAGCTCGGCCCGCCGTGCCGACCGCGTCCTGGTCCTCGACGGACCCCGTACGGACTGCGGCCGCCACGGCGAACTGCTCAAGCGGTCGGAGCTGTACCGCGACCTGGCGGGCAACTGGAACCCGGCGGCCGCCTCGCAGCCGGTCCTGCCCTGATCACACCCACCCCTCCCCTAAGGAGATCCGGATCGCGTCGACCTTGTTGCGCGCGCCGGTCTTGCGGGTGATGGCGGCCATGTAGTTGCGCACCGTGCCGTTCGACAGATGCAGCCGGCGCGCTATCTCGGCGACGGAAGCCCCACCGGCGGCCAACGACAGCACGCTCAACTCGCGCTGGGTCAGCGGCATCTGAGCGGCCTTCAGAAATCCGAAGCCGAGCGATTCGTCGACGTACCGCACCCCGGACGCCACCTGTCTGATGCCGGTGAGCAACTGCTCGGGCACGCTCGCCTTGTCGACGAAGCCGATCGCGCCCGCCTCCACGGCCCGGCGCAGCAGTCCCGGCCGGTGCGCCGAGGCGAGGACGAGCAGCGGGCAGCGGGCGCCCGCGCCGGTCGCGGTGGTCTTGAGTTCACCGAGCGGCGCCAGCGCGTACCCGGTCTCGCAGTCGAGGTCGGCGACGCACAGATCGGGCCGTACCGAGCCCAGACGGCGCCGGGCGGCCCCCCATGGCGTGTGGAACACCTCCAAGTCGGGCTCACGGGCGAGTCGTTCCGCCAGAGCCGATCGCAGCAGACAGGCGTCGTGCACGAGAAGTACGCGGATCACGTTCTGCCCCTCCAGCACCGTGCTCCTCCAGCTTGCGGTTCCGGGCCGCGTCACTCGCCCCTCCTGACCGAGTCCCACCCGAGCGCCGTCCGAACCGCACCTGGTGCCCCGGCCCCGGCCGTTCGCCGGGGTGCCGAGCGTTGCGCAGACCATTGAAAGCCGTAGTGCCTCTGTCATGAACGCTGAGAACTGGCCAAGGGGATGCCAAGGGGGCGCATATGTCTGAACCAAGTGCGCCCCCTGTGCGACAGCTCATCGGCCGGAAGCACACACTCCGCCCCTACGTGGTGTCACTGAGCCCCTACGATGCGTCGGCGCCGCGGGCGGGTGCGATCAGGCCGGGGCGGGCGTCAGGCGGAGTCGGGCGCCGTCAGGTCGATCAGCCGGCAGACCATCTCGATGTCGATCTTGACCTGGGCGATCGAGGCGCGCCCCGAGAGCCAGGTGATCAGCGCGGAGTGCCAGGTGTGCTCGATGACCCGCACCGCGGAGAGCTGGGCGGCGGTCGGCGGTCCGTCCAGGCCCATGGCATCCAGGACGATCGCCGTGGTGAGCCGCGAGACCGTGTCGACCTCCGGGCTCACCGAGCGGTCGGCGAAGGTGAGGGCGCGCACCATGGCGTCCGCGAGGTGCGGCTCGCGCTGGAGGGCGCGGAAGGCCCGCATCAGGGTCTCCGCGACCCGCTCCGCCGGGGTCTCCCCGGCCGGGGGGCGCTTGCGCAGGGTGGTGTGCATGTGCTGCAGCTGGTCCTGCATGGTCGCGACGAGCAGATGCACCTTCGACGGGAAGTAGCGGTAGAGCGTGCCGAGGGCGACGCTCGATGACTCCGCCACCTCCCGCATCTGGACCGCGTCGAAGCCGCCCCGGCTCGCCAGTTGGGCGCTCGCGTGCAGGATGCGGCGGCGGCGCGCCTCCTGGCGCTCGGTGAGGGGCGGCGACGCCGGATGTGCCGCGCTCGCTCCAGCCGTCTTCGCGTCAGCCGTCATAGTCCCGTCGCCCCGTCAGTCCCGTCGGCGGTGTCCATCGGTCCCGCCCCGTGCCCGTACCGTTCCCGTCCTGCTCCCGTCCATCGGGACCGCACAGCATGGCAGGGCGGCCGCCGTGGCGCGAATCACCTGATCCGGACCTTCCGGCCCGGCTACCTGCCGGTAGATTCGAGCGGGTCCGGCGATCAAGGACGATCATGACAGGAACAAGTCTGAAACTTGTTCTACATTACCGTCCCGGCGTAATCTCGCGGACAACTGAAGGCAGAAGGGGGCCAGAGTGACCGCTGAGGCCATGGAGGCGGGTCCCCTTCCGGGGCCGGTGCCGGGTGCGACACCGGGCACGACGCCGGACGTGCCCCCGGGCGCGGCCGCCGACGGCGAGAGCCCGCTGCGCATCGCGCTCCTCACGTACAAGGGGAACCCGTTCTGCGGCGGCCAGGGTGTCTACGTACGCCACCTCTCCCGCGAGCTGGTCCGCCTCGGTCACCGCGTCGAGGTCATCGGCGCGCAGCCCTACCCCGTGCTCGACGAGGGCGAGGACCTGCGCGGCCTCGGCCTGACCGAGCTGCCGAGCCTGGACCTCTACCGCTCACCCGACCCCTTCCGCACCCCCAAGCGCGACGAGTACCGCGACTGGATCGACGCCCTCGAAGTGGCGACGATGTGGACCGGTGGGTTCCCCGAGCCGGTCACCTTCAGCCTGCGCGCCCGCCGCCACCTGCGCGCCCGGCGCGGCGAGTTCGACGTCGTGCACGACAACCAGACCCTCGGCTACGGCCTCCTCGGCGACCTCGGCGCCCCCCTCGTGACGACCGTCCACCACCCCATCACCGTCGACCGCCGCCTGGAGCTCGACGCCGCGCCGGACTGGAAGCGCCGCGCGTCGGTCCGCCGCTGGTACGCGTTCACACGGATGCAGAAGCGCGTGGCGCGACGCCTGCCGTCGATCCTCACGGTGTCCGGCACCTCGCGCCAGGAGATCGTCGACCACCTCGGCGTCCGCCGCGACCGGATTAACGTCGTCCACATCGGCGCCGACACGAACCTGTTCTCGCCCGACCCGGCGGTGCCCGAGGTGCCGGGCCGGATCGTGACGACGTCCAGCGCGGACGTACCGCTGAAGGGTCTGATCCACCTCGTCGAGGCGCTCGCCAAGGTCCGCACCGAGAACCCCGCCGCGCACCTCGTCGTCGTCGGCAAGCGCGCCGAGGACGGCCCGGTGGCGCAGGCCATCGAGAAGTACGGCCTCGAAGGCTCCGTGGAGTTCGTCAAGGGCATCACCGACGAGGAGCTCGTCGACCTGGTCCGCTCGGCCCAGATCGCCTGCGTCCCCTCGCTGTACGAGGGCTTCTCGCTGCCCGCCGCCGAGGCCATGGCGACGGGGACGCCGCTGCTCGCCACGACCGGCGGGGCGATCCCGGAGGTCGCGGGCCGCGACGGCGACACCTGCCTCGCGGTGCCCCCGGGCGACGCGGGCGCGCTCGCCGCGGGCCTGAACCGGCTCCTCGGCGACCCGGAGCTGCGGGCGCGGCTCGGCGCCGCCGGCCGGGCCCGGGTCCTCGCCAAGTTCACCTGGGCCCGCGCCGCCCAGGGCACCGCGGAGCTGTACCGCGCGGCGATCGACCGCTCCGCGGGCCGGGGCGCCGCCCGTGCGGTGGCCCGCGGCCACGCGCTGCCGACGGCCGGGGCCGCGGCCCGCGGCGAAGTTGCAGGACCTCAACCCGAAAGCAGGGCCACGTGCTGACCGTCGACTTCACCCGCTTCCCGCTCGCCGCGGGTGACCGCGTGCTTGACCTGGGCTGCGGGGCGGGCCGTCACGCCTTCGAGTGTTACCGGCGCGGCGCCCGGGTGGTCGCCCTGGACCGGAACGCGGAGGAGATCCGCGAGGTCGCCAAGTGGTTCGCGGCGATGAAGGAGGCGGGCGAGGCCCCGGCGGGCGCGACCGCCACGGCCATGGAGGGCGACGCCCTCAACCTGCCCTTCCCCGACGAGTCGTTCGACGTCGTGATCATCTCCGAGGTGATGGAGCACATCCCGGACGACAAGGGCGTGCTCGCCGAGATGGTCCGGGTCCTCAAGCCGGGCGGCCGGATAGCCGTGACCGTGCCCCGCTACGGCCCGGAGAAGGTCTGCTGGGCGCTCAGTGACGCCTACCACGAGGTCGAGGGCGGCCACATCCGCATCTACAAGGCCGACGAACTGCTCGCGAAAATGCGGGAGTCGGGCCTCAAGCCGTACGGCACGCACCACGCGCACGGCCTGCACTCGCCGTACTGGTGGCTGAAGTGTGCGTTCGGCGTCGACAACGACAAGGCGTTGCCGGTGCGGGCGTACCACAAGCTCCTGGTCTGGGACATCATGAAGAAGCCGCTGGCGACGAAGGTCGCCGAGCAGGCGCTCAACCCGCTGATCGGCAAGAGCTTCGTGGCGTACGCGACCAAGCCGCACCTGCCCGCCGCCGCGACCGCCTCTGACGCAGTGGCCCCTGCCGACACCGCCACCCCCGACCGTGCCGCCGCCGACGACGCGAAGGCCGGGGCGTGACGATTCCCGAGCGCACCGAACGCCTGGTCCTGCCCGGTGTTCTGACGGCCGATCAGGCGACGGCGACGGTCCGCGGCATCCTCGCCGTCCAGCGCGAGGACGGCGCCATACCCTGGTTCCGCGGCCACCACCTCGACCCGTGGGACCACACCGAGGCCGCCATGGCCCTGGACGCCGCCGGCGAGCACGCGGCCGCCGCCCGCGCCTACGAGTGGCTGGCCCGGCACCAGAACCCGGACGGCTCCTGGTACGCGGCGTACGCCGACGGCGACCCCGACGACGTCACCGACCGCGGCCGCGAGACCAACTTCTGCGCGTACGTGGCCGTCGGCGTCTGGCACCACTACCTGAGCACCGGCGACGAGGCCTTCCTCGACCGGATGTGGCCGGTCGTCGTCGCGGCCGTCGAGTTCGTCCTCGAACTCCAGCAGCCCGGCGGCCAGATCGGCTGGAAGCGGGACCCCGACGGCACCCCGGTGCCGGACGCCCTGCTCACCGGCTGCAGTTCCGTCTACCAGGCGCTGCGCTGCGCCCTCGCCCTCGCCGACCTGCGCGACGACCCGCAGCCGGACTGGGAGCTCGCGACCGGCGCCCTCGGCCACGCGATCCGCCGCCACCCCGAGCGCTTCCTCGACAAGGACCGCTACTCCATGGACTGGTACTACCCGGTCCTCGGCGGCGCGGTCACAGGACCGGAGGCCAAGTCCCGCATAGAGGACGGCTGGGACCGCTTCGTCGTCCCCGGCCTCGGCGTGCGCTGTGTGCACCCCAACCCGTGGGTGACCGGCGGCGAGAGCGCCGAACTCGCCCTGACGCTCTGGGCACTCGGCGAATCCGACCGCGCCCTGGACGTCCTCAAGTCCATCCAACACCTGCGTGACCCCGAGTCGGGCCTCTACTGGACGGGATACGTCTTCGAGGACGCCGCGATCTGGCCCGTCGAGCTCACCACCTGGACGGCGGGCTCGCTGCTCCTCGCGGTCGCGGCACTCGGCGGCGACGAGGCGACGTGCGGGGTGTTCTCGGGGACGGGGCTGCCGGTGGGCCTGGACCCGGACTGCTGCGCCTGAGCGCGGGGGCCTGTCGCGGGCTCGCCCATCGGGTCGGCTCGGATTGACGCTCAGTGCCGCCGCAGCCGCCCCGCGAGGAAGTGCCCCGCGACGAGGTAGACGACCGCCGCGAGGCCGTACCCCGCGACCACGCGGGCCCAGCGCTCGTCGAACGTGAACAGGTCGTGCGACCAGCTCGCGAGCCAACGCGCGGCATCATGCACGACCTGTACGAGGTCATTGGCACGGTTGGCGTCCAACAGGTCCATCAGGACCCACAGGGCGAGGATGAAGGCCATCACGTCCGCGATGACGACGATGACCTTGGCGGCTTCCGTGGTGCGTTGTTTGTGTACGGGGGACATGGGGGGCGGGTACCGGGGGAGGGGTGGCCGAAACCTGGGGGGTGCCACCCCGTCGGCCGCGCCCCGGTGGCGGGCCGGGCCCGGCCGGGTGAGGCTGGCGGCGGCCGCCCCCACCCCGCCCGGAGGTCACCGTGCCCCGCTCCCTGCTCCGCGCCCTCGTCCCCCTGCTCCTCTGCGCCCTCCTCGCGGGCACGACGGCGGCGTGCGGCGGCAACGACAAGGACTCCTCCGCGAGCGCTACGAGCACGGTCGAACGCCAGAAGCTCGCGAAGACCCGGTTCGTCGCCAACGCGGGGCTCGCCGCCGGGGCCACGTACCAGTGGATCGTGAAGCCCTACCGCGCGGGCACCTTCGCCTCCGGCGCCGACGGCCGCCGCTTCGCCCTCATCAAGGCGGGCCTCGCCGGGGCGTTCACCTACAACCGCCTCAAGGCCGCGCTGCGCAACGCCAAGGGCGACCCGACCCTGGCCAAGGCCGTCGCCCCGCTCACCGCCGGGATCGACGCCCTCAAGGACCTCCCCTCCAAGCTCCGCAAGGGCGACTCCACCGAGTCCGTGGTGAAGTCCTTCGACGGCGCCATCACCAAGGTGAAGGACGCGGGCAAGGACGCCGGGGCCGAGGTCACGAACAAGGTGCCGTCGGCGGGGGAGCTGGCGAAGGGGTGAGGGTGGGGGCCTTGCCGGGGGCTCCCCAATCCCGCCCCTTCACCGAAACTGGGGCTCCGCCCCAGACCCCGCTCCTCAAACGCCGGAGGGGCTGAAACTTACCGGCACATTTTCTAGCCCGTCCGGCGTTTGAGGACGAGGCGCGGAGCGCCGACAGCGGGGGTCCGGGGGCGCAGCCCCCGGTTTCGGGAAAGGGGTGGGCTTGGGGAGCCCCCGGCAGGGAACAACCCGCACCCCCCATGACACACCGTCATTCCCCCCTGGTTCACGCGGAGTTGACTCCTCCGCCGCACCCTCGTCGCCCCCATCCCCGATGATCCTGCCCCCGCCACAGGCAGGAGCCCCCGGTGTCAGACGCCAGCAGACCCGACCGAACCCCCAGCGAAGAGCCACGTCTGACCACGCGCCGCCCCACCCGCCGCCGCACCCGCCACCCCCGCCACGTCGTCGCCGCGCTCCCCCTGGCCGTCGCGGGCCTGCTCGCGCTGACGGTTTCGGGGAACGCCCTGCGCCCCTTCGAGCGGATCGCGACGATCGACGGGAAGATGGCGTCGAAGTCGGACTTCTTCAAGGACCCGGAGGTCCAGCGGCTGCTGTTGAAGCACGGGATCCGGGTGGAGATACACCGGCTCGGCTCGCGCGGCATCGCCACGCAGTCGCTGCGCGGCATGGACGTGGTGTTCCCCTCGGGCCAGCCCGCGGCGAAGCTGATCATGCAGCGGCAGCAGCGCTCGGTGCGCACGGCGCGGCCGTTCGTCACGCCGCTGGTGCTCGGTACGTTCCGCGACTACGCGACGACGCTGGTGGCGGCGGGCGTGGCGCGCCCGCAGAAGGCGGCGGGCGGCGGGGACACGCTCTACTACGACCTCGACATGCGGGGGTTCCTGAAGCTGATCGAGCTGGAGCGGACCTGGAACGGCGTCGGGTTCAAGGACCACTCGCGGCGCAGCAACGGCGGCCGCGTCCTGGTCCGTACCTCCAGCGTCTGTGAATCCAACGCCGCGGGCACGTACTTGAGCATTCTCGCGTTCGTGAAGAACGGCAATCAGGCGCCGGGTACGGAGCGCAGGCGGGGGTCGGAGCGGCGCGCGGCCGGCGACCCGGTCCTCGATGTCGCCGCGCAGGTCAAGCCGTTGATCAACCTCCAGGGCATGGCAGCCGACGAGCAGGCCGACAGCTACTTCTCCGACGAGGGCGAGTCGATAGCGCCGGTCTCCCTCGTCTACGAGCACCAGTTCCTGAAGCATCAGGTGGACCACCAGAAGAAGCACGGCGAGCAGGACACCCGGCGGGTCCTGCTCTACCCCTCCCCGCACGCCCTCACCGAGCCCGAGCTGATCTCCCTCGGCGAGCAGGGCGACCGCCTCACCGACCTGATGGAGTCCGACGCGGCCCTGCGCCGCCGCGCCATCGAACTGGGCTTCCGCGTCCGGTTCTCCGGCGAGGACGGGACGAGCGAGCAGCTCAACGCGTATCTGCGCGACCACGAGGTGCAGGTCCCGACGCCGAATCCGGACCAGACGAAGGTGGACGCCCCCGACCTGAACGCCCTGGAGCGGATCATCAACCACGTGGGCAGCTGCCCGCCCCCCGGACGGGACGACGAATGACCCGCACCGGCCGCCCCCGCACCTACCGCCCCCGCACTCGCCGCCGCCCCGAGCCCCTGCTCGCCCTCGGCCTCCTCCTCGCCGCCGCCACCCTCACCGGCTGCACGAAGGACGAGCCGCACCACACCCTGCGCGTCCTCGCCAGCCCCGAACTCGCCGACGTGGAGCCGTTGTTGGGGGACCTGGAGGAGGACACCGGGGTCGAGCTGAAGCTTGATTACAAGGCCACCGCCGATCTCTCCGGGCCGCTCGGCCCCTACGATCTCGCCTGGCCCGCCTCCGACCGCTCCTACCTGCTGCGGCTCCAGGACTCCGGCACGCCCGCCGCCCGGCCCGAGTCCACGGCGATCATGCGGTCGCCCGTGGTCGTGGGCCTGGCCCCGGCCGCCGCGGACCGGCTGCGCCGCGAAGTCCCAGGGGGCCGTCTCTCCTGGGCCGACATCGCCGACGCCGCCGCCGACGGCAGCCTGCGCTTCGGCATGCCCGACCCCCGGCGCAGCGACACGGGGCGCGCCGCCCTGGTGGGCGTGGCCACGGCGGCGGCAGGCACCGGCGGGGCGCTGCGCGAACGGGACGTGTCCTGCGACCGGCTGCGCGGCTTCCGCTCCGGCCAGACCCTCACCGGCGCCAGCTCCCGCGACCTGATCGACACCTACGTACGCCGTCAGAGCGCCGCCGACGCGCTCATCGCGCACGAGTCGGAGCTGCTCACCCTGAACGCGGCAGGGAAGCTGAAGCGGCCGCTTGAGATCGTGCACCCCGAGGACGGCATGGTCCTCTCCGACTTCCCGCTGATGCTGCTCGACGCGGGCGAGCACAAGGCGTACCGCAAGGTGGTCGACTGGCTGCGCAGGGACGAGGTGCAGCAGAAGCTGATGGAGCGCACCTGGCGGCGGCCCGTCAGCCCGGACGTGCCGCGCCCCGCCCGGCTGCGCGCGGAGATCGGCAACGCCCTGTCGTACCCCGACAGGATCGCCGTCGTCCGGCGTCTGATGGACGACTACGGCACGCCGGGCAGCCGCGCGGCCGACCACGTCGTGTTCCTGCTCGACTTCTCCACGTCCATGCGGGGGCGGCGGATGGCGGACCTGCGGGCGGCCTTCGCCGACCTCAGCGGCGCCGATCCGACGGCGACGGGCAAGTTCGCCCGCTTCTACCGGGGGGAGCGGCTCACCGTGGTGCGGTTCGCGGGCCGGGTCCTTCAGGAGCGCACCGTGACCGTGCGCGGGAACGGGGACCTGCGGGCGCTCAACTCCTTCGTGGGCGAGGGCGGCTTCGGCGCCGACACGGCCGTGTGGTCGGCGCTCGGCCGCGGCTACGATGTGGCGTCCGCATCCGTCGCCGACCACCCCGAACAGCCGCTCTCGATCGTCCTGATGACGGACGGCGAGAACAACGCGGGCCGTACGTACGGCGAGTTCACCCGCCGCCACGCCCGCCTCGGCGCCGCCGCCCGCGCGGTGCCCACCTTCCCCGTCCACTTCGGCGAGGCCGACGCGGGCGAGCTGCGGCGGGCCGCCGACGCCACCGGCGGGCGCATGGTGGACGCCAACTCCTCTTCCCTCTCCCAGGCGTTCAAGGAGATCCGTGGGTGTCGTTGACGGCAAGTGGTGGGACCTGTGGTGGCCGTGGGTCACGGTGTGGCTGGCGACGGCGGTGTGCGTGGGCGCGCTCGCGCGGTACGCCGTGGCGCGGTGGGCGCTCGGGCGTCCGGGGCGCGGGTCGCGGCGCCGCCGCACCTTCCATGGCATGTGTTTCTACCTGCACGAACAGCGCGTCATGGACCTCTATCAGACGGGCGGGTTCTCGGCGGCCCTGGAGCAGGAGGTGGCCGACCGCACCAATGTGACGTCCGGCTTCGGCCTGTGGGCGAAGGTCACCGGCGCGGCGGGCGCGAAGGCACGGCGGGACGTGACGAAGGAGCGCTTCACCACCTACGTCCAGCAGAACACCCCGATCACCGTCATCGGCCTGCTCATGGACACCATGCGCCGCGAGGACGCCGTCGTCCACGCCGACCTCACCACCGGTCTGCTCGTCCCCAACCGCTCCCTGGCCGACGCGCTGCGCGACAGTGACGACGAACGGGTGCCGCTGAGCGCCGTCATGTCGGAGTTCGTGTCCGTCACCGGCCGCTTCACCGCCCGTCGCGTCGGCGGCGACGAGGTCGTCCTGCGCGCCCGCTACGGCAGCGGAGCCCCGCCCGCCCACGTCCGCATCACCTGCGCCGCCGACGGCATCCGCGAGGAGTTCCTGAACGAGGACGACTACTTCAGCGGCGAGTTCCAGGCCCGCTGCCTGGGCAAGGTGCGCACCTGGAACCGGGAGGCGGGCGAGCTGACCCTGGACGCGGTCGCGATCTTCCGCTGACGCGGGGCGGGGCGGGGCCCTGGCTACGAGTTGAGGTCGGCGAGGGTGCGCAGGGTGTGCGGGTCGGTGGCGAGCACCAGCAGGTCCGTCACCGGCCCCTTGCGCCACTCCTGGAGCCGCTCGGCGATCCGCCCGCGCGGCCCGACCAGCGAGATCTCGTCGGCGAACGCGTCCGGCACGGCGAGCACGGCCTCCTCCCGCCGCCCGGCCAGGAACAGCTCCTGCACACGCCGCGCCTCCTCCTCGTACCCCATCCGCCCCATCAGGTCGGCGTGGAAGTTGCGGGCCGCGTGCCCCATGCCGCCGATGTAGAAGCCGAGCATGGCCTTGACCGGGAGCAGCCCCTCGCGGACGTCGTCGCAGACCGTGGCCCGCACGAGCGGCGCCACCATGAATCCCTCCCGCAGCCCGTCGCCGAGCGACGCCTCGTACACGTCCGTGCGCGTCGGCGACCAGTACAGCGGCAGCCATCCGTCCGCGATCCGGACGGTCTGCGCGATGTTCCTGGGCCCCTCGGCGCCGAGCAGCACGGGCAGGTCGCCGCGCAGGGGATGGGTGATGGACTTCAGCGGCTTGCCGAGCCCGGTGCCGTCGTCGCCCGGGTAGGGGAGCGGGTGAAACCGTCCGTCCAGGACCACGGGCCCTTCCCGTGCGAGCACTTGCCGTACGACGTCGACGTACTCCCGCGTCGCGGTGAGCGGCGACTTCGGGAACGGCCGCCCGTACCACCCCTCCACCACCTGCGGCCCCGAGAGCCCGAGCCCGAGCAGCATCCGCCCGCCGGAGAGATGGTCGAGGGTGAGGGCGTGCATGGCGGTGGTGGTGGGGGAGCGGGCCGCCATCTGCGCCACGGCCGTACCGAGCCGTATCCGCGAGGTGTGCGCGGCGATCCACGTCAACGCCGTGAACGCGTCCGACCCCCACGCCTCCGCGGTCCACACCGAGTCGTACCCGAGCCGCTCGGCCTCCTGGGCGAGCGCCAGGTGCCGGGCCTCGGGGCCGCGGCCCCAGTATCCGAGCGCGAGCCCGAGCCGCATGGGTCCTCCAGGAAGCAGACGGAGTGAGTGGACCGAGAGAGCTGACGGTTCATCAGGTGCGGGTCGACTGGAGGAGGGTACGCCAGCGGCCCCCCGCCCGGAAGGGGCGAGGGGCCGCTGAGGTGCTGCGGGTGCGCGCGAGCGCGTGGGCTCAGCCGCGCTGGATGCCCGTGGTGTCCTGCAGGACGCCGCGACGGCCGTCCTGCGTCTGGGCCACCAGGCTCTGGCCGCGCTGCTCCACGGCCAAGTACCAGGTGCCGGGGGCCAGTTCCGCGATCGGGGTCGGCGAACCGTCCTCGGCGTACAGCGGACGCGGCACCGGCACGGCGAACCAGAACGGGGAGAAGTCCCCGGCCGGGGCGCCGGCCTGCTGCGCCTGGGCGGGCGGCGGCGTCTGGCCGCCACCCTGCGGCTGGCCGCCGTAGGGCTGCGCCGGGGCGGCGGGCTGGCCGCCGTAGGGCTGACCGGGCTGGCCCGGCTGGGCACCCTGCGCACCCGGGTAGCCGTAGCCACCCTGCGGCTGGCCACCGTAGGGCTGCGGGGGCTTGGGGCCACCGCCGCCCGCGAGGGGGGCCTTGAGGGCGGGGACGATCTGCGTGGCGACGGCGGCACCGGCCATGACGAGCGTGGCGATCAGGCCGAGGATCAGGCCCATTCCGGCGTCGGGGGACTCGGCGCCGCCACCGCTGCCGCCGAACTGGCTGCCGAGCTGCTCGAAGAAGAAGCCGAACGACTGGTCCGTGTCGAAGATCGCGCCGAGCGCGCTCCAGGCGGCGGCGATGCTGAAGACGACACCAACCTGTCCCAGTTCCAGGCCGACGACCTTGCGCTGTCCCATGCCGCGGCCCACGACGATGAGCGCGGCGCCGATGACGCCGAGCAGGTACACGCTCATCAGCAGGTTGCCGTTGTCCCAGGCGATCGGCAGCTTGTCGCTGTCGGAGCCGTCGGAGTCAAAAGTGTCGAGGAACGAGGCGATGAAGAGCAACACCGCTGCTCCGATCACCACGCCGTCGCCTCGAGTGAGGGAGCGGAAATTCACTTCAGGGTCCTTCGTCAGTCGTCTCGTCGGTAGAGGCGTCGCTGTCGCCGTAGTCGCGGTCGTGTCGCGGTGCGCGAAGCGCGGGGGTGGCCCCTCATCGTAGGGAGGACACTATCCTCCGGTCAGCCGGGGTGTCTGCTTGGGATAAAGATCGTCACCCAGTGAAGATCTGCCGGTTGCCGTCCCGTGACGAGACGGCATCGAACACATCACGACATGGGGTGATACCCCGGAATCCGCCCCTTCGGGCACCCGCCTCCAGCCCGGCGCCCGCCTGTGTCTACCCGCGCAGGAAGCTCTCGATGCCGTCCGAGAGGCCCTGGGCCGCCTTCTGCCGCCAGGCGCCGCTCGTCAGCAACGCCTCGTCCTTCGGGTCGCGCATGTTGCCGCACTCGATGAACACCTTCGGGACCTTCGACAGGTTGAGGCCGCCGAGGTCGCCGCGGACGTCGAGGCCGGTGCCGCCGCCGACGTAGTTGGAGGGGGCGCTCTTGGTGACGCTCAGGAACTTGCCCGCGATGCGCTCGCCCAGGTCACGTGATGGCCCGACGATCGCGGAGGTGTCCGCGGCACCGCCCCGGACCTTCGCGGGCAGGATGACGTGGAACCCGCGGTTGCCGACGGCGGAGCCGTCCGCGTGCAGGGAGACCACGGCGTCGGCGCGGGCCTCGTTGCCGATCCGGGCGCGCTCGTCGACGCAGGGCCCGAAGGGGCGGTCGGCGTCGTGCGTGAAGCGGACCGTGGCGCCCTGCCGGTGCAGCAGGTCGCGCAGGCGGTGGGCGAGGTCCAGGGTGAACCGGGCTTCCGTGTAACCGCGGTTGGTGGACGTGCCCGTGGTGTCGCACTCCTTGGAGTTCGTCCCGATGTTCACCTGCCGGTTGATCTCGGCGGTGTGCTTGAAGTTCCCCGGGTTGTGCCCGGGGTCCACCACGACGACCTTGCCCTTGAGGGGGCCGGACGCGGCGGGGCGGCCGCCCGAGCCCTTCGTGGGGTCGGCGGACGGCTTGGCGTCGTCGGCGGGCTTGGACTTCGACGGCTTGGTCGACTTGTCGGGCTTGCCAGGCTTGTCTGGCTTGCTCGCGTCCGCGCTCGGCTTCGAGGGCGAGCCCTGCTCCGAACGGCTCGCGGACGGCAGTGTTCTGGCGGGCTTCCCGTCCTTGGAGTCGCTCGCGGTGTCCATGAGGAGATACCCGGCGAGGGCGCCGGGCACGAGCACGGCGAGGGCGACCGCGAGCGGGCGGCCACCGCGGAAGCGGCGGGGCGGGCGCGGTGGATGACTGTCCGGACCTACGTACGACACGGGAGCGAGCCTAGTCCCGCCGCAGGGCGCCCGCGCCGGTTCGGCGCAGGACGCGGAGCGAGTCCGTGGCCGAGATCTCCGTGAATGCCCCGGATTCCAGGGCCCGCAGATAGATCCGGTACGGGGCCTGCCCGGTCCACTCGTCCACCGGATCGGGGAACACGTCGTGGATGACGAGCAGCCCGCCCTCCGCGACGTGCGGCGCCCACCCCTCGTAGTCCGCGTTCGCGTGCTCGTCCGTGTGGCCGCCGTCGATGAAGACGAGGGCGACCGGGGAGTTCCACACCGCCGCGACCTGCGGTGAGCGGCCCACGACGGCGATGACGTGGTCTTCAAGACCGGCCCGGTGCAGGGTCCTGCGGAACGTCGGCAGCGTGTCCATGCGGCCGATCTCCGGGTCGACCGTCGCCGGGTCGTGGTAGTCCCAGCCCGGCTGCTGCTCCTCGCTGCCCCGGTGGTGGTCGACCGTGATCACGCTCACACCGGCGGCGCGGGCCGCGTCCGCGAGCAGGATCGTGGAGCGGCCGCAGTACGTGCCGACTTCGAGCAGGGGCAGCCCGAGCGCCGCGGCCTCGGTGGCCGCCGCGTACAGGGCGAGGCCCTCCTTCACGGGCATGAAGCCCTTCGCGGCCTCGAAGGCGTCGAGTACGTCGGGACCGGGCTCGGCGGCCAAGGGTTCCTCCTCGGGGCGGGCGCGTGGAGGCCCGCGGGGTGCGCGTTGCGAACGGGCCCGCGCGTGCGGACGCGCGGGGCGCCCCATCGTGCACCACACCCCCGTCATGGGGGTGACGGGGGTGTGGGGATTGTCGGCCTCAGGCCAGGACTTCGCTCTCGCCCGGCAGGGCCAGGTCGACCTCCACCGGCCGCTCCCCGCCGGGGTGGGCGGCGGACGCGGCGTGCGGCGCGTGTCCCGCGGCCGTCGCGGCGAGGACGTAGGGCCCGTCGGCCGGGACCTCCAGGGCGTAGCGCCCCTCGCCGTCCGTCAGCGCGGCGCCGGCCTGCTTGCCCCGGTGGTCGATCAGCGTGACCTTGGCCCGCGCGACCGGCGCGCCGGAGGCGGCGAGCACCCGGCCCTGGAAGCCGCCGAGGGCTCGCGCGGCCCGCTCGATGCCCGCGTCCTCCTCGCTGCTGGCCCGGAGCTGCGGCTTGTCCTGGGCAGGTGCGCGCCCCCGTCCCGGCAGGAACAGGGCGAGCAGAAGACCGATGGCGACAGCGCCGGTGGCGATGAGGAAGGAGGTGCGGAAGCCCTCCATCGTGGGCACGTCGACCGGCCCCGTGTGGGTCGCGGTGTTGGCGAGCACCATGCCGATGACGGCGCTCGACACCGACGTGCCGATGGACCGCATCAGGGTGTTGAGGCCGTTGGCCGCGCCCGTCTCGGACGGGTCGACGGCGCCGATGATCAGGGCGGGCAGCGAGGAGTAGGCGAGGCCGATGCCCGCGCCCACGATCACCGCGATGACGATGGTCTGCCAGGCGGCGCTCATCAGGCCGAGGCCCGCTCCGTAGCCGATCGCGATGATCAGCAGGCCGAGGATCAGGGTGATCTTCGGGCCGTACTTCGCCGAGAGGCGCGCGTACACCGGCGCGGTGAACATCATCGTCAGGCCGAGCGGCGCCACGCACAGACCCGCGACGACCATGGACTGGCCGAGGCCGTACCCGGTGGACGTGGGCAGTTGGAGGAGCTGGGGCAGGACGAGCGAGATGGCGTAGAAAGCGACACCGACCATGATCGAGGCGAGGTTGGTGAGCAGCACCTCGCGCCGGGCGGTGGTGCGCAGGTCCACCAGCGGTGCCTTCAGGCGCAGTTCCATCACGCCCCACAGGAGCAGGACGGCGGCCGAGGCCCCGAAGAGCCCGAGGGTCAGGCCCGAACTCCAGCCCCAGTCACTGCCCTTGGTGATGGGCAGCAGGAAGAGCACGAGTCCGGCGGACAGGCCGAGGGCGCCGGCCACGTCGAAGGTGCCCTCGGCGCGCAGCGGGCTCTCGGGCACCAGGAAGAAGATGAGCAGCATCGCGAGGACGCCGAGGCCCGCGGCCCCGAAGAACAGCGCGTGCCAGTCGGTGTGCTGGGCGACGAGGGCGGCGGCGGGCAGGGCGAGGCCGCCGCCGACACCGATGGAGGAGCTCATCAGGGCCATCGCGGAGCCGAGCTTCTCGCGCGGCAGCTCGTCGCGCATCAGGCCGATGCCCAGCGGTATCGCGCCCATCGCGAAGCCCTGCAGGGCGCGGCCGACGATCATCACGAGCAGATCGTCGGTGAACGCGCAGACCAGGGAGCCGACGACCATCACGGCGAGGCTGGTGAGCAGCATCCGGCGCTTGCCGAAGAGGTCGCCGAGACGGCCCATGATCGGCGTGGAGACGGCGCCCGCGAGCAGGGTCGAGGTCATGACCCAGGTGGCGTTGGAGGGTTCGGTGCCGAGCAGCGTCGGCAGGTCCTTGATGACGGGGACGAGCAGCGTCTGCATGACGGCGACGACGATGCCCGCGAAGGCGAGGACGGGGACGACACCGCCGGTTCCGCGCGTTGCGCGGTCACCGCGGGGGTGGGTCGTCGCGTGGGACATGGGCGTGCGGCCTCCGGCAGGAAGAGGGGCGGTGGGTGGGGCACCCGCAGGTATATGCAGGATGAACCTGTATCCCTGGGCGACTATTCCGACGGGTGTCGAACCAAGGGAAGTCTTGACCCGCCATTGACCGGTTCTGTACGTGCCGGAGGTCGTCGCCCTTCCGGTGAACTGAAACGTGTTCTAGTCTTGCCGCCCGCTCTCGGAAGGAGCCCCAGCGGTGAAGAGCTACATCGTCGGTGTCGGCATGACGAAGTTCGAGAAGCCCGAGACCCGCGACTGGCAGTACTGGGACATGGCGAAGGAGGCGGGCACCGCCGCGCTCGCCGACGCCCGGATCGCCTACGAGCAGGTGGAGCAGGTCGTCGCCGGGTACTGCTTCCAGGCGTCGACGGCGGGCCAGCGGGCCGCGTACGAGCTGGGCCTGACCGGAGTGCCCGTCTACAACGTCAACAACAACTGCGCCACGGGCTCCACCGCCCTCATGATGGCCCGGCAGTTCGTGGCGGGCGGGCAGAGCGAGTGCGTGCTCGCGCTCGGCTTCGAGAAGATGAAGCGCGGCTCGCTGGGCGGCGGCAGCGACGGCGAATTCGCGACATCCCCGGTGGCCCGGCACTACGGCGTCATGGCGGCCCGGCACGGCTTCGAGGCGACACCGCCCACGGCCCAGCTCTTCGGCAACGCGGCCCGCGAGCACATGGAGCGGTACGGCACGACGCCCGCGCAGCTCGCGGCGGTCGCCGCGAAGAACCACCGGCACTCCACGAACAACCCCAACGCCCAGTTCCAGGACGCGTACACGGTCGAGGAGATCCTCGCCGCGAGGACCGTGCACGCCCCCCTCACCAAGCTCCAGTGCTCCCCGACGTCGGACGGCGCGGCCGCCGTGGTCGTGGCCTCGGAGGCGTTCGTGGACCGGCACGGGCTCGGGGACCGGGCGGTCGAGATCACGGCCCAGGCCATGACGACCGACACCGCGGAGACCTTCGCCTCCGGCAGCTGCCTCGACGTCGTCGGCACCCCCATGGCCCGCGCGGCCGCCCGCAAGGCCTACGACGCCTCGGGGCTCGGCCCCGACGACCTCGACGTCATCGAGCTGCACGACTGCTTCTCCGTCAACGAACTCCTCACCTACGAGGCCCTCGGCCTGTGCGAGGAGGGCGAATCCGGCAAGCTCGTGGAGTCCGGCGCGACGACGTACGGCGGCCGCTGGGTGGTGAACCCCTCCGGCGGCCTCATCTCCAAGGGCCACCCCCTGGGCGCGACCGGCCTCGCCCAGGCCACCGAACTCAGCTGGCAGTTGCGGGGCGAGGCGGGACCGCGCCAGGTCGCCGGGGCGCGGGTGGGACTCGCGCACAACGTCGGCCTCGGCGGGGCGGCGATGGTGACGCTCCTCACGCGCCCCCGGTCATAGCCGCGACGGGTACCAGGACTCCCGACAGGACCTGGAACTCCCGAGGGGACCCAGGCCTCCCGACCGGACCTAGGACTCCCGACCCAGGTCCCCTGGCCCGTTTTTCCGATGTACGGGGCACATGTCCGGCTGTCAGCATGGGGGCCATGCTCCAGACCCCCGCCGACACCCCGACCTCCCGGATATCGGGTCGCCCCACTCCGCCCACCTGGCTCGTCGTGGCCGCCGCGTGCGCCGGACAGTTCCTCGTCGTCCTCGACGTGTCCGTCGTGAACGTGGCGCTGCCGTCGATGCGGACCGATCTCGGCCTGAGCGCCACGGGGTTGCAGTGGGTCGTGAACGCGTACTCCATCGCGTTCGCCGGGTTCATGCTGCTCGGCGGGCGGGCCGGGGACCTCTTCGGGCGCAAGCGGATGTTCCTGGTGGGCCTCGGGCTCTTCACCCTTGCCTCGCTCGCGGGCGGGCTCGCCCAGGAGGGCTGGCAACTGCTGCTCGCGCGGGCCGTGCAGGGCCTCGGCGCCGCCGTGCTCGCCCCGTCGACGCTGACCATCCTCACGTCCGCCGTGCCGGAGGGGCCCGCCCGGGTGCGGGCCATCGCCACCTGGTCCGCGGTCGGGGCGGGCGGCGGCGCCGCGGGCGGGCTCGTCGGCGGCGTGCTCACCGACGGCCTCTCCTGGCGGTGGACGCTGCTCGTCAACGTGCCCGTCGGCGTCCTCGTCCTCGCCGCCGCGCTGCGCTGGATCACCGAGAGCCGCGCCAACGGGGCGCGCCGCCTCGACCTGCCCGGGGCCGTGCTCGTGACCGGCGGCATCGCCACCCTCGCGTACGGCATCGTGCAGACCGAGGTGGAGGGCTGGACCGCCGCCACCACCCTGGTGCCCCTGGTCGCCGGGCTCGCCCTGATCGGGGCCTTCCTCGCCGTCGAGGCCCGCGCCAAGGCGCCGCTGATGCCGCTCGCGCTGTTCCGGGTGCGGTCCGTCTCGGCCGCCAACGCCACGATGTTCGTCTGCGGCATGGGCCTGTTCGCCATGTGGTTCTTCATGACCCTGTACGCCCAGAACGTCCTCGGCTACACGCCCCTTGAGGCCGGGCTCGCCCTGATCCCCAGCTCGGTCAGCGTCGTCGTCGGCTCCAAGGTCGCCCCCCGCCTGATGCGCGTCCTGGGCGCCCGCAGCGTCACGGTCATCGGCGTCCTCGTCGCCGCCGTGGGCTTCCTCTGGCAGTGGCGGGTCCTCGACGCCGACGGGGCGTACGTCACCTCGATCATGCTCCCCGGCATCCTCATGATGCTCGGCGCCGGACTCGCGGGCACGCCCCTCGCCTCCCTCGCCACGAGCGGCGCCGACCCCGGCGACGCGGGCCTCGTCGCCGGACTCATCAACACCTCCCGCACCATGGGCGGCTCCCTCGGCCTCGCGGTCCTCTCCACCATCGCCGCGTCCCGCACCGACGACCGCCCCGGCACCCACGCCCTGGCCGAGGGCTACGCCCAGGCGTTCCTGTGGGGAGCGGTGTTCCTCACGGCGGCGGTGGTGCTGGTCCTTGTGGCGATGCCGAGGCAATCAAGCCCGTAGTGGGGGTCCCCCCTGCTCCTTAAGAGCTTGGGGGAGATTGAGGACGAGGCGCGGAGCGCCGATCAGCGGGGGTCCGGGGGCGGCAGCCCCCGGGGGCAACCCGGCCCCACGGCGAGGAAACGCCTACAGCCACCCTTCACGCCGAGCGACCCGCACCGCTTCCATCCGATTACGGGTCCCCGTCTTCCCGATGGCGGCGGAGAGATAGTTCCGAACCGTCGACTCCGACAGACGCAGCGCCGCCGAGATGTCGGCGACCGTCGCCCCGTCGACAGACGCGTTCAGCACCTCGGCCTCCCGGGCCGTCAACGGGTTGGGCCCGGCCCCGAGCGCGGCGGCGGCCAGCGCAGGATCGACCACGACCTCCCCGCGAAGCACGGCGCGAATCGCCTCGGCCAGCTCCTCCACGGGCCCGTCCTTGACGAGGAACCCCGCGGCGCCCGCGTCCATGGCGCGCCGCAGATACCCGGGCCTGCCGAACGTGGTGAGGATCAGGACCCGGCAGTCGGGAACCTCCGTACGCAGGTCCGCCGCCGCGTCGAGCCCGCTGCGGCCGGGCAACTCGATGTCGAGGAGGGCCACGTCGGGCCGCGCGGTGAGCGCGGTGTGCACGATGTCGTCGCCCGCGGCGACCTGCGCGACGACCTCGATGTCCTCCTCCATCCCGAGCAGCAGGGCCAGTGCGCCGCGCATCATGCCCTGGTCCTCGGCGAGCAGGACTCTGATCATCGAATGCGCTCCTCGTGGGCGCCCGCCCGCGCGGGCGCCGCGTCGGTGACGTGGCCGGCGGCGGAGGCATCGCGGTCCTCGGTGACCGGCAGCACCGCCGTGACCCGGAAGCCGCCGCGCGGCTCGGGCCCCGACTCCAGTGCGCCACCCACCGCCGTGAGGCGCTCGGCCAGGCCCTTCAGCCCGCTGCCGGGCGTGGTCGAGCCTACGCCGCGGCCGTCGTCCGTGATCGTCAGACGGGTCTGTTCGGAGGTGGCGGCGACCTCGATCTCGCACCGGCCCGCCCGCGCGTGCCGTACGACATTGGTGGCCGCCTCCCGCACCACCCAGCCGAGCAGCGCCTCCGACCGGGGGCCGAGCGGCGGCCCCGACTGCCGTACGACCGCCTCGACACCGGCCGCGTCGAGCAGTTCGCGGGCCCGGTCCAGCTCGGCGGCAAGGGCCGCGTCCCGGTACCCGGTGACGGCCTCGCGGATCTCGGTGAGCGCCTGGCGGCCGACGGACTCGATGTCGGTGATCTGCGCCAGGGCCGCGTCCATGCTGCGCGGGGCGAGGCGGCGCGCGGCCTCCGACTTCACGACGATCAGCGAGAGCGTGTGGCCGAGCAGGTCGTGCAGGTCGCGGGAGAAGCGCAGCCGCTCCTCGGCCACGGCCCGCCGCGCCAGTTCCTCACGGGCGGCGCGCAGGTCGCGTACCGCCTCGGAGAGGGACAGGATCGCGGCCGTGATCATCGTGGACAGGAACGTGCCGTACGCGATGTTGATGCCGTCCCAGCCCTCCCGGAACCCGGCGACGGCGCCCGCGAGGGCGCTCAGGGAGAGAGCCACAGGACCGAGGTGGCGGCCCCGCACCACGGCGCCCACGGCCAGGCCGAACAGCGGGAAGTACATCAGCCAGTTGCCGCCGTACCCGGCCGCGAGGCCCACGGTGAGCGCGCCCATCACGAGCAGCGCGACCAGCACCCTGCGTGACTCCCGGGCCCGCTTGTCGAAGGCGCAGAAGGCCACGCCGACGTAGAGGGAGTTGAAGACGAACAGGCCGATGCCGCCGATCCACGGGTTCGGGGTCTTGCCCTGGAGCAGGTGCGAGAACGCGCCCAGGCCCATCAGGAGCCACGGAAGCAGCGCGAAGCCGTTGGGCGGGCCCGAGTGCACGAGGGCGTCCTGATCGCCCGCCCGCTTCCGTTCCCGCCAGTCGGCCTTCTGCTCCCGCCAGGAACTCCGCTGCTCCCGCCAGGCGGCCCGCTGCTGCCGCAGGTCGTGCATCCGGCAGGTCACGCCGCGCTTCCAGGACATCTCTCGCTCCCCGTTCGGGCGGGCCCGCGTCCCCCGCGGTCCCCGTGCCCTCGACAGTACGGAGCGGGGGCGCCTCGGCGGCAGTGAGGTCCGTACCGAGTCGGCCGGGACAAATGTCACCGATGGCGGCCCCGGGCGGACCCGGACGCCGGATCTGACGTGACGTCAGGACTCTTCCCAAGTGTGGGGCGCTGGGCTATACATGGGGCCATCGGCCTAGAACGCGTTCTAGAACGACCGGTGGACCGGGGGATCGGCGAACCGGTGGATCGGCGGACAGGGACGCCGTGGCCGCCGCAGACGACCTCGGTGCGGCCGACGGTGCGGACGGACGCACCGAGGTCTTCCCCCGGAGCACACCGGCAACCCCGCCCCGCACGCCGCACCCGCAGGACCGTCACCCGCAGCCCGCGAGGAGCCGCCACCCCATGCCCATCGATGCCGCACAGGCCCTGGCCGCGCAGCCCCGCAGCGCCGAGATCACCTGGGACCACAAGGACGTCCAGCTCTACCACCTGGGCCTCGGCGCGGGCGCCAACCCGGACCTCGCCGACCCCGCGACCGACGCCGACGAACTCCGCTACACCCTGGAGTCCCGGCTGCACGTCCTGCCCAGCTTCGCCACCGTGGCGGGCGCGGGCATGGGCATGATGGGCGGCCTCGCCGCACCCGGCATCGACGTGGACCTCGCCGCCGTGCTGCACGGCGGCCAGAGCGTCGAGCTGCACCGCCCGATCCCCGTCAAGGGCCGGGCCACCACGAGCTCCAAGGTCGCCGCCGTCTACGACAAGGGCAAGGCGGCCGTCCTCGTGCTGCGCTCCGAAGCCGCCGACGACGAGGGCCCGCTGTGGACCAGCGACGCGCAGATCTTCGTGCGCGGCGAGGGCGGGTTCGGCGGCGAGCGCGGCCCGTCCGGCAGCCCCGAGGCACCGGACCGCCCCTTCGACCACACCGTCGAGCGCCCGGTCCGCCCCGACCAGGCCCTGCTCTACCGCCTGTCCGGCGACTGGAACCCGCTGCACGCCGACCCCGAGTTCGCCAAGCTCGCCGGCTTCGAACGGCCGATCCTGCACGGCCTGTGCACGTACGGCATGACGCTCAAGGCCGTCGTCGACACCGTCCTCGGCGGCGACGTGGGCCGGGTGCGGTCCTACCGCACGCGCTTCGCCGGGATCGTCCTGCCCGGCGAGACGCTGCGCGTCGGCATGTGGGAGTCGGAGAGCCGGGTGCGGGTCGCCGTCACGGCCGTCGAGCGGCAGGACGCGCCGGTCCTCACGGACACGGTCGTGGAGCTGAACTGACGGGTGGAGCCGGGCCACTGACGTACGGAGCTGAACTGACGGGGCCGAACTGACGTCACGTACCGCCGGTCATGTACCGCCGGGATGAGAGGAGCCGCACAGCCATGCGCGCAGCCGTACTGCACGAGACAGGCCAGGACAAGCTCGATGTACTCGACGACGTCGAGGCGGTGGGCTTCGGCCCGGGCAAGGCCAGGATCCGGGTGCGGGCCACCGGCCTGTGCCACTCCGACGTGTCGGCGATGAACGGCGTGCTGCCGCAGCCCGCGCCGTTCGTCCCCGGCCACGAGGGCGCGGGCGAGATCCTGGAGGTCGGCGACGGCGTCACCCACATCAAACCCGGCGACCGGGTCCTGGTGTGCTGGCTCCCGGCGTGCGGGCAGTGCCCGGCGTGCCGCCGCGGCCAGACCCAGCTGTGCCTGGCCGGCTTCATGAACGCGGGAACCCCCAACTTCCGGCGCTCCGGCGACCGTTCGGACGTCTTCGGCTTCGCGGGCACGGGCACCTTCGCCGAGGAGATCGTCGTCGACGCGTCCTGCGCCGTGCCCATACCCGACGACGTGCCCTTCGACATCGCCGCGCTCATCGGCTGCGGCGTGACGACGGGGCTCGGCGCCGCCATCAACACCGCCGACGTGGCGGCCGGTTCGTCCGTCGCCGTCATCGGCTGCGGCGGCGTCGGCGTCTCCGCGATCCAGGGCGCCCGGCTCAAGGGCGCCGCGGAGATCATCGCCGTCGACCCGGTCGCCTCCCGGCGCGAGGCCGCGCTCCGCTTCGGCGCGACCCAGGCCGTCGCCCCCGACGAACTGGCCGACGCCCGGCAGCGCGTGACCGAGGGCGAGGGTTTCGACTACGTCTTCGAGGTCGTCGGCAAGTCCGCGACCACCCGCACCGCGTACGAGATGACACGGCGCGGCGGCACCCTCTGCGTCGTCGGCGCGGGCGCCATGGACGACCAGGTGCAGTTCAACATGTTCGAGCTGTTCTTCGACGAGAAGCGGATCCTGCCCTCGCTGTACGGCGGCGGGGACGTCCTGCGGTCGTACGAGCGGGCCATCGCCCTGTGGCGCGCGGGGCGCGTCGACCTGGAGGGCATGATCACCCACCGGGTGCGGCTCACCGAGATCAACGAGGCGCTGGAGCAGATGCGGTCCGGGACAGCGCTGCGGACGTGCATCGAGATCTGAGGCGAGCGCGATGGCCGCTGAAGCCAGGCGCGAACGAGTGAAGCCAGGTGAGAGGAGTACGTACCCGTATGTCACTGCCACTTGAAGGTCTCGCCGCCGTCGTCACCGGGGCGGGCCGCGGGCTCGGCCGGGCCGAGGCGCTGGAACTCGCCCGGCTCGGCGCGAGCGTCGTCGTCAACGACTTCGGGCAGCCGGGCCGCGACGGGTCCGGCGAGGCGTCGGCCGCGCCCGCCGAGGAGGTCGCGGCGGAGATCACGAAGTCCGGCGGGAAGGCCGTGGCCCACACCGGGGACGTCGCCGACCTCCAACAGGCCCGTGCCCTCGTCCAGTCGGCCGTCGACACCTACGGCAAGCTCGACATCCTGGTCAACAACGCGGGCATCCTGCGGGACCGGATGATCTTCTCCATGACGGAGGACGAGTGGGACTCGGTGATCCGCGTCCACCTCAAGGGTCACTTCAACACCATCCGGTTCGCCTCCGCCCACTGGCGCGAGCGCTCCAAGGAAGCCGGTGGGCCCGTCTACGGGCGCATCGTCAACACCTCGTCCGAGGCCTTCCTCGCCGGGTCCGCCGGGCAGCCCAACTACGCCGCCGCCAAAGGCGGGATCGTCGGGCTCACCACCTCCACGGCGCTCGCCCTCGCCAAGTACGGCGTCACCGCCAACGCCATCTGTCCGCGGGCGCGGACCCGGATGACCTCCGACGTGTTCGCCGGGTTCGCCGAGCCCGGGGCGGGGGAGCTGGATCCGCTGGCGCCGGAGCATGTGGCTCCGCTGGTCGGCTATCTGGCTTCGCCCGCTGCGGGGCGGGTCAACGGGCAGGTGCTCGTCGTCCACGGCGGGATGGTCGCCGTCGTCGAACGGCCCCGGGTCGCGGCGCAGTTCGACTCCGTCGGTGGGGTGTTCAGCTTCGAGGAGCTGGACGAGGCGGTGTCCCCGTACTTCGCCTCCCGGCCGGAGGGGGAGACGTTCGGGGCGGCGGAGGTGTTGGGGTTGCGGAGGGGGTGAGGGTGGGGACCCTGCGGGGCTTTCCCCAATCCCGCCCCTTCCCGAAACCGGGGGCTGCCGCCCCCGGACCCCCGCTGATCGGCGCTTCGCGCCTCGTCCTCAATCGCCGGACGGGCTAGAGAGTGTGCGGCTGTATTTCAGCCCCTCCGGCGTTTGAGGAGCGGGGTCTGGGGCGGAGCCCCAGTTTCGGGAAGGGGTGGGATTGGGGAGCCCCCGGCAAGGCCCCGAACCTCAGCCCCTCCCCGCCTCCCGGCGATGCCGCCCCCGAGGCGCGGCCTCCTCGTCGTGCTCGGCCACCGGCCCCCGATGCCGCCCGGCCCCACCGACCTCCGCACTCCCGGAGAGCGAAACCCCCTCCCGAGGATCCACAACCCCCTCCTGCAGCGGCTCGGCAGCCACATTCTCGGTCTTCATCAAACTCACCCCGTAGCAAAGATCGTTCGTACAGCCGGGCGAGTCTAACCGCCCACCCCCCGCCCGCCGAGAGGCGCCTGCTGCAACGGCACGGGCCGAGCCACCCGCCTGGCCCCGGCCACCCCCGTGACCTGCTCGGACGCCTCACTCCCGGCTTCGGGGCGGGGCCGGGACGAGGGCACCTCGACCCGGGCCATGCCGCAGGGGACGGTCCCGGTGACGTAGGGCAACTCAAGGACCCCGTCACGGGTGCACCGCCCGGCACCGGACAACCACCCTTCGGGGGCGGCGAGTTGATGGACGCGCCGCTCGGCGGGCCGCCAACCGCACAGCCGGGGCGAGGAGTTGCCGGACCCGTCATCCACCCGGAGGGCCACGGTGCAGCTCTCCGGCATGAGCACCTGCCCGGGCTGGATCGCGAACGGCGTCACCGCCCGGCCGGGCATCCGCAGGCATTCGGGGAAGCGTACGGGCCGGGTGCTGCCGAGGACGCCCCAGCCCAGGCGGGTCTCGCCGGGGGCGTCGGAGCGGATGAGGAGCAGCCCGCTGTCGGTGTCGGCGAGGAGCAGCCGGTCGTCGCTGTCGGCGGCGATCTGGAGCAGGGGGGTGACCTCGCCGCCGCGTTCCAGGTCGACGGCCACCGTCTTGGTGGGGCCGTCGAGTTCGCGGTCGAGGGCCAGGATGCGGTTGGTGCGGTCGAGCCAGACGCCGCCGGTGCAGCGGCCGGGGATCTCGGCGAGGTGCTCGGGTCCGAAGGAGCCGCCCGCGACCATCCAGACGGCGGTGGAGCGCGCTCCGACGGCGAGGGCGTAGGCGTAGGCGCCGCGCGGGGCGGGCGGCAGCAGGGTCAGGTCGGCGCCTTCGCACTCCACGCCGCCGAGCGGCACCTCCCCGGTGCTCGGCCCGGTGGGGTACAGCAGCGAGAAGAGGTGCCGTCCGGCCGCACGCCGGTGCACGAGCACCCGCCCGTCGGCCATCGGCAGCACCCGCGTACCGGGCTCCTCGGGCTGATGCGCGGGCAACGGCACCGCGTACGGCTCGGCGGTGTCCAGTGTCCACCGCTCCGGGAACCAGCACCCGCCCCGGTGTGCGAGCCGCGCCGCGTAGGCGCCGTCGGCGGTGATGGCGGGGGGTGGGGGGCTGAGCGCGGGGGCGGGTTCGCCCGCCCCACCAGAGGGAGCCGATGCTCTTGTCCCGCCGGGGGGTGCCGGTACATCTGCCCCGCCGTAGGGAGCGGGTGAACCCAGCCCACTGGGAGGAGGCGATGAACCCAGCCCACTGGGAGGAAGCGATGAGCCCAGCCCACTGGGAGGAGGCGATGAGGCCCGCCCGCCGGACGGAAGCGATGAGGCCCGCCCGCCGGACGGATCCGATGAGCCCCGCCCACCGGAAAGACTCGACGCGCCAGACCCCCCGGGCGGAGCCGGACCGTCGGCCTTATCGAACGATCCCAGGGCCCCGACCCGCTCGAACGAGCCCGCACCACCCGCAGCCCGCCGGGCCCCCACACCCCTCAACGACACGGTCGTCTCGGCACCGCAGTCAGGCTTCGCCGGTGCCGGGGCCGCGGCCGGGACCGAAGCCGGGATCTGGGCCGAAGCCGGGATCTGGGCCGGAACCGGAACCGAGATCTGCACCGAAGCCGGGCCCGCGACCGAAGCCGGATCCGAAGTCGGCACCCAGGCGGGCGCCGAGCCCGACACCGCCCCCGACGCCACCCCCGAAGCCGAAGCCACCCCCACCCCCGAAGCCGGAGGCGAAGCGGCCGTCGGGATCGAGGCCGGGGCGGCTGTGGGCCCCGGCGTCGGGGCCGATGCCGGGCCCGGGCCCGCCCCGGGGCCCGGGGCCCGAGCGGACGCCGCCTCCGCCCCGGCCACGCGCTTCGGTCGGATTCCGGCCGCGCCCCCGGTCCCCGGAGGGGCGGACGGCGGGAGCGGGGACACGGGTGAGGGCTCGGCCACAGGGGCTGTCATCTGGGGTCACCTCCGTCCGTGACGCTAGTTTTCGCACGCACTGGCGTGGCAGACGAGGCCCCCGCTTCACGCGTACGTGTGGCGAAGTGACGATTCGCCTGAGCGGGAGGGGGCGACTGTGCTGGCTGGAAAACGGCGCTTATGGTTAGGCGAACCTAAGTCCGTAGACGGCCGCACCCCAGATGGGCGCACCCCAGACGAGCACCCCCCCGCACGCCCCCGTACAGCACCACCCCCGCACAGCCAGCCCCCTGGAGCACCGATGTCCCCACGCCACCGCCCCCACCGCGGCACCGCCGCCCTCGCCCTCGCCGTCGTGGGCGCGCTCGCCCTGTCCGCCTGCGGGTCGGGCGACGACTCCGGCAAGTCCGACCGCGGCACCGGCAGCAAGGCCGTCGCGCAGGGCGGCGACGACTTCGCCAAGGCGGCCGAGAAGACGGCGAAGATGGGCACGAGCGCCAAGCCCGGCCAGTTCCCGCGCACCATCGAGCACGCGCTGGGCAAGACGGAGCTGAAGCAGGCGCCGAAGCGGGTCGTGGTCCTGGACGTCGGCGAGCTGGACAACGTCGTGTCCCTCGGGGTGAAGCCCGTCGGCTACGCCCCCACCGAGGGCGACGACGGCATCCCCTCGTACCTGAAGAAGGACGCCGGGAACCCGAAGAGCGTCGGCACCATCAACGCGCTCAACCTCGAAGCGATCGCGAACCTCAAGCCCGACCTGATCCTCGGCAGCGAACTGCGCGCCGCCAAGCTCTACCCGCAGCTCGCCAAGATCGCCCCGACCGTCTTCTCCGTGCGCCCCGGCTTCACCTGGAAGGAGAACTACCTCCTCAACGCCGCCGCGCTCGACAGGACCGCCACCGCCAAGGCCGAGCTGGGCGCGTACGAGAAGAAGGCGAAGGCCCTCGACAAGGACCTCGGCGCCGACAAGCCCACCGTCACGATGCTGCGCTACATGCCCGACCGCATCCGGCTCTACGCCAAGGCGTCGTTCGTCGGCACCATCCTCCAGGACGCCGGTCTGCCCCGGCCCAAGAACCAGCAGGTCAACGATCTCGCCGTGGAGATCAGCCCGGAGAAGATCGACGAGGCCGACGCCGACTGGATCTTCACCGGCGTCTACGGCGACGCGAAGAAGACCGGCCGCTCCGGTGCCGAGAAGAACCCGCTGTGGAAGAAGCTCGACGCGGTCGAGAACGGCCGGGCCAAGGACGTCCCCGACGAGACCTGGTACCTGGGCCTCGGTGTGACGGCGGCGGACAAGGTCCTGGACGACCTCCGCGACCACCTCGTCAAGTAGCCCGGCGGATCGTACGTAGCCCCTTGTCACAGCACTTCAGCTGTACGTGACCCATGGCCTGCGGGGCGCGGCGGGAAGGTAGCCTTTCTCCGTGCCCCGTCTGTCTGAAGTCATCGCCGCCCTCGACGCCCTGTGGCCCGCGGAGCGGGCCGAGCAGTGGGACGCCGTCGGCACCGTGTGCGGTGATCCCGAGGCCGAGGTCTCGCGGGTCCTGTTCGCCGTCGACCCCGTCCAGGAGATCGTCGACGAGGCGGTGCGCCTCGGCGCGGACCTGCTGATCACGCACCACCCGCTGTATCTGCGCGGTACGACGACGGTCGCGGCCTCCACGTTCAAGGGCCGCGTCGTGCACGACCTGATCAAGCACGACGTGGCCCTGCACGTCGCGCACACGAACGCCGACTCCGCCGACCCGGGAGTGAGCGACGCCCTCGCGGGCGCCCTCGGCCTGCGCGTCGTGGGGCCGCTCGTGCCGGACCCGTCCGACGCCGCCGGGCGCCGCGGGCTCGGCCGGGTCTGCGAGCTCGAACACCCGCTGCCGCTCGCCGAGTTCGCCGAGCGGGCCGCCGCCCGCCTGCCCGCCACCGCGCAGGGCGTCCGGGTCGCGGGCGACCCCGGGCAGACCATCCGCAGGGTCGCCGTCAGCGGCGGCTCCGGCGACAGCCTCTTCGACGCCGTCCGGGCCGCGGGCGTGGACGCGTTCCTCACCGCCGACCTGCGCCACCACCCGGTGTCGGAGGCGCGCGCACAGGCGCCGCTCGCGCTGCTCGACGCCGCGCACTGGGCCACCGAGTGGCCGTGGTGCGAGCTGGCCGCGGCGCAGCTCGACGAGATCTCCGACCGGCACGGCTGGGGCCTGCGCGTCCACGTGTCGAAGACCGTCACCGACCCCTGGACCGCCCACGCGGCGTCGTCCACCACCACCCTCGCAGCGAGCGCTACGCGCGCGCCTTCCGACCCCGATTCCCTTGGAGCCCCCAACTGAACGCCGCGCCCGCCGACCAGATCCGCCTTCTCGACCTCCAGGACCTGGACGTACGCCTCGCGCAGCTCGCGCACAAGCGCGCCTCGCTGCCCGAGCACGCCGAGATCGAGTCCCTGACGAAGGACCTCACGCAGCTCCGCGACCTGCTCGTCGCCGCGACGACGGAGGAGAGCGACTGCGCCCGCGAGCAGACCAAGGCCGAGCAGGACGTGGACCAGGTGCGCCAGCGCGCCGCCCGCGACCAGAAGCGCCTGGACTCCGGCGCGATCACCTCGCCCAAGGACCTGGAGAACCTCCAGAAGGAGATCGCCTCCCTCGCCAAGCGCCAGGGCGACCTGGAGGACGTCGTCCTCGAGGTCATGGAGCGCCGCGAGTCCGCGCAGGAGCGCGTGAGCGAGCTGACCGAGCGCGTCGGCTCCGTCCAGTCGAAGATCGACGACGCGACGGGCCGCAGGGACGCCGCCACCGGCGAGTTCGACCGCGAGGCCGCGAACGTCACCAAGGAGCGCGAGGTCGTCGCCGGGTCCGTCCCCGCCGACCTGCTCGCCCTCTACGACAAGGTGCGCGCGAAGCAGGGCGGGATCGGCGCCGCCAAGCTCCACCAGCGGCGCTGCGAGGGCTGCCGCCTCGAGCTCGACATCACCGAGGTGAACGACATCAAGGCGGCGTCGCCCGACAAGGTCGTGCGCTGCGAGAACTGCAGCCGCATCCTGGTGCGCACCGCCGAGTCCGGCCTGTAAGGGGCGGGCGCGGTGCGGGAGTTCATCGTCGAGGCCGACGGCGGCTCCCGGGGCAACCCGGGGCCCGCGGGCTACGGCGCGGTCGTCATCGACGCGGAGTCCGGGGAGACCCTGGCCGAAGCCGCGGAGTACATCGGCGTCGCGACGAACAACGTCGCCGAGTACAAAGGCCTGGTCGCCGGCCTCAAGGCGGCCCACGCCCTGGACCCGGCGGCGAGCGTGCACGTCCGCATGGACTCCAAGCTCGTCGTCGAGCAGATGTCGGGCCGCTGGAAGATCAAGCACCCCGACATGAAGCCCCTCGCCGCCGAGGCCGCGCGGGTGCTGCCCGGGACCCGGGTGACGTACGAGTGGATCCCGCGCGAGAAGAACAAGCACGCCGACCGGCTCGCCAACGAGGCCATGGACGCGGGCAAGCGCGGCGAGCAGTGGTCGCCTTCGGCGTCGACGGCCGAGCTCGACCGGCCCGCGCGCACGGCCGGAGCGGGTACGCCCGCCGGGCCGCCCGGGGACGCGGCCGCGGGCGCCGCGAAGGCGCGGGCCGCGCTGGCCGGGGCCTCCGCCGGGCGCGGTACGGGCGCCGGGGGCGGCGAGGCCGGGTTCACCGCGAGTGCGCTGGGTGCCTCGGGCACGGTGGCCCGGGGCGGCGGTGCGGACGTGGCCGGGATGGTCGGGGCAGCCGAGGTGGCCGGGGTGGCTGGGGCAGCCGAGGTGGCCGGGGTGGCTGGGGCAGCCGAGGTGGCCGCGACGGCCGAGGTGGCCGAGACGGCTGACGTGCGGGCCGCGCGGTCCGTGGCTGCCGGTGGCGGTGGCGGTGACGGTGCCGCGCTCGCGAGCGGGAGTACGACGGCCGGGGGCGCCGTCGCGGCGGACGTGCCCGGTACGGCGGTTCCGCCCGTCGGCTGGGCCGCGCCCGCCGACCTGGGCGCCCCCGCCACCTTCGTACTGCTGCGGCACGGCGAGACCCCGCTCACGCCCCAGAAGCGCTTCTCCGGCAGCGGCGGGAGCAACCCCTCCCTCTCCGACGTCGGCCGCGAACAGGCCGTCCGCGTCGCCGCCGCGCTCGCCGCGCGCGGCACCGTCCAGGCCGTCGTCTCCTCACCGCTCCTGCGCTGCCAGGAGACCGCCCGCACCGTCGCCGCCCGGCTCGGCCTCGACGTCCACCTCGAAGAGGGCCTGCGCGAGACGGACTTCGGCGACTGGGAAGGGCTGACCTTCGCCGAGGTGCGCGAGCGGCAGCCCGACGAGCTGACCGCGTGGCTGGCCTCGCCGGACGTCGCACCGCCCGGCGGCGAGTCGTTCGCCGAGGTCACGACCCGCGTCGAGGCCGCGCGCGAGCGGCTCCTCGCCGCCTACGCGGGCCGCACCGTGCTGCTCGTCACGCACGTCACCCCCATCAAGACCCTCGTCCGCCTCGCCCTCGGCGCGCCGCCCGAGTCCCTGTTCCGGATGGAACTGTCGGCGGCTTCGCTGTCGGCGGTGGCGTACTACGGCGACGGCAACGCGAGCCTGCGGCTGCTGAACGACACGGGGCATCTGCGCTGAGGCTCTGGGGGCGGGGCGGCTGCGCGCTTGTACGTGGCCGGGCCGCCCCCGGTCCGCCGTGCGTGCTGGTACGCGGTCTCAGCGCAGGGCCGCCGCCTCCCGGGCCAGGGACTCCACCTTCTCCCAGTCCTTCGCCGTGACCGCGTCCGCCGGGAGCATCCAACTGCCGCCCACGCAGCCCACGTTCCGCAGGGCCAGGTAGGCGGGCGCGGACGCCGCCGAGATGCCGCCCGTCGGGCAGAAGCGGGCCTGGGGGAGCGGGCCCCCGAGAGACTTCAGGTACGGCGTCCCGCCCGCCGCCTCGGCCGGGAAGAACTTCATCTCCTCGACGCCGCGCTCCAGCAGCGCCACGACCTCGGACGTCGTCGAGACGCCCGGCAGGAACGGCAGCCCCGACGCCGTCATCGCGTCGAGCAGCGTCGGCGTCCAGCCCGGGCTCACCAGGAAACGGGCGCCCGCGTCGGCCGCGGCCGTGACGTTCGCCGCCGAGACGATCGTCCCCGCGCCGACCACCGCGTCCGGGACGCCGTCCGCGATGGCCCGGATCGCGTCCAGGGCGACGGGCGTCCGCAGGGTCACCTCGATCGCCGGGAGGCCGCCCGCGACCAGGGCTCGCGCCAGGGGGAGCGCGTCCGCGGGGTCGTCGATGACGACTACGGGGATGACCGGGGCGAGGTCCAGCACGGAGGCCTTGGCGGCGGCAGCGGGGTTCATGGCGTCATCGTGCCCCGCGACGCGCGCCCTGCGCAAAGCCCGTTGCACCTCCTGCAATCGACTGACGGGCTATATCCCACCCGCCCGCCCGAACTTGCACCGGCCTGGCCGACAGCCCGGCACCCTCAGCCCCGACCGGATCACCCCCGGTCGCGCTCCGCGCTCGTCCTCAAACGCCGGACGGGCTTTCTCCCACCCGCCCGCCCAACCTCGAACCGGCCTGCTCAACAGCCCGGCACCTTCAGCCCCGAAAGGGTCGCCCCCGGTCGCGCTCCGCGCTCGTCCTCAAACGCCGGACAGGCTTTCTCCCACCCGCCCGCCCAACCTTGAAC
>NZ_JBHXTE010000063.1:0-51550 GCF_042677545.1 Streptomyces sp. NPDC127108 | reverse complement strand
CGGGCTTTCCTCCGGGCGCTTCCCTTCGGTGTTTCTTTTGTTCTTGCGTTTCCGACTCTATCAGATCTTTCCGGCTTCCCGTTCCGACCCGATTTTCTCGGTGCTTTCCAGGTCTTCGCTTTCGCGTTTCCCTTTCCGGCGACTCCGACTTTATCAGAGATTCTGAGTCGGAATTTCCGCCCCGTCCGAGTCGGCCTCCGGCACAACCGTGCGCGGCGCTTCCCCGTCTGGCGGAGCCGTAAACGTACTGGAGCGGGGCGCCCCGATGCAAATCGAGGCGCCCCGCTCCAGAGGGCCGGTGGTCAGGCCGGTCGAGTGACCGTCAGACCTCGACGACGACCGGCAGGATCATCGGGCGGCGGCGGTAGTTGTCCGACACCCACTTGCCCAGCGTGCGGCGGATGAGCTGCTGCAGCTGGTGGGGTTCGACGACGCCGTCCTGGGCCGACTTCTCCAGGACTTCCTGGACCTTCGGGATGACGGCGTTGAACGCCGAGTCCTCGATGCCGGAGCCCCGGGCCTGTACGTGCGGGCCACCGGTGATCTTCCCGGTGGAGGAGTCCACCACCACGAAGACCGAGATGATGCCCTCGTCCCCGAGGATCTTGCGGTCCTTCAGCGCGGGCTCGCCCACATCGCCGACGGAGAGGCCGTCGACGTACACGTACCCCGCCTGGACCTTGCCGACGATCTTGGCCTTGCCCGCGACGAGGTCGACCACGACGCCGTCCTCGGCGATGACGATGCGGTCGTGCGGGACGCCGGTGAGGGCGCCGAGCTCGGCGTTGGCGCGCAGGTGGCGCCATTCGCCGTGGACCGGCATCAGGTTCTTCGGCTTGCAGATGTTGTAGAAGTACAGCAGCTCGCCGGCCGAGGCGTGGCCCGAGACGTGCACCTTGGCGTTGCCCTTGTGGACGACGTTGGCGCCCCAGCGGGTCAGGCCGTTGATGACGCGGTAGACCGCGTTCTCGTTGCCCGGGATGAGGGACGACGCCAGGATCACCGTGTCGCCCGAGACGATGCGGATCTGGTGGTCCCGGTTGGCCATGCGGGAGAGCGCGGCCATCGGCTCGCCCTGGGAGCCCGTGCAGACCAGGACGACCTCGTGGTCCGGCAGGTCGTCGAGGGTCTTGACGTCGACGACCAGGCCCGGCGGGACCTTCAGATAGCCGAGGTCACGGGCGATGCCCATGTTACGGACCATGGAACGGCCGACGAAGGCGACCCGGCGGCCGTACTCGTGGGCCGCGTCCAGGATCTGCTGGATGCGGTGCACATGGCTGGCGAAGCTGGCCACGATGATCCGCTTGCGGGCGCCCGCGAAGACCTGACGGAGCACGTTCGAGATGTCGCGCTCCGGCGGGACGAAGCCCGGGACCTCGGCGTTCGTCGAGTCGGAGAGAAGAAGGTCGATGCCCTCCTCGCTCAGGCGCGCGAAGGCGTGCAGGTCCGTGAGGCGACGGTCCAGCGGAAGCTGGTCCATCTTGAAGTCGCCGGTGTGCACCACCATGCCCGCGGGCGTGCGGATGGCGACCGCGAGCGCGTCCGGGATGGAGTGGTTGACCGCGACGAACTCGCAGTCGAAGGGGCCGACGCGCTCGCGGTGCCCCTCGGCGACCTCCAGCGTGTAGGGCCGGATGCGGTGCTCCTGGAGCTTGGCCTCGATCAGGGCGAGGGTGAGCTTGGAGCCGATCAGCGGGATGTCCGGCTTCTCGCGCAGGAGGTAGGGGACACCGCCGATGTGGTCCTCGTGGCCGTGCGTGAGGACGATGCCCTCGATGTCGTCGAGGCGGTCCCGGATGGACGTGAAGTCCGGCAGGATCAGGTCGATTCCGGGCTGCTCCTCCTCGGGGAAGAGCACTCCGCAGTCGACGATCAGGAGACGCCCGTCGTACTCGAAGACGGTCATGTTGCGGCCGATCTCGCCGAGGCCGCCCAGCGGGGTGACCCGCAGGCCGCCCTTCGGGAGCTTCGGCGGGGCGCCGAGTTCAGGATGCGGATGACTCAAAAGACTCTCCTCACCACACACGCCACGTACCTCCGGGGCACGTGGCGCGCATGACGTTCGTGCAGTAGCAGTTGTTTGGGTGCAGGCATGTGGCCTGCGGTGTTGCCTATTCAGTTGTGAAGTCTGTGGTTAAAGCTGTACCCCACCGGCGGCAAGATCGATCTTGAGCTGGGCCGTCTCCTCGGGTGAGAGCTCGACCAGCGGCAGCCGCAGCGGTCCGCCGGGGCGGCCCTGCAGGGCGAGCGCCGCCTTGGTGGTGATCACACCCTGCGTACGGAACATGCCCGTGAAGACCGGGAGCAGCTTCTGGTGGATCTCGGTCGCCTTCTGGACGTCGCCGCTGGTGTGCGCGTCGATCATCGCGCGCAGCTCCGGCGTGACGACGTGGCTGACGACGGAGACGAAGCCGCAGGCGCCGACCGAGAGCAGCGGCAGGTTGAGCATGTCGTCGCCGGAGTACCAGGCGAGGCCGGAGCGGGCGATGGCCCAGCTGGCTCGGCCGAGGTCGCCCTTGGCGTCCTTGTTGGCGACGATACGGGGGTGCTCGGCGAGGCGCACGATCGTTTCGGTGTTGATCGGTACGCCGCTGCGGCCCGGGATGTCGTACAGCATCACCGGCAGCTCGGTGGCGTCGGCGATCGCCGTGAAGTGCCGGAGGAGGCCCTCCTGCGGAGGCTTGTTGTAGTACGGCGTGACGGTGAGCAGGCCGTGTGCGCCGGCGCTCGCGGCCGCGCGGGCCAGCTCGATGCTGTGCCTGGTGTCGTTCGTGCCGACTCCGGCGACGATGTGGGCGCGGTCTCCGACGGCGTCCACCACCGCTCGTACCAGCTCTGCTTTCTCCGCGTCGGTGGTGGTCGGGGACTCGCCCGTGGTGCCGTTGACGATCAGGCCGTCGTTGCCTGCGTCCACCAGGTGGGCGGCGAGCTGGCGCGCGCCGTCGAGGTCGAGTGCGCCGTCCGCCGTGAAGGGCGTGACCATGGCGGTGAGGACCCGCCCGAAGGGGGTCTGCGGAGTGGAGGTCGGAGCCATGGGTCACACGCTACTCGCTGCTCAGCACGGGGTCGCCCCTCGGGTGACGCACAGGGTCTGACAAGGGAGGAGCCCGGCACTGCCTGCTCGGGGGTTCAAGCAGTGCCGGGTCCGTTTGATCAGGCTAGATGAACTTCTAGAAATGCCGCAATACGGACACTTCGCTCGGGCCATCCGCACATACGTGCCTCAAGACACCATGTGTCCGCGCCTCGTGGGGCCGGTCATCGGGTCCGCGCGCGGTCGCGCGCCCCGGTCGGGGAGCGACGCGGCCGTTGGCGTTGAGCGCCGCGCGGGCCAGGCGCCGACAAAGGGCCGCCAGCTGCCCCGTCCCCACAATCTTCGGCGAATTTGCCGAAACAGGGCACCTTTTGGGCGTTTCGAGCGTCTGTCTTGTTGACAGAGTTCAGTTCGAGTCCCGTGAGGAGACGCGCGCCCCATGTTCCGTCGGCGAGAGCCCGTACCCTTCGCCTTCATCGCCGAAGCCGACAAGTTCCGCAGCAACGTCACTCCCCCACCCCGTGAGCGCGCCACGGCCGGTCAGATCGTTGGCCGCACGCTCATCGGTCTCACCGTGGTCGCCGGTCTGGTGGGTTCCGTGCTCTTCGGCATGCCCGCGATGTCGGCCGACCAGTCGCCCGCCAAGACCCAGCAGTCCGAGGCCTCGGACGGGCGCTGACCACACCCCGCCGCCCGAGTGGCGCGGGAGTACCCCCTTGGCCCCCCAAGGGTGGTAGCAGGGAGCACGGCTCGATAACCTCACCGGGCACAGCCCATGTGCGTGGATCGAGTGAGGATCAGCCGTGCCCCTGCCCTTCCTGACCGCGGACCGCGCTTTCGACGAGGCCGCGCACGACACCGCGCTCCCCTTCGACGACCGCGACCGCTGGCGCCGGCCGTACCGCCCGGGCCCCTGGCGCGTGGGCGCCGCCGCCGTGCTGCTGCTGCTCGCCTCGTTCGTCCTCGTGGCCGCCGTGATCATCGCCGCGGCGGGTGCCCTTTCGGGCGCCGCGATCTGCGTGGGCCTGGCCGGACTCATCATCGCCGCCGCCCTGCGGCTCCTTCGCATGGGCACCTGGGTGAGCGCGCAGGGGCTGCGCCGGGTGAGCTTCCTCAACACCCAGACGGTGCCGTGGGCGCAAGTCGCGTCGGTGCGCACGGCGCAGCAGCCCGTGCGGTGGCTGGGGCTGCCGCGCACGGTGCAGGGGCAGGCCCTCGTTCTCGTACGACATGACCGGGCGGCCGGTGAGCGGCGGCTGCTCCTGACCGACCGGAACGCGGACTTCCTGGCGCGGCGCACGGCGTTCGACCGGGCCGCCGACACGGTCGAGGTGTGGGCCGACGAGTACCGTCGCATGGCCTAGGCGTCGTCGGGCGACTGCCATCGGCCCGGTCCCGCCGGCCACCCGTCAGGCGCTGACCGGCCTGCCCTCGCGCAGGGCGATCGCCCGCTGCATGGCCTTGCGCGCGCGAGGCGTGTCGCGGGCGTCGTGGTAGGCCACGGCGAGGCGGAACCAGCAGCGCCAGTCGTCCGGGGTGTCCTCCGTCTCGGCCTTGCGCCGGGCGAAGACCTCGTCGGCCGAGTCGCGGTCGACGCGGCCGCTGGGCGTCCGCTTCAACTCGTCGACCGGCAGCCCGCCTTCGGCCTCCAGCTCGGCGGCGAGACGGTTCGCGCGCTGGACGAAGCGCGTGTTCTGCCACAGGAACCAGACGCCGATGACCGGCAGGATCAGCACCGCGACACCGAAGGTGACGGTGAGGACGGTGCCGTGCTCTATCAGGAGCACGCCACGGCTGCCGACCAGGACGAAGTAGACGACCAGGACGGCGGCTGTGACGGCGTAGGTGATCTTTGCTCGCATGACGTCAGTTCAGGTCCAGGAAGTGTTCCAGGCCGAAGGTCAGGCCCGGTGTGGCCACGACCCGGCGGGCGCCGAGCAGGATGCCCGGCATGAAGCTGCTGTGGTGCAGCGAGTCGTGGCGGACCGTCAGGGTCTCGCCCTCGGCACCGAGCAGCACCTCCTGGTGGGCGAGGAGGCCGCGCAGGCGCACGGCGTGCACGGGCACGCCGTCGACGTTCGCGCCCCGGGCCCCGTCGAGCGCCGTCGCCGTCGCGTCCGGCTGCGGGGCGCTGCCCGCCTGCTCGCGGGCGGCGGCGATGAGCTGGGCGGTGCGCGTGGCGGTGCCGCTGGGGGCGTCGACCTTGTTCGGGTGGTGCAGTTCGACGACCTCGACCGACTCGAAGTACGGCGCGGCGATCTGCGCGAACTTCATGGTCAGGACCGCGCCGATGGAGAAGTTCGGGGCGATGAGGACGCCCGTCTCCGGGGACGCGGCCAGGGACGTCCGCAGCTGCGCGAGGCGCTCGTCGGTCCAGCCCGTCGTACCGACGACGGCGTGGATGCCGTGCCGTACGCAGAAGTCGAGGTTGCCCATCACCGAGGCCGGGGTGGTCAGCTCCACCGCGACCTGGGCGCCGGTCTCGACCAGCGTGTCCAGGCGGTCGCCGCGCCCGAGGGCGGCGACCAGATCCATGTCCTCGGCGGCCTCGACGGCCCGCACGGCCTCGGAGCCGATCCGGCCCTTGGCGCCGATGACCGCCACGCGCAGCTTGCTCATGTCCTTCATTCCTTACGGGAGTGACGAGACGTACCGGGGCCGCGCGCGCCGCGCGGCCCCGCACGCACGAACCTACGCGACCGCTTCGTGCAGGCGTTCCGCCTGCTTGCCCCGGAGCGGGCCTATCGCCGACAGCGAGGGGCGCCGGCCAAGCACGTCCCGGGCCACCGCGCGCACCTCGTCGGGCGTGACCGCGGTGATCCTCGCGAGCATGTCGTCGACCGACATCTGCTCGCCCCAGCACAGCTCGCTCTTGCCGATACGGTTCATCAGCGCGCCGGTGTCCTCCAGGCCGAGGACGGTGGAGCCCGCGAGCTGGCCGATGGCACGGGTGATCTCGTCGTCCGTGAGGCCGTGTTGCGCGACCTGGTCCAGCTCGTCGCGGCAGATCTTCAGGACGTCGTGCACCTGGCTCGGGCGGCAGCCCGCGTACACGCCGAAGAGGCCGGTGTCGGCGAAGCCGGAGGTGTACGAGTACACGCTGTAGGCCAGGCCGCGCTTCTCGCGGACCTCCTGGAACAGGCGGGACGACATGCCGCCGCCGAGCGCCGTGTTCAGGACGCCGAGGGCCCAGCGGCGCTCGTCGGTGCGGGCCAGGCCCGGCATGCCGAGGATGACGTGGGCCTGCTCGGTCTTGCGGTCGATCAGCTCGACGCGGCCGGACGTGGTCAGGCGGCGGGAGCCGTCGCGCGGCGCGAGGGGGGTGGCGTCCGCGCGGTGCAGCGCGCCGGCCTTCTCGAAGGCGGCGCGGACCTGGCGGACGACCTTCTGGTGGTCGACGTTGCCCGCGGCCGCGACGACCAGGTGCGTCGGGTCGTAGTGCTTCTTGTAGAAGCGGCGGATGCGGTCGGCCGTCAGGGCGTTGATCGTGTCGACGGTGCCGAGGACCGGGCGGCCGAGGGGGGTGTCGCCGAGCATCGTGTGCGCGAACAGGTCGTGCACGCAGTCGCCCGGGTCGTCCTCGGTCATGGCGATCTCTTCGAGGATGACTCCGCGCTCGGCGTCGACGTCGTCCTGCTCGATGAGGGAGCCGGTCAACATGTCGCAGATGACGTCGACGGCCAGCGGCAGGTCGGTGTCGAGCACGCGCGCGTAGTAGCACGTGTACTCCTTGGCCGTGAACGCGTTCATCTCGCCGCCGACCGCGTCGATCGCCGAGGAGATGTCCAGGGCGCTGCGCTTCCTCGTGCCCTTGAAGAGCAGGTGCTCCAGGTAGTGCGTGGCGCCGTTCAGGGACGGTGTCTCGTCCCGTGAGCCCACGTGGGCCCAGATGCCGAAGGTGGCGGAGCGGACGGACGGCAGGGTCTCGGTGACGATGCGCAGGCCGCCGGGGAGGGTGGTCTTGCGGACCGTGCCGATGCCGTTCTCGCCCTTGATCAGGGTTTGGGTACGGGCGACGGCCCGCGCCTCCGAGGAGGTGCGGGCCGTCGTCGTGGTGCTACGCGACGTCACTTGTCGGTGTCGTCCTTCTTGTCGGAGGCCTCGTCGCCCTCTTCGCCCTCGATGACGGGGATGAGGGAGAGCTTGCCGCGGGAGTCGATCTCGGCGATCTCGACCTGGACCTTCTGGCCCACGCCGAGGACGTCCTCGACGTTCTCCACGCGCTTGCCACCGGCGAGCTTGCGGATCTGCGAGATGTGCAGCAGACCGTCCTTGCCCGGGAGCAGCGACACGAACGCGCCGAAGGTGGTCGTCTTCACGACCGTGCCCAGGTAGCGCTCGCCGACCTCCGGCATGGTCGGGTTGGCGATGCCGTTGATCGTGGCGCGGGCGGCCTCGGCGGCCGGGCCGTCGGCGGCACCGATGTAGATGGTGCCGTCGTCCTCGATCGTGATGTCGGCGCCGGTGTCCTCCTGGATCTGGTTGATCATCTTGCCCTTCGGGCCGATGACCTCACCGATCTTGTCCACCGGGATCTTGACGGTGATGATCCGCGGGGCGTTCGGGGACATCTCGTCCGGAACGTCGATCGCTTCCATCATCACGTCGAGGATGTGCAGGCGGGCGTCGCGGGCCTGCTTCAGGGCGGCGGCCAGGACGGAGGCCGGGATGCCGTCCAGCTTGGTGTCGAGCTGGAGGGCGGTCACGAACTCCTTGGTGCCGGCGACCTTGAAGTCCATGTCGCCGAAGGCGTCCTCCGCACCGAGGATGTCGGTGAGGGCGACGTAGTGCGTGTCGCCGTCGATCTCCTGGGAGATCAGGCCCATGGCGATACCGGCGACGGCGGCCTTCAGCGGCACACCGGCGTTCAGCAGCGACATCGTGGAGGCGCAGACCGAGCCCATGGACGTCGAGCCGTTGGAGCCGAGGGCCTCGGACACCTGACGGATCGCGTACGGGAACTCCTCGCGCGTCGGCAGGACCGGCACGATGGCGCGCTCGGCGAGCGCGCCGTGGCCGATCTCGCGGCGCTTCGGGGAGCCGACGCGGCCGGTCTCACCGACGGAGTACGGCGGGAAGTTGTAGTTGTGCATGTAGCGCTTGCGGGTCACCGGGGAGAGGGTGTCCAGCTGCTGCTCCATGCGGAGCATGTTGAGGGTGGTGACGCCCAGGATCTGGGTCTCGCCACGCTCGAACAGCGCCGAGCCGTGCACGCGCGGGATGGCCTCGACCTCGGCGGCGAGCGTACGGATGTCCGTGACGCCGCGGCCGTCGATGCGGACCTTGTCCTTGATGATGCGCTCGCGGACCAGCTTCTTGGTCAGCGCGCGGTAGGCACCGGAGATCTCCTTCTCGCGGCCCTCGAACTGCGGGAGCAGCTTCTCGCCGGCGATCTCCTTGACGCGGTCCAGCTCGGCCTCGCGCTCCTGCTTGCCGGCGATGGTGAGCGCCTGGGCGAGCTCGGTCCTGACCGCGGCGGTCAGGGCCTCGAGCACGTCGTCCTGGTAGTCCAGGAAGACCGGGAAGTCGCCGGTGGGCTTGGCGGCCTTGGCGGCGAGGTCCGACTGGGCCTTGCAGAGGACCTTGATGAAGGGCTTCGCGGCTTCCAGACCGGCGGCGACGACCTCTTCGGTCGGGGCCTCGGCGCCGTCCTTCACCAGCTGGATGGTCTTCTCGGTGGCCTCGGCCTCGACCATCATGATCGCGACGTCGCCGTCCTCGAGGACGCGACCGGCGACGACCATGTCGAAGACGGCGTCCTCGAGCTCGGTGTGCGTCGGGAAGGCGACCCACTGGCCCTTGATGAGCGCCACGCGCGTGCCGCCGATCGGGCCCGAGAAGGGCAGGCCGGCCAGCTGCGTGGAGCAGGAGGCGGCGTTGATCGCGACCACGTCGTACAGGTGGTCGGGGTTGAGCGCCATGATCGTCTCGACGATCTGGATCTCGTTGCGCAGGCCCTTCTTGAAGGAAGGACGCAGCGGGCGGTCGATCAGGCGGCAGGTCAGGACCGCGTCCTCGGAGGGACGGCCCTCACGGCGGAAGAAGGAGCCGGGGATCTTGCCGGCGGCGTACTGCCGCTCCTCGACGTCCACCGTGAGGGGGAAGAAGTCGAGCTGGTCCTTGGGCTTCTTGGAAGCCGTGGTGGCCGACAGCACCATGGTGTCGTCGTCCAGGTACGCAACGGCGGAGCCGGCGGCCTGCTTGGCGAGGCGGCCCGTCTCGAAGCGGATGGTGCGGGTGCCGAAGGAGCCGTTGTCGATGACGGCCTCGGCGTAGTGGGTCTCGTTCTCCACTAGCGGTTCTCCTACTTTTCGTCTTCGCTCCCGAGCCCGTGTGGTCCGGGAGTCCCCCGCCCGTGTGGCCGGGGAGGTCCACCGCGGGCCCGTGTGGCCGTGCGGTGGGGCGGAGGAGCGCGCCGTGGGTGCGGGCCGGTCTTCGATCGAAGCACCCGGGGTTCGTTCTCTTCGTATCCCGGGGGCCACTACCGAGGACCGGCGGCGGCTGGGTGCGCCTCTCCTATGGATTTGTCCTGTCGGACGCTCCTGGCGGAATCGTCCTGGCCGGGCTCGTGCCCGGCGTCCGTACCGTGCCGGACGTCACCAGACTACAAACGGGCAGTGACATCGCGCACGTACAGCAAAGGGAGCGGCCCCCTTCGAGTGCTTCGAGTGGGAACCGCTCCCTTCACGGCGTCTTACTTGGCGCCCGCCGCACCGCGGCGGATGCCGAGCCGGTCAACCAGGGCACGGAAGCGCTGGATGTCCTTCTTGGCCAGGTACTGCAGCAGACGGCGGCGCTGGCCGACGAGGATCAGCAGACCACGACGGGAGTGGTGGTCGTGCTTGTGCGTCTTGAGGTGCTCGGTCAGGTCCGAGATGCGGCGGGAAAGCAGCGCCACCTGAACCTCGGGGGAGCCGGTGTCGCCCTCCTTCTGGCCGAACTCGGTCATGATCTGCTTCTTCGTAGCGGCGTCGAGCGACACGCGTACTCCTTGTGAGTCTTCGTTTCGCCTTCGAGTGCCCCTGGTCTTCGTCTCAGGGGAGCTTTCGGAACTCTGAAGGCATGGGTCCGCCTCGGGAGGCGGGATGCCGCGGCGCGGTCCCTGGCCTTGGGCCTTGGGTGTGCGCAGACATGCGGGCGTTACACAGAGTACCAGGGTGGGGGTGGCGGGTTCGCCGGGGGCCGCCGCTGCGCCTCGTGAGCGGCGTCGCCGGTGTCAGCTCGTCATCGCGCGTGCGGAGGCGTACACGTCGAAGACCGCGAGTGTCAGGGGTACGAGTGTCAGGAGGACGAAGACCTCGGCGATCTCCACGAAGCGGCCCCAGAAGGGGGTCACGCCGCTGCGGGAGGTGATCAGGCCGACGGCGGTGCACAGCACGGCGGCGGCCGCGATGGCGGCGACCAGCCAGATGGTGCGCAGGTCGAGGGCCGCGGTGTCGCCGCTCAGGGCGTCGCGCATCAGGCTGTCCGACGGGTTGAGGCACAGGCCGACGCCGAGCAGGACCAGGCAGGCCAGGCCCGCGGCCAGGGTGGCGGCGACCTGGGCCGTGTAGCGGAAGAGCTGGGCGCGCATCAGCATCGCGACGCCGGTGGCGAGGGCGAGGAGCTGTCCCCAGCCGTCGTCCGAGAAGCCGAGGACGGCCGCCGCGCCCACGGAGACCAGGGCGCAGCCGCCGACGAGGCCGATGAGCAGTTCGTGGCCGCGGCGGGCCTGGGCGGCGATGCGGTCGGCGTCGACGGGGTCCTGAGGAGTGCGGTCGGAGTCGGGGTCGAGGTCGGCGCCGTAGGTGGGGCGCGCGGCGTGCGGCGAGGCGAAGCCGATGGGGAGGCGGGCGAAGCGCAGGGCGAGGCCCGGCAGGAAGGCGAGGGCCCCCACGGCCAGCGGGGCGCACAGCGCGGCGGTCTCGACGGCCTCCATGCGCCAGACGGTCGCCGCGAACACCGTGAACAGGCCGATCGCGGACGCGCAGACGAACGCCACGAACGGGCCGTCCCCGCGCGGCGACACCAGCGTCAGGACCACCGACGCCACGAGCACGGCCGCGCAGGCCAGCAGGAACTGGAGCCTGCCGATGCCGTGACCCTCCGTGAGCGGCAGCAGCCCGGAGCCCGCCACCGCCAGGTTCGGCAGCGCGCCGAGGCCGAGCGCGACGGCGGCGGCCCGGTCGTCGTACACCCGGGCCCGTACGCAGGCGAAGGTGAGCAGCAGCAGGCCCGCGACGGCGGCGAGGACGCCGGGGAAGCTGTGCATGTCGTGGCGGGGCTCGGCCGTCCAGGTCACGAAGGCCAGCAGGAGCGGCAGGACGGCGCCGCCGATCAGGCCCGCGGCGCGGGTGAGGTCGCCGTTCCACAGGGTGCGGTCGCTCGTCACGGCGGAGGCGACGGCGTCGGACACGTCGTCGTAGACGGCGGGCGGCAGCGACGCCGAGAAGGGGCGCAGGGTCAGGAGCTCGCCGTCGAGGATGCGCTGGGCGGCGAAGGAGCGGGCGCCGTCGAGGACGGCGCCGTCCCTGCGGACGAGGTGATAGCCCACGGGGGCGCCTTCGGCCGGGCTCTGCCGGGAAAGGCGCAGGACCTCCGGGTAGATGTCGGCGACCGGGATGTCGTCGGGCAGCGCCACGTCGATCCGGCTGTCGGGCGCGACGATGGTGACGCGGCAGAAGCCGAGTCCCGCGCCGGTTCCGGTCGTGGCCACGTGGCCGGGCCGACCGGTGGTGGTGGCCGCCGCGGAGGCCGTGGTGCTCACCTGCTGTTCCCCCTCAGTAGTGCTGGTGACTGCTCTGGTGCTGGTGACTGCTCTGTGGTGCGGTGCTGCACGGTCCTGTTCCGCCACCTCGCGGTCCCTGCTGATGCCGCGTCAACACCGGCACGGTCCCCGCCGAGCGACCCGCGCGCGTCGCGCCACCCCTCGCCGACTGTGCCCCATCGCGCGCGGCGGCACGGCGCAAATCGGCTCGGCTGGCTGGTTCTTGAGCCCGTACGCCTCCCCCGGGGCTCCCTGTGGCACGAAATGACCTGATTCTGCTGGCTGTTGGCCGGACTGCGCTTCGGCTTGAATTCGCGTGTGTTCACACGCACGATCGGCACCCTATCGCCCCTCGCGAGGGGCGATGTCAGTAGGATCGGCCGCTGGTCTTCGTCCGCCCGGAACGGGGGCGGCGGATGGAACACCCAGGCCTGCCAAGGGGATTGGTGCGTAGTGAGCCACATCATCGTGAGGCGCCCGCCTCGGGTTCTTCCGTCCGAGGTGCCCACCGCGGAGATCGTCCTGCAACCTCCGCCCGAGCTGCCGCGCGGCCAGCAGGAGGGCGCGATGATGCAGCTCCTGCCGATGCTGGGCATGGGTGGCTCCGTGGTGTTCTTCTTCATGCCGAATTCGCATCCGTTTATGAAGATCATGGGCATGGTGATGGTCACCGCGACGCTGGCGATGACCATCGCGATGGTGATCCGGCACCGCCGCGGCACCCAGGGCCAGCTGGCGGACATGCGGCGCGACTACCTCCGGTACCTGAAGCAGACCCGCCGTTCCGCCCTCAACACCGCGAAGGCGCAGCGCGACGCCCAGTACTACCTCCACCCCTCCCCCGAGCAGCTCTGGGCCCTGGTCGCCGAGGGCAGCCGGGTCTGGGAGCGGCGCACGGGCGACGCGGACTTCGGGCAGGTGCGCGTGGGCCTCGGCTCGCAGGCCCTCGCCGCTCCGCTCGTCGCACCGGAGACCGCGCCGGTGGACGAGTTGGAGCCGCTGACCGCGGGCGCGATGCAGCGCTTCCTCGCCACGCACAGCACCGTGGAGTCGCTGCCGATGGCGGTGTCCCTGCGCGCCTTCTACCACGTGACGGTGAGCGGCGAACCGGAAGCGGTGCGGGGCACCGCCCGCGCGCTGACCGCCTCGCTGGCCTCCCTGCACGCCCCCGACGACGTGCTCATCGCCGTCGCGGCCGACCGGCAGGCGGCGCCGCACTGGGAGTGGACCAAGTGGCTCCCGCACTGCCAGGCACCGGGCACGGCGGACGGGGCGGGCAGCCGCCGCCTCATCACCGGCGACCCCGTGGAGCTGGAGGCGATGCTGTCCGCCCGACTCCAGGGCCGCCCCCGCTTCCACCCCGGCGGGACGCCGCTGCCGGAGGAACCGCACGTCGTCGTGGTGCTCGACGGCCTCTCCCTGGACCCGACGTCCGTCCTCGCGTCCGCCGAGGGGCTGCAGGGCGTCACCATCGTGGAGGTCGTGCCGGGCGAGCTCGGCGGCGGGCGCGGGGGGCTCTCCGTCGTCGTACAGCCGAAGTCGCTGCGCCTGGAGTCGGGGCACGGCCTGGTGTACGAGGGCACGCCCGACCTCCTGTCGTACGAGGCCGCCGAGGCGCTCGCCCGGCAGTTGGCGCCGCTGCGGATGGTGTCGGGCGGCGACGACGGCCAGCCGCTGCTCGCCAACCTGGACTTCACGGAGCTGCTGGGGCTCGGGGACGCCGACTCGGTGGACACGAGCCGGACCTGGCGCCCGCGCGCGCAGGCGGAGCGGCTGCGCGTCCCGATCGGCGTCGGCGAGGACGGCCGGCCCGTGATGCTGGACCTCAAGGAGGCGGCACAGGAGGGCATGGGGCCGCACGGCCTGTGCGTGGGAGCCACCGGTTCCGGCAAGTCGGAGCTGCTGCGCACCCTGGTCCTCGGCCTGGCCGTCACCCACTCCTCCGAGAGCCTGAACTTCGTGCTCGCCGACTTCAAGGGCGGCGCGACCTTCGCGGGCATGGCGCAGATGCCGCACGTCGCCGCGGTGATCACCAACCTCGCGGACGACCTGACGCTGGTCGACCGCATGGGCGACTCCATCCGCGGCGAGCTCAACCGCCGCCAGGAACTGCTCCGCGACGCGGGCAACTACGCGAACATCCACGACTACGAGAAGGCGCGCGCCGCCGGGGCCGCGCTCCAGCCCATCCCCTCACTCGTCCTCGTCATCGACGAGTTCAGCGAACTGCTCACCGCGAAGCCCGACTTCATCGACATGTTCGTGCAGATCGGCCGCATCGGCCGGTCCCTCGGCGTGCATCTGCTGCTGGCCTCGCAACGCCTGGAGGAGGGCCGCCTGCGCGGCCTGGAGACCTACCTCTCGTACCGCGTGGGTCTGCGCACGTTCTCCGCCGCCGAGTCCCGTGCGGCCCTCGGCGTGCCGGACGCCTACCAGCTGCCGAACGTGCCCGGTTCGGGCTATCTGAAGTTCGGCACGGACGAGATGGTGCGCTTCAAGGCCGCGTACGTCTCCGGGGTGTACCGCTCAGGATCGGCGCAGGCAGCGGCCCTCGGCGGGCCGCTGCCGGTGGACCGGCGGCCCGTGCTGTTCACGGCGGCCGAGGTGCCGGTGCGGTACGCGGCGACTCCCCGGCCGGACCCGCGGCCCGCCCCGGACGCGGACGACGCGCTCGCCGACACCGTCCTCGACGTCATCGTGCGCCGCCTGGAGGCGCAGGGCCCGGCCGCGCACCAGGTGTGGCTGCCGCCGCTGGACAGCCCGCCGTCACTGGACTCGCTGCTTCCGGGGCTCACCGCCGTGCCGGGGCGCGGTCTCACGCAGCCCGGGTACGAGGGCGCGGGCCGCCTCGTCGTACCGCTCGGCCTGGTCGACAAGCCGTACGAGCAGCGCCGCGACCCGCTCTGGTGCGACTTCTCCGGCGCGGCCGGCCACATGCAGGTCCTGGGCGGGCCGCAGTCCGGCAAGTCGACGCTCCTGCGCTCGCTGATCGCGTCGTTCGCGCTCACCCACACCCCGCGGGAAGTGCAGTTCTACTGCCTCGACTTCGGCGGTGGCGGCCTCTCGGCGGTCGCCGGGCTGCCGCACGTGGGCGGCGTCGCGTCACGCCTCGACCCGGAGCGGGTGCGGCGCACGCTCGCCGAGGCCTTCTCCGTGATGACGCGCCGCGAGGAGTACTTCAGGTCGGCCGGCATCGCCTCCATCGCCGACTTCCGGGCGCGCCGGGCCCGCGGTGACATCTCCGTCACCGACCAGCCGTGGGGCGACGTCTTCCTCGTCATCGACGGCTGGGGCAACTTCCGCACGGACTACGAGAACCTGGAGCCCGCCGTCCTGGAGATCGCGGCGCGCGGCCTCGGCTACGGCATCCACCTGGTCCTCACCGCGTCACGGTCCATGGAGGTCCGGGCGAACCTCAAGGACCACCTGATGAACCGCCTCGAACTGCGCCTCGGCGACACCATGGACTCCGAGTTCGACCGCAAGGTCGCCGCCAACGTCCCGGCCGGTGTGCCCGGCCGCGGCCAGACCCCGCAGAAGCAGCACTTCATGGCGGCCGTGCCGCGCGTCGACGGCCTCTCCTCCGACTCCGACCTCGCCGAGGCCACGGGTGCCCTCGCCACCGAGGTCTCCCGGCACTGGACGGATCCGGCCGCTCCCGCCGTACGGCTGCTGCCGCGCGAACTGCCCGCCGCGCAGCTCCCGCCCGGCAACCTCTTCCCGGACCGGGGCGTCTCCTTCGCCCTCGACGAGGACAACCTCGAACCGGTCTTCGTGGACTTCGAGCAGGATCCCTTCTTCCTCGTCCTCGGAGAGAGCGAGTCCGGCAAGTCCAACCTGCTGCGCCTGCTCGTCCGGCGCCTCACCGAGCGCTACAGCGGCGACGACTGCAAGCTCTTCGTCGTCGACAACCGCCGCTCCCTCCTCGACGTCACCCCGGCCTCCCACCTGGCCGAGTACATCCCCATGTCCAACGCCATGGACCACCACATCAACGCCCTGGTCGACCTCATGCGGCGCCGCGCCCCCGCGGACGACGTCACCGCACTGCAGCTCCGCGAACGCAGTTGGTGGCAGGGCCCGACGGTGTACGTCGTCATCGACGACTACGACCTGGTGTCCACGTCCAGCGGCAACCCGCTCGGCCCCCTCACCGAACTCCTCGCCTACGCCCGCGACGTGGGCGTCCGCTTCATCATCGCCCGCTCCACGGCGGGCGCGGGGCGCGCCTCGTACGAGCCGTTCCTCCAGCGGATGAAGGAGCTCGGCGCCCAGGGCGTCCTGCTCGCCGGCGACCCGTCCGAGGGCGACCTCCTCGGCGGGGTGCGGCCGCGGCCGATGCCTGCCGGGCGGGGGATCTTCGTCTCGCGGAAGCGGGGGAAGCCGTTGGTGCAGACGGGGCTGGTGGAGGGGGACCACTGAGGTGCCTGTTCCGGCCGGTCGTTGCTTGCTGTGTGCCCCCGGCACACACGCGGTGACAAGTACTCTGAGCGCACAGTTCGTCCGTTCAGCGTTCGTCGTTCGTCGATACGTGGCGAAGTCGGGAAGTCGGGAAGGGGTCGCTTCACATGGCCGAGGCACAGGAGCAGGCAGCGGGCCAGGCACGGGGCAAGGAGACGGAGGAGGAGGTCAAGGCGCGCAAGGAGCGGGAGAAGGACGAGCTCTACGCCCTCGACATCTCCGGCGTCGAATGGCACGGCGCACCGGGCACCGAGACCCACGAGGAGCGCGTCGAGATCGCCGACCTCCCCGACGGTGCCGTGGCCATGCGGTCCTCCCTCGACCCCGAGACTGTCCTTCGCTACACGAAGGCGGAGTGGCGGGCGTTCGTCCTGGGGGCGCGGGACGGCGAGTTCGACCTGGAGCCCGCGCCGCACAACGGTGGGGCGGGCACGGAGTAGCGCGCCGTCTCGGGCGGCGCACGCGGGCGGGGAAGCAGGTGGGGTGCCGCTCATGAAGGCGGACGAGAGTGGGGGCGGGGGCGGCGGCCGGGACGGGGGCGGCATATCCCGTCCGCCGCGGGTGCCGGTGCGACGGTCACGGCTGGCCGAGCTGGCGGACACGACGGTTCCGGCGGCGGGGCCACCCGCTGTCACCACCACCCCGACCGGCACAGCCGCCGACGCCGACACGGGCCCCGACGTCGACACCGACACCGACACCGACACCGCCCGAATACGCCGCGGCCAGCGCGAGTTCGGTGCCCTCCTCGGTGAATTCCGGCGCACGCCCGTCCTGTTGCCCCTCGGCCAGGACGACGCGTACCCGCTGACCGCGGACTTCAACGGCGTCCGATGGATCTACGCCTTCTCCGACGAGGCGGCCCTGGCCCGGTTCGCGATCCTGCGTGGCGAGTCGGACCGCCCTTGGAACTACCAGCGCGTGCTGGGCGCCCGCCTCCTGGACGGGGTCGTTCCGACGCTCGGAGTGCCGTGCGGAGTGGCGCTGGACGTCGGGAGCGAAGGACACGAGGCGCTGTTCCCGCCCGTCGTGGGGATCGTCCCCGACACGGTGGCCGTGGACATCGATACGGACGGCATCGACACGAGCGGCATCCGTACGAGCGGGATCGACACGGACGGCATCGGTACGGACGGCATCGACAGGAACGGGGAGACGCGGGGATGAGCGGCGAGGCGAAGGACCTCCGGGTGGGCGGCCTGGACCTGATCGCTCAGGGCATCACCCTGACGCTGGACGAGCTCAAGGAACTCGGCATGACCGGCAGCGCCGGTGCCGGACGCGGCTTCGACGAGCTGGCCCTGGGCGACCTGGAACTAGGGCACGGTGAGCTGGTGGCCGGGCTCAAGTCCTTCTGCGAGCGCTGGGAATGGGGAGTGCGGTCCCTGGTCAACGAGGGAAACGCCTTCGCCCAGGGCGTGGGGCTCTCCGCCGGGACGTTCTACGAGACCGATCAGTACGTGGGCAACTCGCTCAAGATCGCGGTGAACTCGCTCAACGGCAACCCTTACGCCACCGAGGAAGAGGTCACGCGGAAGAGCTGGGGCGAGCTGGCCAAGCAGCACCCCCTCGCCGATCCGGACTACAGCGCCGACTCGTTCGAGAAGGCCACGGACAACGTAGGCCAGGCCTACAAGGACGCCGCCCGCGACGCCGCGACCTCACCTCTGGCCGGGCCGCTGAGCCCGCAGAACCTCACCGGGCAGAGCGACGAGGAGTACGAATCGATGCTCGACGACAAGTTCGGCCCCTCCGCCGAGGAGCGGGCCGAGACGTCGCGGCAGTTCCTCCCGCAGCAACCCGAGGGGGGCGCGGCCGGGCCCCAGCAGGGCGGAGACCGTGCCCCGCAAGGCGGACTCCGTGCCCCGCGGGGCGGAGACACCGGCTGATGGGCATCCTCGACGACATCGGCGACGGCTTCGACTCGGCGAAGGACGCCGCGAAGGACGGCCTCAACTCCGGCCTGGAGAAGGCGGAGGACGGCTGGGAGGCGGCGAAGAAGCACACCGGTGAAGGCATCGAGTGGGGCACCGGCAAGGCCGCCGACGGACTGGACCGCATCGGCGCGGACGGCACCGCCGACAAGGTCGAGGACTGGGGCAGGTCCGCCGCCTCCAAGCTGGGTGCGAACGTCCACGAGGGGCAGCTCGGCGAGACCGACCAGGCGAACGAGCTGATCCACGGCAACCCGGGGAAGATCCGCGCGAGCGCCCGGCACCTCGCGGACTTCCACAAGGCCTTCGACAAGGTCGGCACGGGCATGCGCGGCCTCGACTCCGCCCACTGGAAGGGCGAGGCCGCCAGCACGTTCCGCGAGAAGTTCGCCATGCACCCCGGCAAGTGGCTGCACGCCGCGGACGCCTGCGAACAGGCCGCCCGCGCCCTCGACGGCTACGCGGACACGGTCAAGTGGGCGCAGGGCCAGGCCCAGGACGCCATCGACCTGTACAAGAAGGGCAAGAGCTCCTCCGACACGGCCGTCGAGGCGTACAACAAGCGCGTCATGGCCTACAACGCGGCCCTCACGCTGGACAAGGATCCGGGCCCCCGGCCCGACCCCTTCAAGGATCCCGGCAAGGCCGACATGGAGCGCGCCCAGGAGATGCTCGCCGAGGCGCGTCGGCAGCGCGACGAGGCGGGCCGCCTGGCCGCGAGCGTGCTCAAGGCGGCCCTGCGGCACGCCCCGGCCGAGCCCCCGGCACTCGACCGACTGAAGTCGAACGCGATCGACACCTTCAAGGCGACGAACACGGAGCTCACCCACTTCGGCGGCGGGGTGCTCAAGGGCGGCGCCGGTCTGGTCAACTTCGTACGCGGCATCAACCCGGCCGATCCGTACAACATCACGCACCCCGCCGAGCACGCCCAGAACGTCCACATGACGCTGGCCGGTCTGGCCTCCACGGTCACGCACCCGGACCGCGCGATCAAGGACGCGTACGAGAGCTTCAAGAAGGACCCGTCCGAGTTCGGGGGCAGGCTCCTCCCGGAGGCCATCGGGACCAAGGGCGCCGGATTCGCACGCGGCGGGGTCAGGGCCGGGGCCGGGCGGGCAATGCGGGACGCCGCCGAAGGCCGCGGGGCGCGCGGCCCCGTGAACGACGACCCCAGGAAGCCGTCCCGCACCGACGACACCAGGACGACCAAGGGAACGGACCCCGTCGACCTCGCGACCGGCAGGATGTTCCTGCCGCAGACCGACGTCACGCTGCCGGGCGCGCTGCCGCTCGCCTTCACACGCCGGGTGGAGTCCGGCTACGCGCTGGGGCGCTGGTTCGGTCCTTCCTGGTCGTCGACGGTCGACCAGCGCCTTGAGATCGACTCCGAGGGCGTCGTCTTCGTGACGGAGGACGGCCTGCTGCTCGCCTACCCGCATCCGGCTCCGGGACTGCCGACCGTGCCGAGCCACGGCCCGCGCCGCCCGCTCGACCGCGTGGACGGCGGCTACACCGTCACGGATCCGGACACGTCCCGGGTCTGGCACTTCGCGGACCGCGGCGAGGGCCTCGCGGTCCTGGAACAGATCGACGACCGCAACGGCAACTGGATCACCTTCGAGTACGACGCCGAGGGCGCGCCCCTGTCCCTGGCCCACAGCGGCGGCTACCGCCTGGGGCTCACCACCGCCGACGGCCGCGTCACCGCCCTGCGCCTCGTGGGCGCGGCTCCCGGCGGCGCGGACCAGGAGCTGCTGCGCTACGGCTACACCGACGGCCACCTGACGGAGGTCACCAACTCCTCCGGCCTGCCGCTGCGTTTCACGTACGACGAGGCGGGCCGCGTCACGTCGTGGACGGACACCAACGGCCGCGGCTACACCTACGCGTACGACGACCAGGACCGCTGTGTGGCCGAGGGCGGCACCGAGGGGCACCTGGGCCTGCGCCTCGCGTACGACTCCGTGGACCCCGCGACCGGGCTGCGGCAGACGACGACCACGACCGGCGAGGGCCACACCCGCCGCTTCCTCGTCAACGACGCCTGGCAGGTCGTCGCCGACGTCGACCCCCTCGGCGCGGTCACCCGCTACGAACACGACCACCGCAACCGGCTCCTCGCCCGCACCGATCCGCTCGGCCACACCACGTCCTTCCAGTACGACACGGACGGCAACCTGCTCTCCCTGGTCCGGCCCGACGGGCGCGAGGCGAGGGCCGAGTACGACGGACCGGGGCTGCCGACGAAGGTGGTGGGCCCGGACGGCACGGTCCGGCGCCTCTCGTACGACGAGCGCGGCAACCGTACTTCCGTCACGGATCCCGCCGGGCAGACCACGCGCTTCACGTACGACGAGGCGGGCCGCCTCACCGCCGTCACGGACCCGCTCGGCAACACGACGGCCGTGCGGTGCGACGCGGCCGGGCTCCCCGTCGAGACCGTCGACCCGCTCGGCGCGGTGACCCGATTCGAACGCGACGGGTTCGGCCGCCCGACCGCGATCACGGATCCGCTGGGCGCGACGACCCGCCTGGAGTGGACCGTCGAGGGCCTCCTCGCCCGGCGCACGGCACCGGACGGCACCGCCGAGTCGTGGACGTACGACGGCGAAGGCAACTGCACGGCGCACACGGACGCGATGGGTGCCGTCTCGCGCTTCGAGTACACCCACTTCGACCTGCTGTCCGCCCGCACCGGCCCGGACGGGGCGCGGTACGAGTTCACCCACGACACCGAGCTGCGGCTCACCGAGGTCGCGGGCCCCGGGGGCCTGCGCTGGAACTACGCCTACGACGCGGCCGGACGCCTCATATCGGAGTCCGACTTCGACGACCGCACGCTCACGTACACGCACGACCCGGCGGGCCGCCTGCGGTCCCGCACGAACGCCATCGGCCAGACCATCGCCTACGACCGCGACGCCCTCGGCCAGGTCACCCGCAAGGACGCGGACGGCCGCGTCACGACGTTCGCGTACGACCTGACGGACCAGCTCGGACAGGCGGTCGGCCCGGACGGCACGACCTTGACGCTGCTGCGGGACCGCTTCGGCAGACTGCGGTCGGAGACGGTGGACGGCCGTGAGCTGACGTACGCGTACGACTCGCTGGGCCGCCGCGTCGGCCGCACGACCCCCACCGGGGCGACGAGCGAGTGGACGTACGACGCGGCGGGCCGCCGCACCCACCTGCTGGCGTCGGGCCGCACCATCGACTTCGCGTACGACGCGGCGGGCCGCGAACTCACGCGCCAGGTCGGCGACTCCGTCACCTTCACGCACGCCTTCGACGAACTGGGCCGCCTCACCACGCAACACGTCACCGCCGCCGGGCGCACGGCCCAGCACCGCGCCTACTCCTACCGCGCGGACGGCAACCTCATCGGCGTCGACGACCACCTGAACGGCCCCCGCCGCTTCGACCTCGACGCGACGGGCCGGGTCACCGCGGTGCACGCCGCCAACTGGACGGAGACGTACGCCTACGACGAGGCGGGCAACCAGACCTCCGCGTCCTGGCCCGCCTCCCACCCCGGCCACGAGGCGACCGGCCCCCGCGCCTACACCGGCACCACCCTCACCCGAGCCGGCTCAGTCCGCTACGAACACGACGCCCTCGGCCGCGTCACCCTCCGCCAGAAGCCCCGCCTGTCCCGCAAGCCGGACACGTGGCGGTACGCGTGGGACGCGGAGGACCGGCTCACGTCGACGGTCACGCCGGACGGGGTGGAGTGGCGGTACACGTACGACCCCCTCGGCCGCCGCACGTCCAAGCTCCGCCTGGCGGACGACGGTGCGACGGTCGTCGAACGGGTGGACTTCACGTGGGACGGGACGACGCTGTGCGAACAGACGACGGTGGGGGGTGGGTTACCGGATCCGGTCACGGTGACGTGGGAGCACCAAGGGCTGCGGCCCATCGCCCAGGTGGAACGCATCGCGCCGACCGAGCCTGCCACCCCTCCCCAGGCCGAGATCGACTCCCGCTTCTTCGCCATCGTCACGGACCTGGTGGGGACGCCCAGCGAACTCGTCGACGAGGAGGGGGAGATCGCTTGGCGGATGCGGAGCACGTTGTGGGGGGCTACGGCTTGGGCGGCGGGGAGTACGGCGTATACGCCGCTGCGGTTTCCGGGGCAGTACTTCGACCCTGAAACCGGTCTCCACTACAACTACTACCGGCACTATGACCCAAGGTCCGGCCGATACCTGACCCCGGACCCACTCGGACTCACACCTGCACCGAACCCGGGCGCATACGTCCACAACCCCCATACTTGGATCGACCCTCTCGGGCTCGCCCCTTGCCGCACCGATGTCGATTACCTGGCGGACAACGGCATACCATCGGGTGCACCCGTCACGCATGGCCAAACAGGCACTTTGATTGGCGACGACGGGGCGAGCCAAAGGAACTTCAAGAACGTATTGAATGAGCATGAGCACGACGTCGTCGCACACGGCTCCGAGGACGGTTTCTTGGCACTCCGGGGAGGAAGCGTGAACGGCGGGCAGATCGTGGATGCCGTGACGAACAATCCGCACTACAACGGCGGCCCACTTCGCCTCATGGTCTGCCATTCGGGGGCAGATACGTCGGGAATAGCCCAGCAGGTCGCGAATGAGCTGGGCGTAACCGTGCGGGCTCCCACTAATAAGGTTGGAACCAGTCCCGTCTTGGGCGTCGGCCAAGTGCCGCAGATCGACGGTGGCGGCTACTGGCGAGTGTTCCTTCCCATCATTGGAGGAAATTAGTGAAGCTTATCGGATTCTTCCGTGACATGAATCCCAAAGCCCCGAGCATCTACAGCGAGAAGACTCCGAGCGTCAACCCAGGAAAACCCGAATACCCACTTCAAGAGGTAGGGAGCTACCTTCACTCCGGCTACCCCATCCTGGACGTGATGGAAGCGACAGCTGACGTCATCGGCAAAGCCTTCCACGTCCCTGGAGGATCTTCAATCCTCACCGATGGATCATTCGTATGGCGAGTCGATTTGGCGTCGTATGTAGAGCACTACGCCATCGCGCTGCCGCCGGACTTTCTGGAGTTCATGGAAAGGCACAACTTCAAAATTCCGCATGTAACCCAAGACCAACTCATTGAACTTTCGATCGCCGCGAGTAACGCTTTGGGGTTTCACACCGACCCGGGGGCGTCGCCCAGAGCGGTACGTAAGGACTCGTAACCCCTTCGATGAGTTCGGGCGCCGACGGGGATTTCGACCCGGCGTGTGCCCCGCACCCCGGAAGTCCCCGTGCCTGACAGTGCGTCCCGCATGGGTACGGCTGCAGCTCCTGGCGTATCGCCTTACGAGCTCGTAACAGGATCTTGCCGAAGTGCCCTGGTCGGGTGTGACTGGTGCGAGGAAGCCTCCGATCTCGGAGGAGCCCTCCAGCCGGATCGAGCAGGATTCCGGATCGTAGATGTTCCACCAGCTGACCCCACCAGCCTCCGCCAGGGGACGGACCGCATCGCGGAGGTTCTCGAACCGGTAGGAGAACAGCGTCTTGGGCCCCACTTGCTGTACGGCACGTTGACGCCGTCCGGGGTGACATAGCCCTGCGGCCTGCGCGCCGCACGGGCATGTGTCCCGGCGTTGTAGTCGATCAACGCCTGCAGCGGAGTGCCCCTGCCGTCGCAGATCAAGTGGTGCTCGCTGCCCGTCTTCCGCCGGTCGACCGGCGACGGACCAGTCGCAGCTCCCCCCTTTTCGCGCGGACGTGAGAACCGTCCACACACGCGCGGGACCAGTCGAGGTCGCCGACCGCGTTCAACTCGGCGAGCAGGAGGCGGTGCAGATTCTGGCAGGCTCCAGCCTGCTGCCAGCGGTCCAGACGCGCCAGCAGGTCTGTCCGGATCCGAACCCCAGCTCCAGGGGCAGAAATCGCCAGGCGATGTCCTGATGCAGGAGGTACAAGATGCCCTGCAAGCACAGCCGGTCGTCCACCGGCCTCGGCCCTGGCGACCGCTCGGGCCAGGGCGGGAGGTGCGGTTCGATCCGTCCCCACAAGCCGTCGTCCACCGTCCAAGGCCGAGTCGTCACACGACACGAACGGCGGAATCGTCACATCGGTCACGCCCGACCAGGGCACATCGATAAGATCTTGTTACGAGCTCTACGCAGGGGCCAGCCGTGGATTGGCAACTCTGCCGAACATCACAACGGGGTGGGCATCTCCCGCGCATGCCCACCCCGCGCTGTTCAGCGACTGCGACTCACTGGAAGTAGCTGGCCCCCTTCAGGTCGCCACCCCGGTAGTCACCGCCGGCCTGGCTGACCTTCTGGCCGATCTGCATGAGAGCCTGGTGGATGGCAGAAGCGTGCTTGTCCCACTCTTTCTGCTTCAGGGTGTACGCGGTGTGCGCCTCGCCCTCCCACCCTTCGGCGACCCTGGCCACAGCCCGCTTGATGTCGCCGAGATCGGACTCCAACTGCTTCGCTTGAATGCCGAGTTCGGTCGTAATGGCGTCGAGCCCGCCGTACTTGACCGCAAGTTCATCCATATTGACGCTGGCCATGCGTGCCTCATCTCCTGATGGTTTCGACCGGACGGCGTCCGCCCGGGCAGGGGCCCGGCTCAGTAGCTGCTGATCGCCGACTGCTGTCCGCCGTACTGCACATCAATGCTGTTGATGGTCGAGCGGACCTCGTCCTCGAGCCTGTCCTTGTCCTTGCGGTTGGCGTTGATGCCTTCCAGAAAGTCCACCAGAATGCGGCCGATCGCCTGCATGTGCTGGTTGATTTCGGTCTGCTTCGCGTCGAAGGCATGCGCGCCGATACCGCGCCAGTTGCCCTCCATCGTGTCGAGTGTCCCCTGCAGACGCCTGAGCTGCCTCTGCACCGAGTCGTACTTGTCGACGATCTCCTTCTCCAGGAGCACGACTTCCTGATCATTTAGCTTCCGGCCATCTGACACGGCGGGCTCTCCTAACGTGAGCTGTCGGGCAGTTCTTTTTGAAGCTGAGCAGCAGGTTCCTGAGCTACTCAGGCATTGCGCCGCTTTCGAGCCGCAGCAAGGGCCCCACCACCGATGACCGCTGCGGCGGCAACCCCGCCTCCGACCATCCACAGCTGGTCGTTGTCATCGGATTTCGATCCTGACGCTGCCTCTGCCGGCTCATCGGCAGCAGGGTCCTTCGAGGGCTGCGACGCGGACTTCGAGGACTCCTCCTGAGGTGCGGAGGGCGAGGCCGCCGCCCCCGGGGTCTTCTCGTTCGTGAGCGGGTCGATGTCCGGCGGGCCCGGGTTGCCCCTGTTCTTCAGCAGGTTCGGGGCAGGGCGGACCAGCCCGTAGCCGAGGTAGTCACTCGGCTCGTCCTTCGGCCAGCTGCGGCCTGCGGTGTCGATGAGGACGCGGAGGACCTGGTTCGCTGTCCAGTTGGGGTGCTTGGACCAGATGAGGGCGGCGGAGGCGGAGGCGATGGCGGTGGATGCGCTGGTACCGCCCTCGCCGTCGCAGTACGAACGGAACGTCGCGTCGCACCACTGAGGAAGGTTCCGGCCGGGCGCCGCCAGGTCCACGTACTCGCCGAACTCCGAGTAGTCGGCGACCTTGCCGGACTTGTCCGCGGAGGAGATACCTGTGACGTGGGGGTAGGCCGCTGGATAGCCGATGAAGTTCTTCTTCTGCGCATCGTTTCCGACGCTGGCGAACATCAGCTTCCCCTTCGACGCTGCGTACTTCACCGCCCTCGCCACAGACGGGTGCATGAGCTCAGAGCCGAAGGACATACTGATGATTCGCGCATCGCTGTCTGCAGCGGCCCGAATCACCTCAGCATCCTCATAGTTGCCTTTCCCATCCTTGCCCTTGCCCTTGCCCTTGCCCGGCGCACCCGTCAGAGTGAGCCGATAGGAGATGATCTTGGCGCCCGGCGCCAATCCCTTGAGGCCCCCTCCTCGCCCGGACCCGGCGATCAGTTCCGCCATCGTGGTGCCGTGGCCGAGATAGTCGTCCAGAGCTCCGCCCTTCAGGCCTGTCACGTCCTTACCTGCAAGGACACGGCCCTTGAGGGAAGGCGTCTCTGTTACGCCCGTGTCGACAACTGCGACCTTGACACCCTCGCCGGTGCTGACGTCCCACAGCTCCTTTGCGCCCATCGCATCCAAGTACCACTGCTTCGACTGAACGTCATCGGCGACCGCACTCGGTGCCAGCCCCACAGACAGCAGGGCGAGCACGCCAGCCGCCGCGCCCGTCGAGACGATCCAATGCCTCGCGCGCCCCGCGAACAGTTCGGTCCCACCGCCGTGTCGGCCCATTCCTGACTCCACGCCCTGCACGCCCTCACTCGTCACTGGCCGATGACTGGCGGCACGTGCCGCCGTCCACCGGGAAGATGTGTCTCTTCTTCCTCGACCACGTAATCGGGCCGCTGTGCGGCCTCGTCCTCTCCAGGTTCAGAGCGTCGGCCGCTACCCGCTGGGCCACGTACCAGGCCCGTGCCACCGGCGGTGAATCCGTTCCCGCGGCCTCCGCCAGCAGGCGTACGCCCCTTGGGTGTGCCGACTACACCGTCAGGGTTGCCGACGGCACCGCGTGGCGTCTGGCCCCTACCTGCCGGGACCTGGGACGGAACTCCCACAACGCCACGCTGCCCGGCGTTGCCGATCCCCGGAGGCGTCCTCGATCCAACCGGGCCTCCTGCCACAGGAGCAGGAGCCGGCCGACCGCCCACGACGCCGTCGGAGCGAGGTGTGCCGTTGATGCCCGGCATTGTTGGACGCGGCCCCGGCAGGCCATGTGGCTGCGGTGTGCCGCCTGAGATGCCTCGCGCCATCGGCGAAGGCACAGACGTCGTAGGACCATTGGGGCCTCGTACAGGAGGTACCGGCCCGGTGCGCCCTGTCGGGCCCGGGCCGGAAGGACCGCGTCCAGGAAGCCCAACCGACTCCTTCGGACGTCCGACGCCTGTTCGCCCCTGCTCAGGCAAAGGCGACTTCCCACCCCCTCCCCGACGGGACGCCCTGGTATCGGGGCCGTCTCGCGGCCGCCTTACAGGGCCACCGCCGGGCAGCAGATGAGGGCCGCCGTCGATGCCCGTCGGGCCAGGCGCCGGGGGCGGTGAAGCAGGCGGCGGGCTGAGGGCCTTCTGAGGGGGCAGCGTGTCGACGCTGTCGATCTCCGTGCCCACGGGCCCCGGACCAGCAGGCCGGTCCGGGAGGGTGATCGGGTCGCGTACGTCGTTGTCTGACGGTAAGGGTTTACCCGAACCCGACGGCTCCGGCGACACGGGATCAGCTGCAGGCTGCGGTGTCGACGGGGCTCCAGCACCAGGAACCGTGCCTGGGGGCGCCACCTGCCCGGGGGCTCCGAAATCGGGGTCCCCCTTCGGGAGCTCCGGCGGCGGCACCCCCACATCCGGCATAACCGAAAACGTAGGCGGCTCCTGCCCTGCCATCTCATGCTGGGACACCCTGTAGAACGACGCCAACCGATTCATCTGGTTGATCGCCTCTTGGCGATCCTTCTCCGACTTGACGGCGGCCTCGTAGGCCGCATTGCCGTCCACCCTCTTCGGAGAGGGGATGTCTTCCACGGCCTTCGGATCCGTGCGCGTGTCCCGCGGCGGCATGGCACTGCGTACGGAAGCCAGCCCTGCCCCCGCCGAGGCGATCTGGACGCTCGCGGTGTCGGCGAAGTCGGAGAGCTGGTGCGTTTCCTTGACGAGGTTCTTGCCCCACTTGCGGAAGGCCTGCCCCGCCTCGCCCTCCCAGTCGACCCGGTCGATGTGGTCGCCGAGTTCCCGGGCTGCCACCGCGATCGCGTCGCGTGCCTTCTGGAGGGCTTCGCCCGCGCTCTCCAGGTCGGCCGGATTCGCGTGCTCGACGAGGTCGATCATGTCGTTGAGTTTGTGGCTTTCGAAGCTCACAGCTTCCACCCCGAGTCCGACTTGTCGCTGCCGTGACCGCCCTGCTCGTCGGGCTTGCCGTCCCGCTCGCGCCCGGTCGGCGGCTGGTCGCGCTGGACCGACGTCTGGATCGACCAGAAGCGCTGCCGCAGGTCGTCCTCAAGGTTGTCGAAGCCCACATCCGCACCGTGCACGGCGATCCCCATGGCCTCGATCTGCTGACCCAGCATCTTCGAGAGTGAGGTGAGGCGTTCGTGCACCCGGTCGTACTGCGCGTAAAGGCCGTCCGCCTCGGGGAAAGGAGCCGCCTGGCCACTGAAGGAGGCGCGGGCGACCTTCTGGTGGCCGACTTTGGACGAACCCCCGTCCGAACCCTCGAACTCCGTGAGCAGCGTGTCGATGCGCCGCCGGAACTTCTTCAAAGCCTCCAAGCCGCGCTTGATGTCAGCGCCACCAGGCGGTGGTGCCCCCCTGTACCCGTCCTCGAGCACGATGTCCCCATCCCCGATCCCCGTTGCCCTCAACGTGTGGTTGCAGCAGACCTCGACGGCCGTGCGGCTACAGACCCCACCATCGTCACTTTAGCCACACTGTGAGTAACATCCAACTGAGCTTTGCGCCACAGCAGTTGCAAACGCGCCATCCATTGATCCGGCCCGGCGTCCCCTGTATGAACGAAGGTCGGCGTCGCAGCTCGGACACCCGGACTCGCCCTGTCCGACATCGAGAATCGGCCAACCTTCGCGCCCTTGCCCTTGGGCCACGGAGTCGCCGCCCAAGCTCGGGTGTCCACGCCGACGCCGCCCGAATCGCTCATTGCTGCGTACTGCGTTGGCGTGCCGGCTGGGGCGCGACCCCGCGTCCGCTGCCCAGTCAACTGAGTACCCGTACTCAGTCACCGAGGTGGCAACTGTCGCTACCCTCACTCCGGTTCAGATACCGATCCCCACTAGTCGATTGGGACACAGTTGGCCTCGGAGTGGCACCGAAGCAGGAGGGACTCGTATGGCATGGGACGAGTGGGAACAGCTCAAGGCCGAAGCGATCGCGCGTGAGTCGGCACAGATGCAGCTCAATGAGGCGCCCGGTAGCAACAACGGAGGCTCTGCTGGCGGGCACGGCGACGGCACTGGTTCCCTCAGGCACACTCGCAAACCGTGGGTGCGTGCCGCCAGTGTGGCAAATGAGCTCAGCACCACCATGAGAAAGGCCAGGACAGACTTGCACGCCGCCCACGAAGGAGTCTCCGGTGGCGCGGAGGGCCTCGCCAGCTTGAGTGCGTTGACTGACGTCCTCACGTCCTGGAAGGCGCGACTGGGCTCGGCGCGTGACGAGTGTGTGTCCCTTGAGCCCAATCTGCGCGGTGTGGCCGTGGAGTTGGGCGAGGTCGACGTCAAGGTGGGAGCGGACACCGACGCAGTGCGGGTGCCCGGCACCCGGAGAGGTGAATAGTTCCGTGGCCACAGCATCATCTCTGACCTGGCAACAACTCAGAGACCTGAAACTGTCCGAGCTGACCGGCGCCGCTGACGGCTGGGCCGCTGCTTCCCGGCGCGCCGACGCCGCTCGTGAGCGCGTCGACGCCGAGATGAGTGGCAGCCTCTCCAAGACACAGGAAGGCGAGTCTGCGAAGTCGGCAGTTAAACGACTCAAGCGCCTCAGCAAGAACTTCCACTACATTCATACGGAAACCGGTCTGATCCGCGGGGCCGTAGACGGACTTGCCACTGAACTCGAATCACCCAGACGAAGACTGCGGAGTGCGCTAGATGAGGCGGCATCCCACGGGTACAAGGTAAATACCGATGGGACTATTGACTATCCTGCCGGCGGCGAGAACGGTATAACGGGTGCCAAGATTCCTGGTGGCACTGTCCTGGGCAACAACGGCCTTGTCGGATCCGGAAATCCAGGGCTGTATCTCGACGGTGATGGGAAATACGACCCTGGTAAGGGGCCGGGCTCTCCTGCGCTGATCAGTCCCAATCCTCATCGAGCGAAAGCCCAGGGTATCGCAGACCGCCTCGCCTACGCGCTTCGAGAGGCTCGCGAGATCGACGAGCGCTATAGAGCGGCACTGCACAAGCTCAGGGCGGCTACTGGGGTCGACGTCACCACCAAGACATGGGCTGATGTAGCAGGGGACGTCGACGCGGTAGGTGGAGCTGCCAGGCACTACCTGGCAGATCGGGTACTGGACAAGTCGCCGACAGAGCGCAAAGAGTGGTGGGATCGCCTCAGCGAAGAGGAGCGCCAGGAATACATCACATCCTTCCCCGATGTAATCGGGAATCTAGACGGTATCCCGGCCGTGGCTCGCGACGAGGCGAACCGCGAGAACCTGAGTCTGACCATTGCCAGCCTGGAAGGCCAGAAAGGAGATGCCGTCCAGGATAAACTCCAAGGCCTGAAGGGGCTCCAGGACAGCCTGAAGGAAAGTAAATACCAACCCATGTACCTGCTAGGAGTCGGCGACCAAGGAAACGGACGAGCCATCGTCAGCTACGGGAACCCAGATACCGCGAAGAACGTATCTGCATATGTCCCAGGTCTTGGAACCAAGCTCAGCTCTGATTTCGCAGATGGAACGGCCCGCAGGGCCTTTCAGACGGCGAAGGGAGCGCAAGTCTACGACCCGTCCAGTGCGTCAATTGTATGGCTGGGGTACGACGCACCAGGCCTCATGGGTGTCGCGTCGGCAACAGACGCCGAAAAGGGTGCTCCCGCCTACAACCAATTCATGGACGGCATACAGGCCACCAACGAGCATAAGAATCCACACATCACAGCGATCGGCCACTCTTACGGATCACTCGCCGTAGGTACTGCCGCCAGGGAGCCAGGAGGGATACCGGGCGTTGACGACATCGTTCTGTTGGGCAGCCCGGGGACTGGCGCTCAGCATGCGTCGGAACTCAATGTCGGCAAGGGCCACGTCTTCGTCGGGTCCGCCGACAACGACCCGGTGACTCACCTGCCGCCGAAGAAGGACTTCTTCAGCATATTCACCTCGGGACCCCCCAAGTATGGAGACGATCAGCTCTGGTTCGGCAGGGATCCGGCAAGTAAGGATTTCGGCGCCACGAGAATGGAGAGCGGCGACGGCCCCCTGGCCTTTGGCCTGTCGGGGAAAGGGGCAACTCCCGCGCACTCCGGATACTTTGACCCCGAAAGGAACCCTTCGGCTGCGGATAACATCGCCAGAATCGTTGCCGGGCAGTCTGACACTATTTCAACGGAGGCGCCTCGATGAAGTACCTCCCACCCAGGACCATCACTCTCGCTCTTTTCCTTGCCTTCCTCGCAGGGTGTGGAGGAAGCGACAGTAACTCAACCGATGAGGAAGGGACTTCCGGCGTGAATATGCAGGAAGCGGCAGAAAAGGCCGACGCGTTAGTTCTCGAGACTCTGTCATCAGTCAAGCCTCCGCTCCACTGGACCCATGATGTATCCGATGATGGACCCTGCACTGGCTCCTCTGGACTCGGTGATGTCACACGCCGTGCAGTCGTCATGACCCGGGTATCAACGGAGCGGCGAGCAGCCCTCCTCGGCGTCATCGAGCGCTTCTGGAAGAAGTCGGGATACAAAATCACGAAGGTCAACCCGAATCGGGAGTTTCCAGCCATTTATGCAGATGCCGACGACGGTGTACTGAAAATGGCCCTCACAGTTGGCTACAAGGGGCAATTTCATCTGAACGTCCAAACAGCTTGCGTAAAGCAGTCTGAAGTCAGGCAGCCCACGACTCAAACCACAGGGCACGACTATCAAGGAACGAAGGTCCCCACTCCGAACGTAGAATCGCAATTCTGGTCGGCACGACCAGACAACTCGTAATTATTGACACAACTGTGTGCACCCTTTAAGTCGACCGCCGGAGCGGCTTAGACTCTCAAGTTGCTTCTTCCGAGACATCAACTGCTGTGCGCCTGGATGGCTCCCACCTCTGCGCGAAAAGGAGGGAGCGCCACCGGCCCGTTGCCGAAAAAGAGGGCTGGCGAAAGCGCGGGGAACTCGTCGCCGCACATCATCTCCGTTGCCGCCAGTGCTGCAGAGACAGGGTTCAGCCATGCCAAGACCAACGTGAACGACGCTTTTGACGGTCAAGGTGTTCCGAGGCAGTTGGATGAGGAAGACTGAAGATGTTCACGGGACAGAAGCGGTTCATTATTCCTGGTGCAAGTGTGCTCGCCATCGGGCTGGCCCTCGGCTCGGCCTATCTCTTGGACTTCCCTCCGTTCGAGTCGTCGGTCGGGGAGATCAGAGCGACGCGGCTCTGCGACTCCTTTGGGACCAAGAAGAAGGCAGTCAGCTCATTGAAGAGCGTTCTCCCACGTGAGTCCGAGTATTCGTTCAAGGAGACTCCAGGGACTCGCGTGGGTAGTGACGGGAGCTCTTACACCTCCGACTGCTTCGTCTGGGGCGACGACAAGATTCTTCTCAGTGTTCGGACAGAGATGATGCGCGCCGAACCTCCGGAAGGCTGGATCAGGAGTGAGGTGTTGGATACTGCGGGCAGCCGTCGCGGGCTCAAGGGTTTTCAGGCCGGGGACGAGGGGGTCGCTTCGAGCAGCAGGGCTGGAATCTTTGTGCCATGTGTGCCCGCAGGACAGATCCCCGGTGGGAAATACAATCTCAGCGTGATCGTCAAGCTCAAGCAGAAGGGCGATTCCAGCGACAGTGAAGCGCGGGCGGCGCTGCGTGAACTGGCTGTCGGGGCGGCGGGGTTCGCTCACCGTGATGCCCGGTGCGACCTCCCCGCCAAGCTGTCCGGCGATTCGTGAGGGAGCGCGGAGTCCGGTGACGGCGGCTGTGGGTGGGAGCCGTTCCGCAGCCGCCCGGGACCGCTAGCTCACCCTCCCGGCGCCCTGCCCGCCCCGCCTCCGCCGCCCATCCCGCAAAGCCACCCCCGCCCCGCCCAACCCCGCCACCACGACCACAGCCCCCACGGCCACGTACGTGGCGATGCGCGCAGTGCGTTCCTCCTCTGTTTCGCCGAGGTGGAGCTTGGCCGCGCTCGGGGCCTTGCCTCGTTCCACGCCCTCGTGGGCGATGGGGCGTTCGATCGGGTGGTCGTCCTCCGTCAGGGCGCGGACCGGGTCGACGACGCCCCAGCCGACCAGGCGGTCGTGGCCGGACGTGGAGCGTTCGGCTGTTTGTTGGATCTGGGCGGTGATCTGGCGGGGGGTCCAGGAGGGGTGCTTGGACTTGATGAGGGCGGCGACCCCGGCGACGTACGGGGCGGAGAAGCTCGTGCCGTTGTCGGAGCAGTGGCCGCCCAGCGGGACCGTGGAGATCATGTCGACGCCCGGCGCCGCGACGTCCACGAAGTCGCCCGACTGGGAGAACGGGGCTCGTTCGTTGTTGCGGTCCGATGACGCCACTGCCAGGACGCCTTCGTAGGACGCGGGGTACGTTTTCTTGACATTACCGCCCAAGCCGTCGTTGCCCGCTGAGGCGACGATCAGCCGCTTCGCCGCGATGGCCTTGTTCACCGCGTCCTCAAGTTCCTGGGCCGGCCTCACCGCGTTCGCCGTGTCCTGGGAGATGTTGATGATTTGCGCGCCCTCGTCCACCGCGTAGTCGATGGCGCGGGCGAGGGAGGCGGTGTCGCCGTGGCCCTCCGCGTCGTTCTGCTGGATCGGGATGATCTTCGCGTCGGGGGCGAGGCCCACGAAGCCGGTGTTTTTCGCCGGGCGGGCCGCGATGATCCCGGCCACGCGGGTGCCGTGGCCGACCGCGTCCGACGTGCCGTTCTCCTTGCCGCGCTTGATCTTGTTGCCGTCGGCGTCCTTGAGGTTCTTGCGGAGAAGGTTGCGGCCTCGCGAAGCATCCACCGCGGGCTTGAGCTGGCGGTTCTTGATGTCGACCCCGGTGTCGATCACCGCGACGGTGACCCCCTTGCCCGTCGACTGACGCCACAGCTCGTCGAGCAGGACCCGCTGGAGCGCCCACGGGCGGCCCGCGTACGGCTTGTTGGGGAACTCGCACCGGTCCGAGGCCGACGGCTCCGCGGCCGCCGGGACGGGTGTCGCCGCCGTGACGACGAGGGCCGCGCCGACGGCCGCCCACGTCCTGCGTGCGTACGTCATCTCGGCGCCCCCTAGGAACCCTGCGGCTGGCGTGCCGCACCCGTGGACAGGCGCGGGCCCGTCGGCAGGAACCTCGACCATTCGGCGGGCACCGGGGACACGTCCGCGTCTCCGTAGCCGAGCCGGGTGCGCGCCTGCTCCGACTCCTGTTGCTGTTCCTCGCGCTGCTTGGCGGTCACGCCGATCCGCGCGTCGTCCGTCGCGCTGTCGCTGTTGGACTGCATCGCGTACCGCAGGCCCGTGTCGGTGACCAGGAAGTCGCCGCCCGTCTTCGTGTCCCTGCCGGTGAACTGCCGGTAGAGCTGGCCCGAGCCGGGCGTGACGTACGCGCTCGACGACCCGGCGGGGAGGGGAGCCGGGAAGTCCGTGCCCGCCCACGTGCTCAGCGTGGTGCGGCCCCTGTCGCCGTCGACGTGGCGCAGGACGTTGCAGACGGTGTTGCGGCTGCCGCGCGCGGAGGAGGCCTCGTTGACGGGGGTCGGCGTGTGGCGCGGCCATACGTGCCGCGCGCCGAACTCCTCCTCGACGGGGCTGATCGCTCCGGCGCTGACGTCCCGGGCGGTGCTCCCCTGCCTCAGACCGGCCAGGTCGGGGCTCGCGAGCAGGAGGTGCGCGGTGAAGTCGGAGACCGGGGCGACGCGTCCGGGCAGCACTACGTAGTACTGCTTCTTGTCCCCGTTGAGGGCCCTGAGCACCATGCCCACCTTGTTCGCCCCGGGCTCCTGGAGGTCGGGGACCTCGGCGTCCTCTCCGGGGACGCCGTCCACCTTCGGGAAGTAGATCAGGTGGCCGCGGTGCAGGGTCTCCAGCCACTGCCGGGACACCCGCTGCGGTTCCCGGTTGGCGCCTACGAGGGCGCGCAGCAGCATCTCGTTCCGGGAGTTCTCGTTCCCGGCGGGTACGCGGTACGCCGTTCCCCGCGCGTCGACCACATAGCGCGTCTTGTCGGGCCCGACGACGTACAACAGCTGGCCGCCGCGCAGCCGTTCGCGGCCCTCGGTCCTGTCCTGGTCGCGTTCCGCCAGGACGAACGCGGCCTTCTGGATGGCGCGTTCGCCGTCCGCCGGACGCTCGCACACGGCCCAGCGCTTGGCGGAACCGGCCTCGGACGCGGCGGGCAGCCGGTCGGGGGCGTACGGGATGCCGATGGTCGCGCCCCGCGGGATCTTCCCCTTGTCGAGGACGGACTCGGAGACCTTGATGACCTCGCCCTTGTCGGCGTCCAGGAGGAGCTTCGCCGACGCCATGTTGAGGACCGGGTGCAGCTGTCGCTTGCCGTCGGTCTTGAGGATCACGTACCGGGTCGTGGACTTGCTCGCGACGATCACGTGTTCCTTCGGCGTGTCCCAGCCGGGCTTGGCCGCGGGCTTGAGCATCCCCCACGCGCCGAAAACGGCCAGAACGATCACCCCGACGACGATCCCGGGAAGCACGCCGCGCAGCGGTCGCGGGGCGCTCTCCTCCGAGCCGGAGGGTGTGGGCTGGATGAAGGCAGCGAGCGTACGACGCTTCGCAAACGTGTAGGCGTTGAGTTCGTCGCGCCGTGATGCCATGACTGTCCGTGTTCCCCCTGTGCAGCGCCGAGGGTCGGCTTACCCCCTCGTTCGTTGTCAGACCGGGCTCCTACTATGCCTGTTGAGTAGTCATGCGTGTGGGGTGGGTAAGGTTCTTGGGTCTCAAGGGGCTTGCTGTGCACCGGTTTTCGGGAGATTCAGGGGGTTTGGAGTGACGGCTTCCGTTACGCGGACGCGGCCGCCGGTGACATCCGGCCAGACGCCTGGCCGAGGACCGATGGTGCATCACCTGAAGTTCCGTTCCGGGCACGCCGGTTCATTGCGGCTGCGACAGCTGGCGCTCGTCGAGATCGCGGCGGCGCTGCTGCTCGCCGCCTGGGTGGTCTCGCCGGTGGCCCTCGTTCCCGCGGGCGCGGTCGCGGCGGTGCTCCTGCTGCTCGCGGTGGTACGACGACGGGGCCGCTCGCTGCCCGAACTGTTCGCGGCCGTCTGGGCCTTGCGCGCCCGCAGACGCCGCGCCGCCGCCACACCGGTGCCGCCCGGTACGGAGCCGGGGCTCGCCCCGGCCGTGGAGTGCGACCCCTCGCTGCGGACGTACGCGTACAGCCGCGGGAAGGACCAGGACCGGCGGCCCATCGGCATGATCGGCGACGGCAGCTTCCTGACCGTCGTCCTCCAGGTGGAGTCGGACGCGACGGCCCTGCGAGTGGAGCGGACGCGGCAACCGCTGCCCGTCGCGCTGGTGCGCGACACCCTCGAAGTCGACGGGATCCGTCTGGAGTCGGCGCAGATCGTGCTGCACACGCAGCCCGCGCCCGCACTGCACCTGCCACAGCAGTCGGTGGCCGTCAGCAACTACGCGCCGCTGCAGGCACAGACCGGCGCCCCCGCGGTGCGCATCACGTGGATAGCCCTGAAACTCGACCCGGAGCGGTGCCCGGAGGCCGTGGCCGCACGGGGCGGCGGGCTCGTCGGGGCGCAGAAGTGCGCGGTGCGGGCGGCGGACCACTTGGCGAGCCGTCTGACGGGGGCGGGATTCCGGGCGACGCTCCTGACCGAGGACGAGCTGACGGCCGCCGTCGCCACGTCCGCCTGCGCCAACCCGCTGGCGATGGCGCAGGCCGGTGCGGACGGGCCACCCGCGCGCAGGACCGAGGAGTCCCAGCGCGCCTGGCGCTGCGACAACCGACGGCACACGACGTACTGGGTACGACGCTGGCCGCGGCTGAGCGGCCCGGGCGGCGGCCCCTCCCTGCCGCAGCTGGTGTCCCTGCTCACCGCGGTGCCCACGCTGGCCACCACGTTCAGCCTCACCCTGGCGCGCGACGAGCGGCAGGCGGTGTCGCTGCGCGGCCACATGCGGGTGACGGGCCGGAGCGACGCCGAACTGGTCGCGGCACGCCGTGCGTTGGAGCACGCGGCGCGCCACTCCGGGACGGGCCTGCTGCGCCTGGACCGGGAGCAACTGCCCGCCATGCTCGCCACGTTGCCGCTCGGAGGTACGCGCTGATGAGCGCTTCGCCGATCCCCGCACCACCGGCTCCCGCACCGGCTCCGCCTCCGGACGGCCTCCGCGCGGCCCTACGGACGGGTTTCGGGCTGCTCGGCCCCCGGCACCGGCGGCACGCGCTCTCCGTCGAGGAAGTGGACCTGCTCGCGCTGCCCATCGGGGACGACGGCGTGGTCATAGGCGCCGACGCCGCCGGGCAGCCGGCCGTGCTCGGCGTGAACCGCCCCACTCCGTACGACGTCCTGCTCATCGGCGGCCTCTGGACCGCCCAGGTGATCGCCCTGCGGGCCGCCGCCACGGGTGCGCGGGTCGCTGTGGAGACCGGGCGGGCGCAGGCCTGGGCGCAGTTGGTGCAGGCCCTCGGGGTCGGACAGGCCGGGATGTCCGTGCATGACGTGGGGCGGGTGCCGCCGATGGGGGCGTCGGCCGGGAGTCCGGTGCTCGTGGTGCGGGACTGCGGGATGCGGCCGCCTCGGGGGCGGGTGGTGTCCGGACCCTGGCAGTCCGTGCTCACGCTGCTGCCCTATCTCAGCCCCGTGGCGCCCCGGTTGATCCGGCAGGCGCGGCTCGTGGGAGTGCAGCGGGTCTCCCCCGACGAGGCCACACAGATCGGGCGCTCGCTCGGGCTGCCCCGCGGCGACGTGGACTCGCTGCCGACGCTCGCCGACGGGGTGACGCTGTGGTGCGCCGAGCGGGACCGGCAGTACGTGGTGACGCAGGGCACGGACGCGGAGATCGGGCTGCTGGGGGCGGCTCGGCGGATGGACTGAGAGATGCGGGGGACCGAGGAGAGGGGCTGAGGAGATTGAGGCCGAGGAGATAGGGGCCGGGAACCGAGGGATGGGAGGGGCGGAGGGGATTGACGGGGTCCGGCGGCTCGTCGGTGGTCGTGTGGTTTGTGGGGTTCGAGAGTGGTTGGGCGGATTGTCCACGTGGTTTGGCGGGAGTTGACCGGACTTGAGTGAGGCGTGACGTAACGGTCGCCGACCGGGGGACGGACTGGCCTGCCGTGCTGGTGCTTTTGGTGATTAGGCTGGGACAAGGGCGACGCCAAAACCCGTACGCGGGGTGCGCGCGTCCCTCACACGGGGAGAGCCAGGCGGATCGGACGACAGGAACGGTCGCCTCCCACCACGGCACGAACGTGCTCGACCACACCAGGAGGCATTGTGAACAGCGATCGGGACAAGATCCGCGGCGGCTGGGACACACCCGTCGACGATCAGTCCGACGCGGAGTCCGCTGCCGAGACAACGGGCGAGTTCACCATCGACTATGCCCCGCCCGCCTGGTACACGCAGAACGCGTCCGGCAGTGCCGGGGAGACGCCGTCCGCGTCGCCCTCCTCATCCGCCGTCTCCACTCCTGCTTCCGTCGTCGGCTCCGGTGACGCGTCCGCCTCTCCTTCGCCTTCGGCCGGTTCCGCTCCGGGGGCGGATGCCGCCGCTGCCGCCGAGTCCGGTGCTGCCGGGGGCTCCGAGGTTCCGGCCGGATCTTGGGGTACGGGTTCCGGTGAGTCCGGTGCGGGTTCCGGTGGGTCCGGTGTGCCTGCCGGCGTTCCGGCAAGCGCCGTGCCGAAGCTCCCTGTCGGCAGTGGGTTCCAGCTCGCGCCGCCGACGGGGCAGCCGATCACCCCGCCCGCTCCGCCCGTGCCGCCGACGGCTCCCGCTGTTCCGCCCGCCCCGCCGGTGACTCCTCCGGCTTCCGGGGGCGTGGCGGACTGGGGCGGCGCCGTGGCAGGCGTCTCTTCCTCCGTTCCGGTACGTGGTGTGGGTGCCGGGAGCGGAGACGCTTCGGGCACCGGTTCCTCCGACGAGGACCGGGCCGCCGCTCCCGTCGCCGAGAGCCTCGGGGGTGACGCCCTGGGCGGTGGTGACCTGGAGAGCGGCGCCACCATGCGGTTCTCCCCCGCCGCCCTGCGGCGTGAGATGGCCGAGCGGGATGCTTCCCGCGCGTCCGCGCCGGGCGATGCCGGAAGTGATGAGGGTGAGGCGGGCACTGGTCGGGAGAAGGCCGACGCGGGTGATGGTCCGGACGGCGCAGGTCTGACGGACGCGCGTCCGACCGACTCGGGTGCGGTCGGGGACGTCGCCGGTGTCGGCTCCGATGAGGGACTCGTCGGTGAGTCGGCTTCCGGTGCCGTGGTCGAGGACGCCGAGGACGCCGAGTACTCCGGGGACGATGCGGAGCCTGAGGCTGCGGGGCAGTCCGCCGAAGCCGTCTCCCGGGCCGACGCCGACGAGGCCGCCGCCGACGCCGAAGCCGGCTCGGCCTCCGACTCTGGCTCCGACGTCGACTCCGGCACCAGCACCAGCACCGACTTCGACTCCCTCGCCGCAGCGCTCGTCGCCGGATCCTTCGGCGCCGACCCCCGGTCCAGCAGCGGCGACGATCAGGACGCCGAGCCCGAGGCCGAGACCGGCACCCCGGCCGAGGCCGACGCAGCGCCGACGCCCGAGGCCGACCCGGCGCCGACGCCCGAGGCCGAGGCCGACGTGGCGCCGACCATCGACGCCGAGCCCAAGCCCGACGCCACCTCCGACGCCACGTCCGACCCCACCCCCGAGCCCCACACCGAGTCCACCCCCGGCCCCGCCCCCAAGGCCCCGGCCGCCCTCGACGACGTACAGGACTCCACCCCGCCCGCCTGGACCCCGCCGCCCACCCCCGAGGCCGGACTCCCGCCGCTGCCGCCCGCGTTCCAGCCCGCGGCACCGACCTCCGCCCCGCAGTGGCCCGCGCCGACCCAGGCCCCGACGCCAGCCCCGGCCCCGGTCTCAGCCCCGGACCCGACCCCCGTCACCCAGGACCAGCAGCCCGCCCCGACCCAGGCCCAGCCGCAGCCCCAGCCGCCGACGCCGCAGCCCTGGACCGCGCCCACCACCCCGGCCGCCCCCACCGCGCAGGCGCCCGCGCCCGCCCCGGCCGCCGAGACGCCCACTCCCCCGCCGAGCGGGTACGGCTTCCCGGCGCCCACACAGCCCGCCGAAACCCCGGCTCCGCCGCAGAGCGGATACGGCTTCCCGACGCCGACCCCGACCCCCGCACCGGAGGCCAACTCCCCCACACCGCAGGGAAGTTACGGCTTCCCCCAGCCGCCTCAGACAGCCCAGGCACCGCAGCCCCCTCAGGCGCCCTACACCCCTCAGGCACCCCACACGCCAGAGGCCCAGGCACCTCAGACACCTCAGGCACCTCAGCCCCTCCTCTCGGCCGCCCAACCCCAGCCGCAGCCCCAGGCCGCGCCCCCGGCGCCCGTACCCCCGCAGCAGACGGCACCGCCCCAGGCCGCCCAGCCGCAGGCCCAGCCTCCGCAGGACGCCCAGGCCGCTCAAGCCGCGCAGGCGCAGCACCCCCACATCCCGGGACAGCTGCCGGGCGGCGGCCCCTACCAGCAGCCCGCGCAACCGCACGCCCAGGCCCAACCCCCCTTCCAGCAGGGCCAGTTCCCGAACCAGCTCGGCCAGCAGCCCACGCCTCCCGCACCGGAGCAGCCGCAGGCCATGCAGCCGCAGGCCGCGCAGCCGCAGGCCGTACAGCCCCAGGCACCGCACACCCAGCCCCCTGCGGCCCAGCCCCAACCACAGCCCCAGGCCCAGGCGCAGCCCCAAGCACCCCAGATGCCCCAGGCCCCCCAGGCCCCCCAAGCCCCCGCCGACCCCCGCGCCGGTGCCGCCTGGCCGCAGCCCGTGCAGCACGATCAGCGGGAGCGGACCAACCCCGGCGCGCCCCTCGGGTACACCGCCGCCGTGGAGCTGTCCTCCGACCGGCTGCTCAACAACAAGAAGCAGAAGGCGAAGAGCAGCCGTCCCGCGGGCGGCGGGTCGCGGTTCAAGTTCGGCGGGAAGAAGGAGGAGGCCGAGCGCCAGCGCAAGCTGGAGCTGATCCGCACCCCCGTCCTCTCCTGCTACCGCATCGCGGTCATCTCCCTCAAGGGCGGTGTCGGCAAGACGACCACGACGACCGCGCTCGGCTCGACGCTCGCCAGCGAGCGGCAGGACAAGATCCTCGCCATCGACGCCAACCCGGACGCCGGTACGCTCGGGCGGCGCGTGCGGCGCGAGACCGGGGCGACGATCCGCGACCTGGTCCAGGCGATCCCGTACCTCAACTCGTACATGGACATCCGGCGCTTCACCTCGCAGGCGCCGTCCGGCCTGGAGATCATCGCCAACGACGTCGACCCGGCCGTGTCCACGACGTTCAACGACGAGGACTACCGGCGCGCGATCGACGTGCTCGGCAAGCAGTACCCGATCATCCTGACCGACTCCGGCACCGGACTGCTCTACAGCGCGATGCGCGGGGTCCTCGACCTCGCCGACCAGCTGATCATCATCTCCACGCCGTCCGTGGACGGGGCGAGCAGCGCGTCCACGACGCTGGACTGGCTGTCCGCGCACGGGTACGCGGACCTCGTCTCGCGGTCCATCACCGTCATCTCCGGGGTCCGTGAGACCGGGAAGATGATCAAGGTGGAGGACATCGTGTCCCACTTCGAGACCCGCTGCCGGGGGGTCGTCGTGGTGCCCTTCGACGAGCACCTGGCCGCCGGGGCCGAGGTCAATCTGGACATGATGCGGCCGAAGGTGCGGGAGGCGTACTTCAACCTCTCGGCGATGGTCGCCGAGGACTTCGTACGGGCGCAGCAGGCGCAGGGGCTCTGGACGTCGGACGGCAACCCGCCGCCGCGGGTCGCTCCGCCGCTGCCGGGGCAGGGGTATGCCGGGGGCGGGCAGCAGCCGTACGGGGCCGTGCCGCAGGAGGGCGCGCAGCAGCCTTACGGGACCGTGCCACAGGAGGGCGCACAGCAGCCGCAGGCCGGGGCGGCCCCCCAACCGCACCCCCAAGCCCAGCCGCCGCACCCCCAGCAGCCCCAGCCCCCCGCCGGTGGACCACAGGGCTGGCAGCCGCAGCCACCCCAGCAGCAGTAACCACCCCCTTCCCGGAAACACCGGATACACCGGATACATCGGATACACCGGATACACATCGGAACCCCGCAAGCGCCCCGCCAGCGAAAAGGCGGGGCGCTTTTGCGTGCCACTCTCTGGCCAGCACGGCGTCAGTGGTCTTGACCAATGCGGATGAATTCCCGGTCAACTCGTTATTTCCGCAGGCCACATGGGGTTCACCGGCCGTTGACGCGCGATGACCGGCGCTGATACACACACAACAACCAACCGGACGTTCCTTGATCACGTAGCCGTAACCAGCCATCTCTGCGCAAGCGATGACGCGAGGTCACCGATCCATGGACACAAAAGATCAGCACGGCAGAACACGGTCATCATCAGCGGCCCGAGCCGCCGCTGCGGCCCCCGCGCGGAAGCGCAGGCGCCCCCGCCTCCTCCTCGCCGCCGGCGCGGTCGCCGCCTTCACCCTCACCGCGGGCCTCGCGACCCCGCTCAACCCGGCGCCGCAGCAGGCCGAGGCGAAGGCGGACGACAAGAAGACGCTGACCGTCGCGGTGGCGCAGAGCGTCGACTCGCTCAGCCCGTTCATCGCGCAGCGGCTGCTGTCCACCAGCATCCACCGGCTGACGTACGAGTACCTGACGAACTACGACGCCAAGGACAACCACAGCATCCCGGCGTTCGCCACCAAGTGGGAGCCGTCCGCGGACAAGCTCACCTGGACGTACACCATCCGGTCGAATTCGAAGTGGTCGGACGGGAAGAAGGCCACGGCCGAGGACGCCGCCTGGACGTTCAACAAGATCATGTCCAAGGAGGGCACGGCGACGCCGAACTCCAACTTCGTCACCAATTTCAAGAAGGTGACGGCGCCGAGTCCGACGAAACTGGTCGTCGAACTGAAGAAGCCGCAGTCGACCATGGCGGCACTCGACATCCCGATCGTGCCCAAGCACGTCTGGGAGAAGGTCGACGACATCTCCAAGTTCAACAACGACGAGGATTTCCCGATCGTCGGGAACGGTCCTTTCATCCTCACGGACTTCAAGGTCGACCAGTACGTGAAGCTGAAGGCCAACAAGGACTTCTGGCGCGGCGCGCCGAAGTTCGACGAGCTGGTCTTCAAGACGTACAAGGACCAGGACGCGGCCGTGGCCGCGCTGCGGAAGGGTGAGGTGTCCTTCGTCGCGGGCCAGCCCGCGCTGACGCCCGCTCAGGCGAACGGCCTCAAGGGCGAGTCGGACATCAAGGTGAACGAAGGCCCGGGCCGCCGCTTCTTCGCCCTGGCCACGAACCCCGGCGCGCGCACGCTCGACGGCAAGAAGTTCGGCGACGGCCACCCCGCGCTGCTCGACAAGCGGGTCCGGCAGGCGCTCTTCCTCTCCGTGGACCGCAAGACGATCGTCGACAAGGTGTTCCAGGGCAACGCCGTCGAGGGCGCCGGGTACATCCCGCCGCGCTTCTCCGACTACGCCTGGAAGCCCTCCCCCGACCAGGAGCTCGGCTACGACCCGAAGCGGGCGGCGGCGCTCCTCGACGAGGCCGGGTACAAGAAGAAGGGCGGCAAGCGCGTCGGCAAGGACGGCAAGCCGCTCGACTTCCGGATCCTGTGCCACGCCACCGACCCGAACGACAAGGCGGTCGGCAAGTACCTCAAGGAGTGGTGGGGCGACCTCGGCATCGGCCTGAAGGTCAACTGCCTCGACGACGTGTCCGTGCCCTGGTACGCGGGCGAGTACGACCTCGCCTTCGACGGCTGGTCGGTGAACCCCGACCCGGACTTCGTCCTCGGCATCCACACCTGCCCCGCACTGCCGGAGAAGGCCAAGGAGAGCGCGGCGACCGACAACTTCATCTGCGACAAGAAGTTCGACGAGCTGTACGACAAGCAGCTCGCCGAGTACGACCCGGACAAGCGGGCCGCGCTCGTCAAGCAGATGCAGTCGCGGCTGTACGACTCGGGCTACATGAACGTCATGGCGTATCCGAACGCCGTGGAGGCCTACCGCACGGACCAGATCAAGTCCATCACCACCATGCCGTCGGCGGCGGGGAACATCTACGGTCAGGACGGCTATTGGAGTTGGTGGTCGGCGGTCCCGGCGAGTGGGAAGAGTTCTTCCGATGGTGGCAGCTCGACCGGTGTCATCATCGGTATCGCCGTCGCCGCGGTGGTGCTCGCGGGCGGCGGAGTCCTGATCGCCATGCGCCGCCGCTCGACCGCAGAGGACCGCGAGTAACGCATGAGACACCAGCGGATGACAGCCAAGCGGACGTCCCCCCACAGCACGCGTACGTCCCCCCACACCGCGAGTGACGCATGACCGGGGGCGAACGGAATCCGGCGGCGATCCTCGCCGCCGAGGCCGAAGCCAAGGACGCGGCTTCCGGCGGACCGGCCGATCCGGCCGGCCTCCGGGGCCGCGGCCCCCGGGCGGGCAACACGGGCGCCTATCTCCAGTACGTCGCGGGCAAGCTCGGCGGCGCGCTCGTCTCGATGTTCGCCGTCCTCGTCACCAGCTTCTTCCTGTTCCGGCTCATCCCGGGCGACCCGGTGAAGCAGATGACGGGCGGGCGCCGGGTCTCCAGCGAGCAACTCGACGCGATGCGCAAGGAGTTCGGGCTCGACCAGCCGGTGTGGAAGCAGTTCACGGACTACTGCGGCAATGTCCTCACCGGGGACTTCGGCACGTCGTACCAGTTCCACACCCCCGTCATGGAGAAGATCACGGAGGCGCTCGGCCCGACGCTGTGGCTCACCGGCACGGCGTACGTCCTCTACACGGTCATCGGCATCTGGCTCGGGACGCGCACGGCCTGGCGCAACGGGCGTTTCGGCGACCGCTTCCACACCGGGCTCGCCCTGACCCTGTACTCGGTGCCGTCGTTCTGGCTCGGGCTCCTGCTCATCATCACGTTCTCCGTGGGGGTCGGGCCGCTGCCCGGGATGTTCCCCACGGGCGGCATGGAGAGCGGTGACGAGAGCGGGTTCGGGTACGTCGTCGACGTCGCGCACCACATGGTCCTGCCGGTGGTCACGCTCGTCGCCGTCGGGTACGCGCAGACGCTGCTCGTCATGCGCTCGTCGCTGCTCGACGAGATGGGCAGCGACTATCTGACGACGGCGCGGGCCAAGGGGCTGCGGGACGACCTGGTGCGGCGGCGGCACGCCGTGCCGAACGCGCTCCTGCCCACCGTGACCCTGATGTTCGTGAACCTGGGCACGGTGGTCGCGGGCGCGATCCTGGTCGAGACGGTGTTCTCCTGGCCCGGGCTCGGCGGCCTGTTCTACCAGGCGCTCAGCGTGCCGGACCTGCCGCTGGTGCAGGGGCTCTTCTTCGTCTTCGCGACGGCGGTGATCCTGATGAACACGGTGGCCGACGTGATCTATCCGCTGCTCGATCCCAGGGTGGGCCGATGACGACCGAGACAGCCTCCTCCGTCCCCGCGCCGCAGGAGCCGGAGAAGACGGGCGCCCCGCCGGAGGCGAAGAGCCCGCGCGCCCTCGCCTGGACCCGCAGACGGCACTCCGCGGCCCGCTTCTGGCGGGAGTACCGCACCCACCGGGCCGGGGTCTTCGGCCTGGTGGCGCTGGTCCTGATCGCCCTGGCCGCGGTGTTCGCGCCGCTGCTCGTCGGCTCGGACGCGCAGAGCGTGACCGAGGCGCCGGGCAAGGCCATGGAGTCGCCGAGCGGTGAATTCCCGCTCGGCACCGACCAGTTCGGCCGCGACCTGCTCGCGCTGCTCGTGTGGGGCGCGCGCATCTCGCTGACGGTCGGACTGCTCGCGGCGTTCCTCTCGGTGGCCATCGGGACGATCGTGGGGATCACCGCGGGTCACTTCCGGGGCTGGTACGCGACCGTCATCATGCGGGTCACCGACTGGTTCCTGGTGATGCCGACGCTCGTCCTCGCCATCGCGCTCGCGTCCGTGATGGACCGTTCCGTCTGGACCGTCATCCTCGCGATCGGCGTGACGACGTGGCCGACCACGGCCCGTCTGGTGCGCGCCCAGACCCTCGCCGTGGAGTCCCGGCCCTACATCGAGCGGGCCCAGGCACTCGGCGGCGGTCACGGCCACATCATGGCCCGGCACGTGCTGCCCAACGTCATGCCGCTGGTCCTCGCGCAGACCACGCTCGTCATCTCCAGCGCGATCCTCACCGAGGCGACGCTCGCGTTCCTCGGCCTCGGCGACCCGACGGTCGTCTCCTGGGGCGGCCTGCTGCAGGACGCGCGCGAGGCGGGCGCGGTCAGCGCGGGCGACTGGTGGTACCTGGCGCCGCCCGGCATCGCGATCGCCGTCGTCGCGCTCGCGTTCACGCTGTGCGGGCGGGCCGTGGAGTCCGTGCTCAACCCCAGGCTGGGAGTGTCCCGTTGACCACCGAGACGACCGAGACCACGGCGGCCGACGCGGGCGCCGGACAACCCCTGCTCGACGTACGGGACCTCACGGTGACGTACGCGTCCGGGGCCGCCGCCGTCCGCGGCGTCGACCTCTCCGTGGCCGCCGGGCAGAAGCTGGGCGTGGCCGGGGAGTCGGGCTGCGGCAAGTCCACGCTGGCGCTCGCGCTGCTGCGGCTGCTGCCCGCGGGCACGAAGGTGACCGGCGAGATCCTGCTCGACGGCGAGGATGTGCTCGCCATGAAGTGGGGCCGGGTGCGCGCGGTCCGCTGGGCGGGCGCGTCCGTCGTCTTCCAGGGCGCGATGCACTCCCTGAACGCGGTGCACCGCATCGGCGACCAGATCGCCGAGCCCATCCTGCTGCACAAGAAGGCGACCCCGGCCGGCGCGAAGAAGAAGGCCCGCGAGCTGCTCGAACACGTGGGTCTTCCGGGCGCACGCGCGGACGCCTACCCGCACGAGCTGTCCGGCGGCCAGCGCCAGCGCGTGATGATCGCGATGGCGCTGGCCTGCGACCCGCGCCTGATCATCGCCGACGAGCCGACGACCGCGCTCGACGTGATGATCCAGGCGCAGATCCTGCGCCTCATCGAGCAGCTCGTGGCCGAGCAGGACCTGGGCCTGATCATGATCAGCCATGACCTGGCGGTCCTGTCCGACACCTGCGACCGGCTCGCGGTGATGTACGCGGGACGGGTGGTGGAGGAGGGTCCGGCGCGGGAGGTGTACGAGCGGGCGCGGCACCCGTACGGCAAGGCCCTGTCGGCGGCGTTCCCGCGCATCGGGGACCCGTCCTCGCGGTTCGCGCCCCGCGGCCTGCCCGGCGACCCGCCCGACCCCTCGGCGCTGCCCTCCGGCTGTACGTTCCATCCGCGCTGCCCGGAGGCGATCGAGTCCTGCTCGACGGACGACCAGGCGCTGCGCGCGGCGGGACCGGCGCGGCGGGCGGCGTGCGTGCACGTGGGCGCGCCGGGGTCCGGGGAGGCCGGGGAGACGGCGCGGTCATCGGCTCCGGTGGTGGAGGGCGCGCCGTGACGGGGTCGTGGACGGTGTCGCCTCGCGGAGCGGGCCGAACGGCTGGGCGCCGGGAAGCGCGCTCCGCGTACGCCGCCCCGCCACCGCCCCACGCCGCGCACCACCCGGCGTACGCCATGATCCGCCCACCCGGGCGCCCGGCCCCGAGGAGAAGCGCATGACCACCGAAGCCACCCTCGACCCGACCGAGCCCCCGACCGATTCCGCGCCGCTCCTCACCGCCTCCGACCTGCGCATCTCCTTTCCCGGGCGCCGGGGCGCCGACCCGGCGCGCGCGGTGGACGGCGTGGACCTCGACATCCGGCGGGGCGAGATCGTCGCGCTCGTGGGCGAGTCGGGCTGCGGCAAGACGACACTCGCCCGCTCCCTCCTCGGCCTCGTGCCGCCCACGTCGGGCCGCGTCACCTTCGACGGCAAGCCGCTGGACTACCGCGGCCGCGCCCTGAAGGCGTACCGCAAGCGCGTCCAGCTCGTGCTCCAGGACCCGAGCGGCTCGCTCAACCCCCGGCACACGGTGTACGAGGCCGTGGCGGAGGGGCTGCGCATCCACGGGTACGGGGGCGACGAGCGGGCCGCCGTCGGCGCGGCCCTGTCCCGGGCGGGGCTGCGGCCGCCGGAGCGGTTCTTCCTGCGGTACCCGCACGAGCTGTCCGGCGGCCAGCGCCAGCGCGTCGTCATCGCGGGCGCGCTGGTCCTGGAGCCCGAGCTGATCGTCGCGGACGAGCCGGTGGCCTCCCTGGACGCGTCCGTGCGCGGCGAGATCCTGGCGCTGCTGCTCCGGCTGCGCCAGGACCTCGGTCTGTCCGCGCTGGTGGTGACCCACGACCTGGGTCTGGCCTGGAACATCGCCGACCGGGTCGCCGTCATGTACCTGGGCCGGATCGTGGAGACCGGAGAGGTCGAGCAGGTCCTGACGGCACCTCAGCACCCGTACACCCAGGCGCTGTTGTCCGTGCTTCCGGAGGCGGAGGGGGATCCTGTGGTGCTCACCGGCGAGCCGCCGGACCCGTCCCGGGTGCCGGGCGGGTGCCGGTTCCACGCGCGCTGTCAGATCCTCGCGAGCGGGGAGGCGGAGCGGGCCGGCGTGGCGGGCGACTGCCGCACGAAGGACTTGCCTGTGCTTTCCGGCGCCGGGGGGACGCAGGTCGCCTGTCACTGGGCGGCGGTTCGGGGCTGACCTGGCGGTCGGCGTGACGGCGGCCGTGGGCCCGGTCGCCGCCGATCGCCCTGCGGGCTCGTCCTCAAACGCCGGACGGGCTCTTAACTGCCGTCGTCCGCCGCCGCGACCAGGTCCCGGGACTTCTTCACGTCGTCCGCCATCGCGACGAGCAGCTCGTCGATCGAGTCGAACTTCGCCATGCCGCGGACGAAGGCGAGGAAGTCGACGGCGACGTGCAGACCGTACAGGTCCAGGCCGACGCGGTCGATGGCGTAGGCCTCGACGGTCCGCTCGGTGCCGTCGAATGTGGGGTTGGTGCCGACCGAGATGGCCGCGGGCATCGCCTCGCCGTCGGCGTGCAGCCATCCGGCGTACACACCGTCGGCGGGGATCGCGGTGTGCGGCAGGGTCTCGACGTTGGCCGTGGGGAAGCCCAGCTCGCGGCCGCGCTGGGCGCCGCGGACGACGACGCCCTCCACGCGGTGCGGGCGGCCCAGGATCTCGTGGGCGCCCGCGACGTCGCCCTCGGCGATGAGGCGGCGGGTGAGCGTGGACGAGAAGGGCTGGCCGCCGCCCGCCGTGCCGCTCACGTACAGGTCGATGACCTCGACTTCGTAGTCGTACGTCCGGCCGAGGTCGGCGAGGACCTCGACGTTGCCCGCGGCGCGGTGGCCGAAGCGGAAGTTGGGGCCCTCGACGACGGCCTTGGCGTGCAGCTTGTCGACGAGGACCTTCGCCACGAACTCGGCGGGCGAGAGCTTCGAGAACTCGGTGGTGAAGGGGAGGATGAGAACGGCGTCCACGCCGAGGTCGGCCATCAGCTCGGCGCGCCGGTGGTGCGGGGCGAGCAGCGGCGGGTGGCTGCCGGGGCGCACGACCTCGCTCGGGTGCGGGTCGAAGGTGACGACCACGGCGGGCACGCCCAGTTCACGGGCGCGGGCCACCGCGCGGCCGATGATCAGCTGGTGACCGCGGTGCACGCCGTCGTAGGAACCAATGGTGACGACGCTGCGCCCCCAGTCCTGGGGAATGTCCTCCAAGCCACGCCAGCGCTGCACTGTCTTCGCTCCTCGCCGAACCCGTGTATGTATCCGTACGCCCGTACGTCTGTACGTTCCCTTGCCGATTGCGCAGGTCTAAGACTGCCATGCCGACAGTTTGTCGCCCGCATCGGCCGGGGTGGCGGAGCTCACGCCGACACGGGCACCTCGCCGGTCAGGTGCTCGATGGTGCGCCGTGCGCTCGGCCCGACCAGCGCCGCCCAGTCCTGCGGGGCGTCCGTGAGCCAGCCCATGAGCCGCGCGGCGAAGCCGGGGACGCGCCGGGCCACGTCGACCAGGGCGCGGTCGAAGGCGGTGGCGCCCTCCGGGGTGCGGCCGGCGAGGAGGGCGGTGCGGCGGACGAGATCGCGGTCGCGCTCGGCGCCGCCGCCCCGGCCGCCGACGGCGCGCAGCACGGCCTCGAAGACGACGGGCTCCCGCTCGGCGGCGAGCAGCAGGTCGAGCAGCTCGGCGCGCAGGGGCCGCGAGACGGGGGTGCCGGGGGCGGCGAGGGCGGGGGCGAGGGCGACGCGCACGTCCGCGCCGCGTCCCTTCAGCAGGGCGACCACCAGCGGGAACAGCTCGGCTCGCGCCTCCGGCCCCCGTTCGAGGCGCAGGTCCACGTGGGCCGCCGCGTCCGCGGCGGCGCGCGGGCACTGCTCCACCCGCTCGCGCACGAGGTCCGCCACGCGCCGGGCCAGGGCGGGCGAGGGCACGTCGGGGAGGCCGCGCAGGACCTCGGCGGTGCCGGTGTCGCGGGTGTGCAGCCGGTCCCGGAAGGCGGCGAGCACCGGCTCCGGGTGGGTGCCGAGGGCGGCGGCGAGGGCGCTCGCGGGCAGGCCCGGGTCGCCGGTGGCGAAGCGGCGCAGGGCGTACGGGAGGTGGCGGGCGCGGGTGTGCGGGTCGCGGACGAGGAGGCCGAGGGCGGCGCCGTGCAGGGCCTCGTCGTCGGGGCGCTCCAGGAGCGTCTGGGCCGCGTACCGCAGCAGGCGGCGGTCGGCCTCGCCGGAGGTGTGCCGGGCGGCACGCGGGGCGTGGGTGGCGGCGGCGACGCGGCGGGCGGGGCGGGTGTCGTGGGCCCAGCGGTCGACGGCGCGGCAGAGCGCGGACGGCTCGTCCTCGGCGAGGGCGCCGAGGAGTTCGTCGGCGCGCGGGTGGACGCAGTCGACGAGGGCTTCGGTGAGGTCGTCGACGGCGCGGTGGCGGTGCGTGTGGAGGAGGGCCTGGGCGGCGGAGGCGACGGTCGCCTCGGGGGCGGCGCGCAACGGCCTCTCGTCGGCGAACCAGCGGGTCAGGTGGTGCTGTACGGCGGCGGGGTCGGCGGCGAGCCGCTCCGCGACGGCGTCCAGGCAGCGGCGCCCGGTGCCGGGCGGGCCGTCGTGGACCACGACGGCCCGCAGCAGCTCGAACCTGGCCGCCTCCGAGAGGGGCAGCGCCAGCCAGAAGTCGGGCCCGAACTGGCTCTGGGCGGCGAGGCGTTGGAGGACGCCGGTGTACGGGGTCGCGTCGGCCACGCGGAGCAGCGTCTCCCGCAGCAGGTGCCGCGCCCACCACCGCGCGTTCCCCACGTCGTCCGCCCCTGTCCCGGCACCGGGGTGACCGCCCCCCGCCGCTCCGCGGCTGCCGTCCCACCCACCCGCCCGTGACAGTGGGACACCAGCACAACCCGGCCCGACCCGCTCACCGCCCACCGCCTGCCCACCGCCCCCCTCAGCACCCGAGCCGCCCCCCACCGCCCCGGCACCGGGCTCACCGCCCACCGTCACCTCCCCACCGTCCCCGAGCGACCCAGCACCCGCCACCACACCCGACGTCCCCGCAAGCGCCCCGCCGCCCCCCACA